>NZ_JAXOFU010000002.1:0-386555 GCF_036409425.1 Virgibacillus sp. MG-45 | reverse complement strand
AAGCGTGGTGACACGTGGAGCTGACGGATACTAATCGATCGAGGACTTAACTAACTTTCTTTATGTCAGCTTGTCATTGGTAGATCTCTTATTTAGTTTTTAGGGTATAAATAAAAAACCCTTGCATTTTCTTTGGAAAATGCCTATAATATATCTTGTCTTTCCTTTAAAGACATTTGTCTGGTAGCGATAGCGAAGAGGTCACACCTGTTCCCATGCCGAACACAGCAGTTAAGCTCTTCAGCGCCGATGGTAGTTGGGGCATTGCCCCTGTGAGAGTAGGACGCCGCCAGGCGAAAGAAAATGGATACGAAATTCGTATCCATTTTTTAATGCAAAAAATGACATGTGCGTTATCTGTATGCCTTTTGCTTACAAACTCGCGCTAGAAAGCTACACCACCAAATTTGAAAGAAAACCAAAAAAAGTCAAGCTGCTCATCCCTTGGATGAACTGCCTGACTTAATTTATTTCCAGCAGTTTTTCTTTACTGTGCAGTTGTTCTTATTTCTTCTTCAACAGGATCTTTCTTTTTTCGAAAAGAGTTTATAATCGAAGTAATTGCACCATCTCCTGTTACATTACATGCAGTACCAATGCTGTCTTGTGCAAGGTATAGCGCAATCATTAGCGAAACCATTGTTGGATCAAATCCAAGCATTGTTTCCAATAGTCCAAGTGCAGCCATTACGGCACCTCCAGGCACTCCTGGAGCGGCAATCATCGTAACTCCTAGCATTAATATAAAAGGCATGATTTTAGAAAAGCTTGCCATGTCGCCTTGTAAAAACATAACTGCTAATGCACAGCTAACAAGAGTGATTGTACTGCCTGATAAATGAATGTTAGCTAAAAGTGGAACTGTAAAGTCAGCGACTCGTTCGCGTACATTTAATTTCTTCGTTCTTTCTAATGTAACTGGAATTGTTGCAGCAGACGACTGTGTTCCTAAAGCTGTGAAATATGCAGGTAGCATTTTCTTTATCATGCCAAAAGGATTTTGCTTACTCAATGATCCAGCAACAGTGTATTGTAATGTTAAATATAATAGATGTAAAATAATGATCATAATGAATACCTTTGCAAAAACATTTAAAATGGTACTTACTTGACCAGCAAATGTCATATTAGCAAAAATACCAAAAATGTGAAATGGAAGTAATGGAATAATTACTTTTTCAATAACTAATTGGATAATATCTCGAAATTCATTCATTAAATGAAGCAATGTGTTCCCCTTTATTGCAGCGATTCCTAATCCAATAACAAAGGAAAGTAATAAAGCTGTCATGACTCCGATTGGAGGTGCCATTTCAAGCTTTAAATAAGTTGTAGCAAGACTTTCCGTTGGATCAGAAAAATTTTCAAGTGATTGTCCTTTAAGCATTGCTGGATAAAGGTTTTTAGCAACAAGAAATGCAATTACTCCAGCAATAATCGTTGATGTATAAGCGATTACCGCAGTTAGACCAAGCAATTTTCCTGCTCCTCGTCCCAATGTTCCAATACCAGGAGCAATAAATCCAAGAATTATAAGGGGGATAACAAAGCTTAAGAAATTTCCAAAAAGGCTGTTAAAGGTTGCAAAAATACGAATCGTCCACTCAGGAACAAAGGAACCGAGTAAAATACCTAGTATAATGGCAATTACAATTCTTATAAGTAGGTGAAATCCCTTCATTTTTTTCTCTCCTTATCAATTTAATTATTGACTACTATACTAGAGCAAGAGAGGGAGTGCAAGCATCTTTTGCCTTATATAAGATGGTTAAATTAAAATGCTGTTCATAATTGAATTTGTTTAAATTTGTTTTGCACCACATCTATTTAATAATAAAAGAAAGAAGCGTGCATTAACACGCTTCTAACAATTTAACTCATTCCGTGTGGGCCTAGGGTTTGTGTATCTCCTGTTCCAGAAGAACCAGTCATTTGTGAAACGAAAGGAATCATTTTTTGCATCGTTTGACCTATTCCTTGATTATTCTTTGTCATGGTATAGAATGTTGCTGCGCCAACTCCAACGGAGGCAATTAGTGGCAACCAAACTCCATTATTTTTTTGCATTTTATCATCCTTTCTGTTTTATCCCAGGCATTAATAGCGTGGCTTAATACAGAAAAATAATTACAGGAATCATATGCCAGCTAAAGCAGCATTTATACCAGCCAATCTGCCGGTTACTAAGGCAGAGGTAATGTTATAGCCGCCGGTATATCCGTGGATATCGAGGATTTCTCCACAAAAAAATAAGCGCGGCATTCGTTTAGATTGCATTGTTTTTGGCATTATTTCCTTTATAGAAACACCACCACCAGTTACAAATGCTTTTTCCATTGGTAATGAGCCATGAACGGAAAATGTAAACTGTTTTATTGTATTACCAAGTTTTTGAATGGATTCTTTTGATATATTAGCAGCATGATCGGTTGCTTCAATATCGTTTAAGGCTAAAATGAATGTAAGAAATCGTTCTGGTACAATTCCTTTTAATATATTTTTAATCGTTTTACGTGGATTTTTCTCACATAATGTAAGTAATTCTTTTTGTAACGTATCTTTAGATGTATTCGGTAATACATCGAGAACCATTTTTACATGGTTTTCTCCTTTTAATAGCTCTTTAACAACAAATTGTGAGCAACGTAAGACTGCAGGTCCTGATACACCAAAATGCGTGAAAATCATGTCCATTTGATGCGAGACAATCGGCTTGTTTTTTGCATTTAAGACAGTTAAGGAAACATCGCGTAGTGACAGTCCTTGTAATTGTTTCTTTTTAATGAAGTCCTCGTTAGATGTTAACGCAACCTCGGTAGGAAAGAGCGGAGTAATTGTATGTCCAGCCTTTTTTGCCCATGCATATCCGTCTCCAGTTGATCCAGTATGAGGCACTGCCTTACCACCGACTGCAATGATAATACTTTTTGTAGATATTTTTTCGGCTTGTAAAACAACCTGATGCTCGTTTTCACCATAATGAATCGCTTGAACGGCGGTATTTGTTTTGATCGTAACTCCCAATTCGTCTAATCGATTTAAAAGCGCGTTTACAACGGTTTTCGCTGAATTAGAAACTGGAAACATTCTTCCGTGATCTTCTTCTTTAAGTTTTACGCCAAGTGCTTCAAAGAAATCGATAATATCATAATTATTAAAAACAGAAAAAGCGCTGTATAAAAATTTTCCATTTCCGGGGATATGTTTAATGACTTCCTCCTGTGGCAACCGGTTTGTCACATTACAGCGTCCTCCGCCTGAAATAGCAAGTTTGTTACCGAGTTTATTTCCTTTTTCTAGTAAAAGCGTTTTGGCACCGTGTTCTGCTGCTGCAATGGCAGCCATCAACCCAGAAGGGCCACCGCCAATAACTATAACATCATACTTCAATGTGCATTCATTCCTTTCATCCTTATGTATCTTAACATGGATGAATGATTCACTCAATTTTCGAATGGAATCGGGATTATGTTTGTCCAACATACAAAAATATATGATAAAATAACGTTTAGAGTAAATTTAAGAAAAAACGCAGGTGACCAAATGTCAAACAATATTGTTAGAGGAACTGTTCTATTATCAGGAGCAGCATTTTTATCGAAAATTCTTGGAATGATTTATGTTATTCCATTTAATGAAATCGTAGGAGAACAAGGCGGTGCCTTGTTTCAGTATGCGTATAATCCATATAATATATTAATTAGTTTATCAACTGTAGGTGTGCCGTTAGCGGTATCTAAATTTGTTTCTAAATATAATTCATTAGGTGATTATCAAACAAGCATGCGCATGTTTCGAAGTGGACTATTACTTATGGCCATAACAGGTATCCTCGCATTTTTAACGTTGTTTTTTAGTGCAGAATGGATTGCCAAGCAAATTATTGTTGATGATAATAAAATGGGGAACTCAATCGAAGATGTTACGATGGTAATACAAATGGTTAGTTTTGCACTGTTAATTATTCCATCCATGAGTATTGTAAGAGGTTTTTTTCAAGGGCATCAGTCAATGGGGCCCACGGCAGTGTCCCAAATTGCAGAACAAATCGTACGTATTGTATTTTTACTTGTAGCGGTCTTTCTAATTATTGAAGTGGTTGATGGACCGATGCCACTCGCTGTAGGCTTTGCAACATTTGCAACGTTTATCGGCGCTATTGCCTCCTCTGTTGTACTTTGGGTGTATTGGCGAAAAAGAAAACCGTATATAGAAAGAAGTTTGATGCAGCAGCAATACACACATGACATTTCTACAAAGGAAATGTTTATCGAGTTATTCCGATATGCAGGTCCTTTTGTAATGGTTGGAATTGCTACACCTTTATACCAGCTTGTCGATCAGTTTACCTTTCATCGAGGAATGATGGCAATTGGTGAATTAGACATTTCAGAAATTGCCTTTGCAACAATTAATTTTTATGGACACAAGCTTGTAATCATACCAGTAACGATTGCAACAGGACTTTCTTTAGCCATTTTACCAGCGTTAACTGATACATTTACGCAAAATAGGAAAGAACTTCTTTTTAAACAAATTAATCAGGCGCTACAAATTATTTCTGTACTTGTTATTCCAGCTGCAGTAGGTTTAGCAGCGCTATCCTATCCAGCGTACGGTGCATTATATGGTATGAACCATATCGCATTAACTGGATCCTTACTGGCCTGGTATGCACCAATTGCATTAATACTGGCCTTGTTTACAGTGACTTCGTCTATTTTACAAGGAATAAATCAACAGCATTTTGCAGTGATTAGTTTACTGGCAGGGCTTTTTGTGAAAATCTTATTTAATATTCCACTGATCCACTTGTTTGGTGCTAAGGGAGCAATCTTTGGAACTGCATTAGCATCTGGAACAGCGGTTGTATTAAATTTATGGCGAATTAAGAAGTCCATCCATTTTTCTTATCGTCAAACCTTTAAGCGAACGCTACTTGTACTTATTTTTTCAGCAATCATGTTTATTGCAATTGTAGCTACAAAGTTTTTATTCGGTATGCTCCTTCCTTATGAGGAATCGCGAACAGCTGCTGTAATAATGCTCATGATCGGTGTTAGTGTTGGAGGCGTGGTTTATCTATGGCTTGGTTACGCCTCTACTCTGTTAGAAAGAGTACTTGGAAATCGGGTACGTATTTTAGATAAAGTGTTTCGAAGATGAGGGAGGTAATTCCTTGCGATTAGACAAGCTATTAGCAAACACAGGCTACGGGAGTAGAAAGGAAGTTAAGACTTTACTCAAAAAGCGCTTAGTAACCGTTAATTCATTGATAATAACCGATGGTAAGCTTCATGTTGAGCCCAATGTTGACGATATAAAAGTAGATGGGCAGTCTGTGAGCTATCAAAAAAATATATATCTTATGTTGAATAAGCCGCAGGGGGTTATTTCTGCGACAGTGGATGATGAAGCCCGAACAGTGATTGATTTATTACCGTCATCCATGCAGCGGTTTAAACCTTTTCCAGTTGGGAGATTGGATAAAAATACGGAAGGATTACTTCTCCTAACTAATGATGGGCAGCTTGCGCATCGACTCTTATCACCTAAAAAGGATGTAGGAAAAACATATATTGCGACCATTCAAGGGAAAGTAACGATTGAAGATGTAGATAAATTTAAGAACGGTATCGTATTAGAAGATGGGTATAAAACAAAGCCTGCGCGTTTAAAGATATTGAAAAGTGACGAAGAATCGAAAGTTGAAATAACAATTACGGAAGGTAAGTTCCATCAAATTAAACGAATGTTTCGTTCCGTTGAAAAACGTGTCATATATTTAAAAAGAGTTTCGATGGGGAAGCTAACACTAGATCCTTCTCTGCCACTCGGACATTACCGTGAGTTAAATGAAGCAGAGATTGCTTATTGTCACTCATTGTAGTTGTAAAAGGGAGGACCATCTACTATGCAGTCAACCGCTCATTATTTTATCGCACTACCTTTACCATCAAACGTTAAAGACATGCTTGCAGATCAACAAGCATATTTTAAAAAACAGATGCCGTATAAGCAATGGACCTATCGAGAAGATTTTCATATTACAGTTAAATTTCTTGGGGCAGTTTCTCAGGAAAAAATGAAATTGTTGCTTGCAGAGCTTGAGGTAATAAAGCAATCGGATCCATTTTCGATTACGATTAAAGGAACAGGTACGTTTGGAAAAGAAGAGCAGCCACGCGTATTATGGGCTAGAGTAGAGACTTCGGAAAGCTTGGAAAATCTCTATCAGAACGTAGAGGTTGCTGTGGAACAAGCAGGATTTACTAAAGAGAGTCGTCCCTTCCGTCCGCATATTACCCTAGGAAAGAAGTGGGCCGGTCCTCCTTTATCAACTGTTCAACAGCTTGTGACGTCCTATCATACTGCCATCCATGCGCACGTTCACGTTCAAGAAATTGTAATTTATAAAATACATCCTGCGAAACAACCAAAATATGAAGTGATGCATCGATTTAACTTAAATGGTGGTGTTTAAAATGGCTCAATTAATTAAATTACAAAATTATATTACGAGGTATGAATGGGATATTTATCGGTATTCCACTCAATTCATTCGGTTAAAGCAGGAAAATTGGAATAAGCTCTATCATATTTGGAGTAACCCATCACAAGTAGAAGCCTTTGATAATGAAGAGGAAGCAGATAGTAAAATTCCGCGTTGGTTAAAATTTTTGAGAAGAGATTCGGATCAAAATCAACCAGAGATACAGGAGCATACGGATACTTTGCCAAGGTCTGAAATGGAGTTAAAGCAATATTTTTTAAATAAACTTTATCCCTTTCAACTCAAATGGGCTACTTCTACTGTAACAGATGTATCTTTTTTCGAAACAAAATATAGGATGGATTCTACACTTGCATTTTTCTTACAACGCTTTCCAGATAATTATTTAATTATGTACTACCCAATTTTTAATATTAAAAAAGCCCCTATGGAAACCGAAATAATCTTAATCACTCCTGTTGGCATTGAAATCGTCTATTTATTAGAAGGTTTATCAGAGGATGCTACTATTATGGCTAGTGATGAACGAACATGGTTTATCGAAGGAAAGCATAAAAACACAAAAATATTAAATCCGGTTATTGCTCTGAAACGAACTGAGAAAATAGTAAGAAGTATTTTAAAATCCAATGACGTTGAATTTTCTGTTTCGAAGACGGTATTATCTCGAAAGCACCAGATTATATTTTCAAACGAACCCTTTCAGACAAGGATAGTTGGTACACGCGAATTCGATAAATGGTTTCAAGAAAAAAGGTCACTGCAATCACCACTAAAGAATCGCCAATTAAAAGCAGCCGATGCGCTGTTAAAACAATGTGAAACCTCCTCTGTGAAACGTCCAGAATGGGAAGAGGATACATCTACCTTTACGTTTGTGGATGAGGTCTAAACTAAATGTATATTATTATTGTTAATCCAATTGCTGGGAATGGAAGAGGGTTAAAGGTTTTTGAAGAAATAAAAAAAACAAGTGCCTTTCAGCTCGTTTCGAGTAAGTGCTATAAAACAGAATATCAAGGACATGCGACTGAGATTGTTCGTAAATTGCATACATATAATGACGCAGATATTCACACAGTTATCGTTATTGGTGGGGATGGGACCTTTTATGAAGCAATTAATGGTTTAGGGACGAATCGTTATCCTTTCGCTTACATTCCTGCTGGTTCAGGAAATGATTTCGCGAGAGGGGCAGAAATTCAAGGGGATCCGGTAGCATTGTTTCAGAAAATTGTAAGTGGTGATGGAATTTCTACTTATTGGCTTGGAGATTATTATTTACAAGATAAAAGACGTCACTTTGTTAATAGTATTGGCTTTGGATTTGATGCAGAGGTAACGCATCGAGCGAACAGCGGATCATTAAAACGAATATTCAACGTCATTCGAGTTGGAAAGCTGAGTTATGTTTTTGCACTTTTATATACACTTTTTCGCTTTCAGCCTTTTTCAATCGAGTTGGAAATTGATAATGAGAAACGTACCATTGATCAGCTGTGGATGACAACGGTTTCCAACCATCCATATTATGGTGGTGGTATGAAAATAAATCCAAGTGCTACGGTAGAAAAAGATTATGTAACGATTTTATTGCTTCATTCTATTTCAAAATGGAAGGTTCTCGGTTTGTTTATTACCGTTTTTTGGGGAGGACATACTCGATTTAAGGAAGTAGAAATTGTTAGAGCAAAGCAAATAGTACTGAAAACAAAGCAAGAGAAGTTTGTTCAAATAGATGGTGAAACGAGTACATTTCAAACATGTAAAATTAAAAAGCAACAATTACCAATTATTATTTTAGGAACAAATGGTGGAAAGAAGCTTTCTAATGTTGCAAAGTAATTTGATTTTAGATAATCTATTTACATGTTTGTTTTTTAGAGAATGATTATGATTATAGATTTGAGGAATGCACGGTGGATTGGTTTAAAAAGGTATTGAGTAAAGAATGGACAGTTACAGAAGCAGGTGGATTAACCGGAGATGCGTACCTTGCAGAAAAAGATGGCAGACGTCTTTTTCTTAAAAGAAACTCTTCTCCTTTTCTAGCTGTTTTGTCTGCAGAAGGCATTGTACCGAAGCTTGTTTGGACGAAGCGGATGGAAAACGGAGATGTTGTCACCGCTCAAGAATGGCTTGAGGGAAGACAGCTTCAACCTGAAGAAATGAAGAGCCACCAGGTAGCTAAGTTGCTGCGAAAAATCCATCATTCCTCTGAATTGCTTTATATGTTAATGCGTTTAGGAAAGCGGCCGATAACTGCTGAAACAAGATTGCAACAAGTTATAAAGCGTTTGTCCGCTTTACAGCTTGCAAATGAATATATGGAGGTAAAGGAAGCTCTTACGCATTTGGAGCATCTAATGCCCGCAACAACCAACAAAGAGCTTGTCGTTTGCCATGGAGATATTGATCATCATAATATTTTGCAAACAGAGGATAATCAGCTTTATTTAATTGATTGGGATAACGCAATGATTGCTGATCCGATAATTGATTATGGGATGATTTTAAAATGGTACATTCCATCAGAAGAATGGAAAACATGGCTTCAAACGTACGGTGCTAAAAGTGATCATCAAATGATTGAACGAATGTATTGGTATATCATTGTCGATACGTTAAATTATTTTGCATTTCATATTGAACGGAACGAAGTAAATCGAGCAACGAAACGATTAGAAAATCTTAGAGAGTTAAATGAACTTGTAGCAAAAACTATTCGAGGTTAATGCGATCAATCGTTTGTAACCATTGTTCGATATTGTTTTTATTTGAATCGATGTGCTCTTGCATATTTTGAACAGTTTCTCCTTTGATGCCGTAATTATATATTTCTGGCAGCATTTGTTGAAGCTGTTCATCTGTAATATGATTTTGTGCAATCATTGTTTTTACAAGACGTTTAATTTGCTGATATTCGGCTACTTCCCCATTTAAATCTGTTTGGTGTTCATCCAGAATATCGCTTAATAATGTAAGTAAATGGCTCGTATTTAATGTCATGGAATCACCTCTAGGAATAGTTTTTGTTTATTATTAGAAATTATGTATAAAGAATATAACGTATAGAAGGAAAGAGTGAGTAAAGTGCGACAACGAAATAAGCCTTGGGCAGATGATTTTATAAAAGAACATCACGAACTAATTATTGCAGATCCGACTAATCATAAAGGAAAGTGGCAGCAGCTTTTTGGAAATACGAATCCGATTCATGTTGAAATAGGAACCGGTAAAGGGCAATTTCTTTGTGGTATGGCTAAGCAATACCCAGATGTGAATTTTATTGGTATCGAATTAGCAAAAAGCGTCATTGTAACTGCCGCTCAAAAGGTATTAGACACGGAACAAAAAAACATCGTGCTTTTAAATGAAAATGCTGAAAACATCGCAGAAGTGTTTAATGAAAACGAGATTTCCACGATTTATTTGAATTTTTCCGATCCATGGCCAAAAAATCGTCATGAAAAAAGAAGGTTAACTTATCACACGTTTTTAGATAAATATCAACATATAGTGGAAACAGATGGACAACTAATTATGAAGACAGATAATCAAGGGTTATTTGAATATTCTCTAGTTAGTTTTTCACAGTATGGTATGAAATTAACGGAAGTAAATTTGAATTTGCATCAAGAAGCAGATCCTACGAATATTCAAACGGAATACGAAGCGAAATTTTCAGCGAAAGGACAACCTATTTATCGCTGTAAAGCATCGTTTAACAAATAAGAAGCCTTGATTCTCTAATCAAGGCTTTTCTCTTTATATAAAATGAATGAGAGCGTTTGCAAGCGGAGAAGGTATTCGGTAAACTATTTTTAAAGGTGTTTTTGGAAACAATTCTAAAAAAAGAACATTTCCTGTTCTTAATATACATAATGGGGGGAGATTGAATTGGAAAACTTGCAAGTTGGCAGAGCTTCGTTATCTTGGCTTCAAGGGGGAGTTAACTTTTTGGATGGAGGTGCGATGTTTGGAGTAGTGCCAAAAGCATTATGGAGCAAAAAATATCCTGTTAATGAACAAAATCAAATCGAATTACGTACAGACCCTATTCTTTTATTAGTTGATGGAAAACGGATATTAATTGATTCAGGGATGGGAAATGCTAAATTAACAGCAAAGCAAGTGCGAAACTTTGGAGTGCGTGAGGAATCTGCGATTGAAAAGTCGCTAGCAGCACATGGATTGACTGTCGCAGATATTGACGTTGTCTTAATGACGCATCTTCACTTTGATCATGCGTGTGGACTGACAAAACCTGTTGATGAGCATAACTATGAGCCGGTTTTTCAAAATGCAGTTATTTATACTTCTGCTATCGAATGGGAAGAAATGCAGCATCCAAATATTCGATCGATCAATACGTACTGGGAAATGAATTGGAAGCCGATTATTTCGCAGGTCAAAACGTTTGATAAGGAGTTAGAAATTGTTCCCGGTTTACGAATGATTCATACAGGTGGTCATAGTAATGGGCATTGCATTATCGTATTTGAGGATGGTGCGGATTGTTTTATCCATATGGCGGATATTATGCCTACACATGGACATCAAAACAAGCTTTGGGCACTGGCTTATGATGATTATCCGGTGGATTCGGTACATGAAAAGGAGAAATGGATGCAATTTGGCTATGAAAAAAATGCGTGGTATACGTTTTATCACGATGCATACTATCGAGCCATTAAATTTGATGAGAGTGGTAAAAAGATAGATGCGGTCGAAAGACAACGCTATGCTTATCCAGAAAGTAATGAATCGGGTTATAAAAAAGAAAATAGCTAATTGAAAAAAATAAAGGTAAGCTCATAATCATCGAGCTTACCCTTTTATTTCCAAGGAAATAATATAGCTAACGGTTATGTTGTTTCAATCGAATCAATGACCGCTCCCGTTTCTGTGTCTACGTAAAATTCAAACTGCTTATTTTCTCCATCGATGTTTCTAGTAACTCCGCCACGATAAGCTTCGTAAATTAACCCGTTTTTTTCTACTTCCTCTGGCTTCATATAAATCCATGAACCACTTATTGGACCTTGTTTTTTAAATGTATCTTTCGCATTTTTTAATGCTTTCTCTGGTGTGATTTTTTGTAGCTGATCCATTTGTCTTTTTGCTAAGTATCCAGCTGCAACACCAAGACCTGCAGCAAGAATAACTTTTTTTCTACTCATCATTTCACCTCTTGCAAAGTAATTTTAGCTTTATTAATTTTTCATAAATACACGTTGGTAACAATTGTTACTTCTATTTTTTAGTATACATGATGTGCGTGCAAATAGAAAATATTATTGAATGGAATCAAGACGATTTGTAGAAAAAATATGGAGATATCCGTTATACTAAATATATTACATATTTGAAGAGGTGACGAGAACGAATGAAACACGATACGATGGAATTATTTAAAACATTAACAGAGCTTCATGGTGCCCCAGGAAATGAAAAACTTGTACGCACTTTTATGGAATCGCAATTAGAAAAATACGCAGATGAATTAATTCACGATAACCTCGGTGGAGTCTTTGGGGTTAAAAAAGGAACGGGTCCAAAGGTAATGGTTGCTGGACATATGGATGAAGTAGGCTTTATGGTGACCAAAATCACAGAAAATGGCATGCTACGTTTTCAGCCACTTGGAGGCTGGTGGAATCAAGTTCTATTAGCCCAACGTGTTCAAATATTGACGGAAAAGGGACCAGTAACTGGTGTTATCGGTTCTATTCCTCCGCATAATTTAACGGATGAGCAGCGTAAGAAGCCGATGGAAATTAAACATATGCTCATTGATATCGGAGCCGATGATAAGGAAGATGCAGAAAAAATTGGAATTAAGCCAGGTCAAACTGTCGTTCCGATTTGTCCATTTACACCAATGGCAAATCCTAAAAAAATCCTTGCTAAAGCATGGGATAATCGGTATGGCTGTGGGTTAGCCATTGAATTGCTCAAAGAAGTAGCAAATGAAACACTTCCAAACGAATTATATTCTGGTGCAACCGTACAAGAAGAAGTAGGATTACGTGGTGCACAGGTTGCGGCAAATATGATCAAACCGGATATATTTTATGCGTTAGATGCTTCACCAGCTAATGATATGTCTGGTGATAAAAAGGAATTTGGTCAATTAGGAAAAGGAGCATTGCTTCGAATTTTTGATCGTTCTATGATTACGCATAAAGGAATAAGGGACTTTGTTCTGGATACAGCTGAATCGAACAACATTCCTTATCAGTATTTTATTTCTCAGGGTGGCACTGATGCTGGTCGTGTTCATCTAACTGGAAATGGCGTACCTTCTGCAGTAGTGGGTATATGTTCACGATACATTCACACATCAGCATCTATTATTCATGTGGATGACTACGCTGCCGCAAAAGAATTAATTGTAAAGCTTGTCAAATCTACGGATCAAAATACGGTTGATTTAATAAGAGCAAATAGCTAGTTTTCTGTAGCTTAAAAGCTTTGGAAAGATGTTGGAGGGTATTATGCAAATTAGAGTTGGTTCGAAAAACCCAGCAAAAATAAAAGCAGTAGCACAAGTTTTTCCAGAGGCAGAGGTTATTGGAATGGATGTTCCTTCGCATGTTGCTGCACAGCCGTTTTCAGATCATGAAACAAAGCTTGGCGCTGTGAATCGAGCAAAACAATGCAGCAATGTGAATCCACCTTTCATCGGAATCGGACTTGAAGGTGGTGTCATGAGAATGGATGACGAAATGTACCTATGTAATTGGGGTGCATTGGTGACACCAGACAGTCGGATTTATACAGCAAGTGGAGCAAAAATTCCGTTGCCAAAGGAAATTAAGAGCCAATTAGATGTAGGAGAAGAACTCGGCTATATAATGGATGCTTATGTTCAAAAGAAGGATGTTCGAAAACAAGAAGGAGCTATTGGGATATTTACCAATGGTCATATCACCAGAAGTGATATGTTTGAACATGTTGTGAAAATTCTTCGTGGCCAATGGGAATACATGAAATAATAAAATAGAACGAAATAAGAAGGCTATCCTAAAGTCAATTATTTGACAGATAGGATAGCCCTGTTTGTTTATTCAAAAATATAAGCTAACACATCTAAAGCTTGATCGACGGTTTCAACAGTTACATTTGCTTTATTAGAAAGCTCTTTTAAAGGATGAATAAGAGATTCAGGACGAACTATAATCGTCGGTTTGTTCATCGCAATTGCAGCACTGGCATCCATTGCTGTATTCCATTGCTTGTATTTTTCACCAAAGAGTGCAATTACAATGTCTGCTTTTTGCATTAATACTTGTGTTCGTAAATTATTTATACTTGAAGCTGCATCGTCTTTAAAGAGTTTGTTCGGTTGTTGTCCTAGGATATCTTCACCAACATTATCAGAACGATCATGATTTGTTTGTGGAGCTACAAACGTAAGTGGTAGACTCTTTTCTTTCGCTTTCTGTGCAACTTCCTCACGCCAGTTGTCATGAATTTGTCCTGCTAGATAAACGGTTAACTCCATGTAATTCCCTCCATTTAAAAATCTCTCACCTCCATATTAATCAAAACACAGCAAAAATTAAAGCGTTTCAAACGTTCTCCTTGCAAATTTTATGATTTCTAGTAAGATATAAATGGACATAATAGGCCTTAAGTAGGGGGAAGCAAATTGAAGCGACCAACATTATTAGTCATTCTTGCTTTAGTAATATTTATTGTAGGGCTGACAATATCAGAATATAAATCAGAAAAGACAATCATTCAGGATGCACGAAAAATAGCAGAACGCACCTTCAAAAATGCAGCAAATGAGGGTGAAAATAGTGAGAAAGCAGATTTGCCTTTTTATCTGCCAAAAGGTTTTCATGTAACGGAACAAGATAAAAACAATATTATTTTAGAGAATAAAGAGCAAACATTCCTTATTTTTAATAACGGATTAGAATCAGCGGACAGTGAGCTGAACTATACTGCAGCGGCACGTAATGAAGATGCACTTCTTATCGAATCATTTCAAGATAAAGAAAAATTCGGTTATATTCGAATTGTTCCAGATGAGGAAAATCATTATGAGCTGCAAGTTGGAGTAGGCGGTGTAAAAATAACGACTTTTACACCAAAGACAAACTTGGAAAATGATGCAAGGGAATTAATGAAAATAGCACTCTCACTAGCGTTCCAAAATGAATGAATAGTAGCTATCCATATTAATTTTGGATAGCTTTTTTATTCCTAGGGAGTGTATAGCGAATTAAACAACATCATTGAAAGTAAAGAAAAACAAAGCTATTATAAGAATTGGGAGTTGATAAGATGCAATTATTAGAAACAATGGAACAGTATAATGAATTGATAAGCAAAGATAAGGTAGTTCTTTTATTCACGGCAGATTGGTGTCCAGATTGTCGCGTAATAGAGCCAATCTTACCTGAATTAGAAGATAGATTTTCGGATTATACCTTTGTAATGATAAATCGAGATCAATTTATTGAGCTTTGCCAAGAACTAGATGTATTTGGTATACCAAGCTTTATTGCCATGCATAAAGGGCAGGAAGCTGGTAGATTTGTAAGCAAGAATCGAAAGACAAAAGAAGAAATTGAACAATTTTTAGAAGATCTATTTGCGTAATGCTTGCTAGAGACGAGGAGGAAAAGCGATGAAGATGACTAGTATTAAATTGAAGAACATACTAGAGCAGCAGCTTTCCAACCCGAATTATCAGACGTCATATGATCGGAACAATGATACATTCCGGATAGAATGGAAAGATACGAAGCAGGGCGTAACGATAACTCTTCCAAATGTTGTAGCTAAATTTAATGCTCGTGGAGAGGTAGCAATTGAAGAACTAAAGGAGCATATTGAGGAATCCTTGCGCATTATGAATCAAACTTATTCCTTACAAGGAATGGAAAAAAATATCTATCCTGTAATCCGAGCCGCTTCCTTTCCAACGAAAACTAAGGCAGGAGAAGCGCTCATTTACAAGGAGCATACCGCGGAAACACGTGTTTATTATGCGCTCGATTTAGGTAAATCGTATCGATTAATTGATGCACCTTTACTAAAACAAGAAGGCTGGACAGCGGCTCATATCGATGAAATAGCGACCTTTAATTTACGTTCATTACGAAATGATGTGAAAAAGGATACAGTTGCGGATAATGATTTTTACTTTGTTGCTATGCAGGATGGATATGATGCAAGTCGCATACTGAATGAGGCATTTCTAGAGGAAATGAAAGCAAATAGTAAGGGTGAACTAGCCTTATCTGTTCCGCATCAGGATGTTTTTATAATCGCAGATATACAAAATAAAATGGGTTATGATATTCTTGCTCAAATGACGATGAAATTTTTTGCAGAAGGACGAATTCCGGTTACATCGTTATCTTTTGTTTATGAGGATAAAAAATTGACCCCTATTTTTATTTTGGCTAAAAACCGCCCAGAAAAATAACTTAGAAATGAGTGAGTTGAATGGATGTTTTTTATAATCCGAATGGTATTGGAGATGTGCTTATTATCCCATTAAAAGAAGGAAATAGGTATGAAATAAAGCATGAAATATACGGACCAATTGTTAAAATTACCGACAATCATGGAGAACGATTAGGCTATAATATTTTGGAAGCATCGAAGCATTTGCAGCTTCATTCAACTGGTCGGATAACAATGAATGAGCAGCTTTTAATGGAGCTGGAAAAGTTATTTCAAACGCATCAGCTTCAAGATGAGCTTGACTTCGATTTAAGCCCGACGTTTGTTGTTGGTTATGTGTTAAATAAAGAAGCCCATGAAAATGCAGATAAGCTTAGCGTGTGCCAAGTTGATGTAGGCACAGAAACATTACAAATTGTTTGTGGCGCTCCAAATGTGGACAAAGGACAAAAAGTTGTAGTTGCCAAGGTTGGAGCAACGATGCCTAGTGGATTACGAATAAAACCGACAGAATTACGTGGTGTTCCTTCGAACGGTATGATATGCTCGCAAAAAGAGCTTGGCTTGCCGAATGCACCGCAAGAAAAAGGAATTTACGTATTAGAGGATACGCATGAGATTGGTGACGCCTTTCAGGTCTAGTTTCTCAAGCTTTTTATAATATAAAGCAGCCCAGGTCTTCAGACATGGGTTGCTTTATTTATAAGGTTGCACGCATCTACCGATATAAAGGGAGAACATCGATTGCGAATATTTACCAAGAATCCTGCAAAAGAAGGTATAAAACTGGTAGAATATTAGCTAGAAATGAATTCAAGGAAATGAGTGAACATATATGTGGGATAAGTGGAAGAAAAAGATAGAACACTTTATTTGGAAGGAAGTAGAGGTAGAAGTAGAGGTTGATGATATAGAAACGAAAAAACCACAATATCCTATCGGCTCGGTTCAATCAACTGAAGTAGAAGCAAAGATAGCTTATCAATATCCAAAAGAGACTCCTTTTCGATTTCCGGTAATCCCGGATTCGACTGAAAAAGTGAATCCAACTGAAATTCCAGCATATCAGCGTCGGGCAAAGAAGACGAGAGAGTATGATCATAAAATTAACAATGAAGTAAAAGACAATAATTATCGTCGAGTTAAGGATGAAAAAAAGCCGTTTCAACCAACAAATGTTCCTTCTCCGATTTACGGCTTTCATCCTCGTAGAGCCAGTCAGAAAGAAGAACTAGAAAATGTACCGGCATTTATGAGAAAACAGCAATATTTGGACAAAAAAGAAAGTGAAACACTAATCGAAGAGAATAAGCAGCAGGAACAACCTTTATTTAAGGACCAACCTGCAGCTACAGTAAATACGGAGGAGCAAGTAGACATTTCTACTTCAGTTCCTAAACAAGATACCGATTATTCTTTCGCTGAAGATAATTGGAAAGAGCAAAAAACGGAACCGAATCAGCTAGAAGTGGATAAACAGAAATCAAAACAAAAGCCATATTCAAATACTAGTGTGGTAGCAAGTAATAACACTTCTTCTGTTCCTTATAATGTCATGATGACACCAAAAGATAAAAAGCGTTTACAGGATAAAAGAGACATAAAGAAGATAGAGCAAAATAAGGAATCGTCAGCATCCGTTCCACTTCATTTATTAGATGATCCAGAAGTAAAAGGGAACGAAAATTCGATATGGGTGGAGGAGCAGCAGCAACTGCTTGAGAAAACGTTAAAGCATTTTAATGTACGTGCAAGAGTGGTGAATGCAACGCAAGGTCCTGCTGTCACTAGATTTGAGGTTCAACCTGAAATGGGTGTTAAAGTAAGTAAAGTAAAGAACTTAAGTGACGATTTGAAGCTGAATATGTCAGCACGGGATATCCGTATTGAAGCACCAATTCCGGGGAAAAATACAATTGGAATCGAAGTGCCTAATCCACAGGCAAGCATGGTAGGATTACAAGAAATTTTGGAAACAGAACAATTTAAATCAAGTACCTCTCCGTTAACGATTGCATTAGGCCTCAATATCGACGGTTCACCGATCGTAACGAATATTCAAAAGATGCCACATGGAATGATAGCGGGAGCTACTGGTTCAGGTAAAAGTGTTTGTATTAATACGATTTTGCTTAGTTTGCTTTATAAAGCAAACCATGAAGAAGTTAAATTTATTCTTATTGATCCAAAAATGGTTGAGCTTGCACCTTATAATGGTATCCCTCACTTAATTTCTCCAGTCATCACAGATGTAAAGGCTGCAACAGCAGCGTTAAAATGGGCTGTGAATGAGATGGAAGAGCGGTATGATCGTTTTGTTCAGGAAGGTGTACGAGATATTAAGCGATTAAATCAAAAAATGGAGCAACAAAATCGACTTGATGAAAAAATGCCTTATATTGTAATTATCATTGATGAATTAGCAGATTTAATGATGGTATCTCCGCAGGATGTGGAGGATGCGATCTGTCGAATTGCGCAAAAAGCACGTGCATGTGGGATTCATTTATTATTAGCGACACAACGACCGTCCGTAGATGTAATTACAGGCTTAATTAAGGCAAATATACCGACGAGGATTGCATTTAGTGTATCTTCACAGGTTGATTCGCGAACAATAATTGATAGCGCTGGTGCAGAAAAACTGCTCGGTAGAGGGGATATGTTATTTGTCGAAAATGGAGCTGGAAAAAGCATTCGCCTTCAGGGACCATTTGTATCAGATGATGAAATTGAACGTGTGACAGACTATGTGCGAAATATTGCTCCTCCTAATTATTTATTTGAGCAGGAGACATTGCTACAGCAGCTATCTGTTGACGAAGAAGAGGATGAACTTCTTCAGGAAGCGATTCAATTTGTAATGGCACATAATAGTGCAAGTACTTCTTTATTGCAAAGACAATTTAAAATTGGCTATAATCGAGCAGCAAGATTAATTGATGCGTTGGAGTCAAAAGGCATCATCTCAGGTCAAAACGGAAGTAAGCCACGGGATGTTCTAATTACGCAAACACAACTGGAAGAGTGGCAGGATAATATGGATTAAGCAACGTACTTAACTTGTTTAATTGGAGACGTTTTTATATGATAGTATAGATGGACTATAAAAAATAGTATCAAGGGAGAAAGTCATGAAAGAAATTGAAGAAAAACTAAAAGGGAAAATAGATCGTTTAACCAACCGTACGTTCAAATTCGATAAACGGATTAGTGAGGGATGGTTCTCGGCAGTATATTTTTTAAAAACAAAAGAAATTGCAGAAAAGAAGCTTCCTGATAATTATGTGACGATGCAGTTTTTTCAAAAGGATGAAGCGGTGCTTTGTGGAACAGATGAAGCTATTGCACTCGTTCATACATTTGCAGAAAATCCAGAAACATTGCAAATATATTCGTTGAAGGATGGCGATAAAATCAAGCCATATGAATCTGTATTAACGATATCAGGTGCTTATCAGCAATTTGGTTTTTTAGAAGGGATAATCGATGGCATACTAGCTAGGAGAACATCAGTCGCTACAAATGTATATAATGTAGTGAAAGCGGCTAGATCTTCTGGTAAGCAAAAACCAGTTATTTTTATGGGAGATAGAGATGATCATTATACACAGCAAGCAGGAGATGGTTATGCAGCATTTATAGGTGGCTCTACTGCACAGGCGACCCATGCTATGAATGAGTGGTGGGGAAAGGAAGGTATGGGGACAATGCCTCATGCACTTATTCAAATGTTCCGCGGGGATGTTGTTGCTGCTTCAAGAGCATATCATGAAATGTATCCTGAGGATGATTTAGTTGCGCTTGTTGACTATAATAATGATGCAATTACTGATTCGTTAAAGGTAGCACGCCAATTCGGGAAGGATTTAAAAGGTGTACGCATCGATACATCCAGAACATTGGTGGATAAATACTTTTTACGAAACCATCATTTAATGGGAACCTTTGATCCGCGCGGGGTAAATCCAGAGCTTGTATTTGCTTTAAGAAAGGCATTAGATGAGGAAGGCTATCAGCACGTGAAAATTGTTGTTAGTGGTGGGTTTGTAGAAGAGCGAATTCGTCATTTTGAGAACCTCGGAGTTCCTGTTGATATGTATGGAGTTGGTGGAAGTCTGTTGAAAATTAACATTGGCTTTACTGGTGATAATGTCTTATTAAATGGAACACCATCCGCCAAGGAAGGAAGACGTTTTCGTCCTAATCCGCGACTTGAAAAGGTAGAGTATCATAAACAAACAATGTAAACGGTCTTATTCTTCGGGATTAAAAAGCAGTTTCGCTCCTTGTTATCTTTTGCTATAATTATCGATATTGGTGAATTATTCACCTAGGTTAATTGATATTGGGAAAAAGATATTTTTCCTACATATATATTTGGAGGTTCTTTTATATGACAACTTACCATTTTATTGGTATTAAGGGAACGGGAATGAGTGCACTTGCCCAAATACTTCATGATTCAGGTGAAACCGTTCAAGGCTCGGATGTGGAGAAACGTTTTTTTACGCAAGAAGCAATAGAGGCAAAGAACATTCCGATTTACCCTTTCTCAGAAGAAAACATCAAGGATGACTACACCGTTATAGCGGGTAATGCGTTTCCTGATAATCATGTTGAGATAAAGGCTGCGAAAGAACGTGGAGTAACCTTTTACCGTTATCATGAATTTTTAGGGGAATGGTTAAAGCAATATACAAGTATTGCTGTTACAGGTGCTCATGGAAAAACATCTACAACCGGTTTACTTGCCCATGTGCTAGATCATGCATTTCCAATTTCCTATTTAATCGGAGATGGTACTGGAAAGGGCCATGTGGATAGTAAATATTTCGTTTTTGAAGCATGTGAATATAGAAGGCATTTTTTAAAGTATGAACCGGATTATGCTATTATGACAAATATTGATTTTGATCATCCAGATTATTTCTCAAGTATTAATGATGTATTTGATGCATTTCAGTCCATGGCTGATAAGGTAAAAAAAGGAATAATTGCATGTGGGGATGATGAACAATTACAGCAAATCCAGGCAAAGGTTCCGGTTGTTTATTATGGATTTTTACCTACAAACGATTTTCAAGCGCAAAATGTGATGCAAACCGGAAATGGGACTTCTTTTGAAGTATATGTTCGCAATACGTATTATGATACGTTTACGATACCAATGTACGGGGATCATCATGTACTTAATGCTTTAGCTGTAATCGCAATTTGTCATTACGAAGGTATTGACACAGATATAATCAAGCATATATACTCCTTTCAAGGTGTAAAGCGTCGCTTCTCAGAGAAAAAAATAGGCAATCAAATTTTGATTGACGACTATGCGCATCATCCAAAGGAGATTACGGCGACGATTGATTCAGCTCGAAAAAAATATCCAGAAAAAGAGATTGTCGCTATTTTTCAACCACATACATTTACAAGAACAAAAACGTTTTTACAGGAGTTTGCAGATAGTCTTAATCTAGCCGATCATGTTTATTTATGTGACATATTTGCATCTGCAAGAGAAGAAAGTGGACAGCTAACAATTCATGATTTACAAAAGCTTGTTCACCATAGTAATATCCTTACGATGGAAAATATCGATACATTGTCCAGCCATACAGATCATATTTTAATCTTTATGGGTGCTGGAGACATTCAAAAATTTCAGCAAGCGTATGAAACCAACATCTCACAAGTTTAATTTAACCAATAGATGCAACAAAAGAGTCTAGTAATGAAAATCATAGACTCTTTTTGTTATAATTAAGATATAAAGTTCTAAAATGATGCAGGATTTTTTTAGTCTTTGTCGAAATTAGTACATAGTTACCTTACTTTTTGAGGCATACTAACATAGGTTATGTTTAACGAACAAAAACGAGGGTAAATAATAAAAAGAATCGTTAACTTTGGGATTTACATGTGAGCAAGCTATACTTTCCACATAGCAATAAATAGAATAGAGAAGGAGCTGTTATCTTATATGGAAAGTCTTTTATACATTTCTGCAATCATTGCGGCTGTTGCTTTTGCCGTTCTGGTTATTTATTTGGCAATCACTTTGAAAGCAACACAACGCACCTTAAACAATGTCGCTAATACGTTAGAAGGTTTAGAAAAGCAAATGGAAGGAATAACTTCTGAAACAACCGAACTATTAAAGAAGACAAATCAATTAGCAGAGGATGTTAATCAAAAAACATCGAAGCTAGATGGTATCTTTGATGGAGCAAAGGGTATTGGAGAAACGATAAAGGACTTTAATAGTTCACTTCGTCAGCTTTCAACTAGTATTACGGAGAATGCTTACCGAAATAAAGACCAAGCATCCCAGGCTGTGAAATGGGGAGCGGCAATGGTCGATCTATGGAAGAAAAGCAAATCTAAATAGATATTAGGGGAGGAATTTACATGAGTGATAATGTGAATAGTAAAGATTTTTTAATTGGTACGATACTGGGAGCAGCAGTTGGAGCTGGTTTAGCATTAATGCTTGCACCAAAAGCAGGAAAAGAGCTTAGAGAAGATATTAATGAAGGTGCATTAAAGGTAAAAGAACGTGCTTATGAATGGAAGGATAACGCACAAGTGAAAGGAATCGATTGGAAGGAAAAAGCGTTGGTGAAAGGAAATGAATGGAAAGATAAGGCAGTACAATCAACTTCTGAATTAACGAAGACTGTTTCACAAAAAACACAGGATCTGACCAATACGGTGCAAACGAAGCTCCAAGAAAAAAGAAAAAAAGAAGATGAAGCTTTAGAAGCAGCGAATGACGTAGCAGAACAAATGGAAAAGGCAGCGGATGAACTAGAAAAAGAAAAGTAAAAAAAAGACTTCTTTCCATCTTTAAATGGAAAGAAGTTTTTTTAGACCCACTTTATGATTTGATGGAAAGACGGTCACCCGTTTGAATAGGATCGTCAAAGCTGGACACGTTTTTATTTTTGTATAACTTAAAGTTTCCTGTAATAGTTGCCAAATCAATATCCACAAAACGGAATACATCTTGAAAGATGAAGGATACGTTTTTTTTCTCTGTGATGGAGATTTCATCGTTAGGATGTAATGTTTCTTGTTCATCTAATTCTACTCCATTTCTTGTAACAACAAGCTGTTTTTGTTTTAATGTTACAGGCTGATCATTGAACGTAATAGAAATAGTCGTCCAGTAATTTTTATCAAGCTGCTTTAAAAGGTCATGCACTGTCGGTTCTTTTGCATAAGTGACTTCTAGGAGGTCACGATGCTTTAATGGATGCTCTATTGAAGTAGCCTTTCCATTCACAAAGAACGTTGTTTCACCAGCTTCTAATGCTAGATTTTTATAATTAACGATAATTTCAAATTGTTTGTCCGCTAACAAAGTGTCACGTTTTATAAACTGGAGGAAATCTCGTATTGTTTTCGGCTGCTTTAAATCAATACGATCTTTATCTTTAATGTAAGCATGCTTAGAAGCTTGTTGCCTATTGATATAAATTTGTGGATCTACAGTGTATTCTTGTTCCTCAAAGTTTACTGTAATTGTAGGCATCTCCCCAATAAGCTCTTCTACTGTAATAATGGAAGCAGTCCCATCTGCGCCTTTTTCTACTTGTAAAATATCACCATTATGAATTCTATCATCAACTGTTACTGGAACACCGTTCAACGTAAGTTGTGGTGGGTTTCCATATCCCCCTGGAAGGGTTATTTCTTTTCCATTTAGCTGAATCATCGCTGCCATACCTGGTCGACCGTAATATTTTCTTATCTCTAATCCCGCTTGAACACAGGCATCTCCTACGGTAAGTTGCTTCATCTCAAACATGCGAATTGTTTTACCATTAACTCTTACGGAAACATAATGTACAGGATTTTGAGTTGCTGCAATTGCGATTCCAATTGGTGTTACATAATCTGGACCAGTAGGAAGCAGGTCAGTTTGCTCGAGCTGTTCAATGGCATCTATTCCTCTTACCGCAACTCGATTTGCTGGTAATTGTAGCTTCGTTGCAAGCACTTTCGTTAGTTCGGGTGTTAAACTTCCCCCACCAACAAGCATTACAGCCTTAGGAGAACGATTATTCAAGCGGTATATTTCTTCCGCGATTGCGTCAGCGAGCTTCTCGATACTTGGACTAATTTGGGAAACAAGTTCATTATATGTAATGGTAGTTTCGAATCCTAAAATATCAGCAACGACATCTTTTCCATTTTCAACGATATTTCGCTTTGTTTTTTCTGCTTTCGGAAAATCAAGTAAATATTCATCACTAACCGCTTCGGTAATTTCATCACCAGCTACAGGCACCATTCCATATGCAACAATCGTTCCTTTATCAGTTAAAGCGATATCACTCGTGCCTGCGCCAATGTCAACGAGTGCAACATTGAGCCTGCGCATAGAGCTTGGAATTAACACATCTATCGCTGCAATCGGTTCTAATGTGAGTGCTTCCATTTCTAGGTTTGCCCGAGAAAGTGCAGCAATTAAAGATTCTACGACAACCTTAGGTAAAAAGGTAGCGATGATCTCTACTTTTGCTTCTTCACCAGCTTGTTCTAATAGGGAACCAATTTGATCGCCATCCAATTTAAATTGAAGTACAGAATAGCCGACACAGTAATAATCAAGGGACTTAACGTGGTTCTCTTGTGCAATAAGCTCTAATTGTGCTGTATGCACAGCACTTAACTCTAAATGTTTAATGGTTTCCATATTGGAAATTGGTTGTTGATGTAGCTCCATGGAGGCTGTTGCTTCTATTGTTTTTAAAGCTCTACCAGCTGCTGCTACACATACCTTTAGCAGTGGACCATGTTTTTTTTCAAGGTGTGCTTTTACTTCTATTATTACTTCGGCTACCTTAACGACATCGTGAATTTGACCATCTTGCATGGACCTTACTTTGTGTTCAACCATATGATAATCAATAAGTTCAAATGTATCTTCACTTTTTTTAAGAATAATTCCTGTAACAGAACGTGTACCGATATCTAGTGCAAAAATTAAATCGTTCATTTAGATTAATTCCTTTCGCAAGTAATCTAGAAAATATGCTTCTATTTTTCTAGCAAAACCGTTCAGTATTAATATCGACTTAATTATAAACTTATTAATGACAAAGGAAAAATTTTTAGCTATAATTGTCTCTAATTATTATTTTGACTCGAGAAAAAACGTTAGGGGGAGGATTTCAATGAGTAATTTGAAGATGGATCAATTACGCGCTGAATTGGATGAAGTAAATTTGAAATTATTACAATTGATCAATCAACGCGCGAAGCTTGTCCAAGAAATAGGTGCGATTAAAAATAAACAAAGTATGAAACGGTTCGATCCGGTGCGAGAACGGGAAATGCTAAACAAAATTGTAGAACAGAATGAAGGGCCTTTTGAAAGTTCAACGATTGAACATATATTTAAGGAAATTTTTAAAGCTAGCTTGGAGCTGCAAGAGGATGATCATCGTAAAGCATTGCTTGTTTCTCGAAAGAAGAAGCCAGAAGATACGATCATTCAAGTCCAGGATACGTCAATTGGAAATGGAGCAGTACAATATGTCATCGGTCCTTGTTCAGTGGAAACGTATGAACAAGTTGAAAAAGTTGCAGCTGCAGTAAAGCAAAGAGGAATTAAATTCTTGCGCGGTGGTGCTTTTAAACCACGTACTTCACCATATGACTTTCAAGGACTTGGCTTAGAGGGATTAGAAATCTTGAAGAAGGTAGCTGATAAATACGATCTTGCTGTTGTAAGTGAAATTGTTAATCCAGCGCATATTGAAAAAGCCCTTGACTATGTAGATATTATTCAAATTGGTGCAAGAAATATGCAGAACTTTGAATTGTTAAAGGCAGCAGGTGATGTAGATAAGCCTGTTCTGCTTAAGCGTGGACTATCAGCGACAATAGCAGAGTTTATTAATGCTGCGGAATATATTATTTCTAGAGGAAATGGCAATATTATTTTATGTGAGCGTGGCATTCGAACATATGAAAAAGCGACAAGAAATACACTAGACATTTCAGCCGTTCCAATATTAAAGAAAGAGACACATCTGCCTGTTATGGTGGATGTTACCCATTCAACTGGTAGAAGAGACTTATTATTGCCAACGGCAAAAGCGGCACTTGCTATCGGTGCAGATGGTATTATGGCAGAGGTGCACCCAGATCCAGCCGTTGCATTATCGGATTCGGCGCAACAAATGGATATTCCAATGTTTCATCATTTCATGGATGAAATAACGAAGCTTCAAAATCAAATTAAGTGAATTGGAAAGAGTCTGGGACAAAACAATTTTTCATCTAAAATTACCGAACGAAATATGGACGACAATAACTTACATTTAATTAAATGAAATAAATCGAGCATTTGAAATGGGTGAGATTTCCTTCGGGAATAGCACGAGCCGAAAATCTACTCGGAAAAGCAGACTTTCTTTTCCGAGTTAGGTGAGGCCGTGCCCGAGGAAATCGAACCCATTTTCAAACTGTCATGAAATTTTTTGGATTTTAATTTAAATACGCTTGTTTTAAATCATCTTTTTTGCTTTTATCTTATTAAGAGACATAATTGTAGTCATCTATGCTAGATAATGGTTTATTCGTATTTAATTTCACATACTCTTTGTAATTTTTCTCATCCTGGAGTATGATAATAACAAAAGTGAGGATACGTTTGAAATATTTAATGTAGTAATAATCAAGCCTTAACGAAATTAGTAAATAGCAGTAGGAGGAATTACAAATGACAATAACAATATATGATGTTGCCAGAGAAGCCAATGTATCAATGGCGACGGTTTCACGCGTTGTAAACGGCAATCCAAATGTGAAACCTGCCACAAGAAAAAAAGTGTTAGCAACAATTGAACAATTAGGATATCGTCCAAATGCGGTTGCGCGGGGACTAGCAAGTAAAAAAACGACAACAGTTGGAGCTATTATCCCCGATATTTCGAGCATCTTCTTTGCAGAGTTAGCAAGAGGAATAGAAGATATAGCTACGATGTATAAATATAATATTATCTTAAGTAATTCGGATCAAAACATGGATAAAGAGTTACAGCTCATTAATACCATGCTCGAAAAGCAAGTGGATGGAATATTGTTTA
This sequence comes from Virgibacillus sp. MG-45, assembly GCF_036409425.1. Classification (NCBI taxonomy): domain Bacteria; kingdom Bacillati; phylum Bacillota; class Bacilli; order Caryophanales; family Bacillaceae; genus Virgibacillus; species Virgibacillus sp. MG-45. The sequence goes on along the minus strand of NZ_JAXOFU010000002.1, from coordinate 359,507 downwards.
TGGGTGGAAATATTTCTGAAGAGCACATTAAACAGTTTTCAACTGCTTCCGTTCCAGTAGTATTAGCAGCAACCTATGATGGCTCTGGAAAAATTCCGTCAGTTAATATTGATTATGAGGCAGCAGCCTTTGAAGCGACTAAGTTTTTAATTGACAAAGGGAATAAGCGAATCGCGTTTATCTCAGGAGAAGAAGATACAATCATTAATCAGTTAAAGTACGAAGGATATAAACGTGCTTTTAAAGAAACAGCAATGATATTAAATGACGCATATATCATTCATGGTGATTATACGTATGATTCTGGAATGAAGTCGATTGAAAAACTACTTCAACTAGAAGAGAAGCCTGATGCAGTGTTTGTAGCGTCGGATGAGATGGCGCTTGGTGTTATTCATGGTGCACAAGATTTGGGATATTCTATTCCAGATGATCTTGAAGTATTTGGCTTTGATAATACAAGATTAGCTACAATGGTTCGTCCAACATTATCAACAATAGTACAACCAATGTATGATATTGGGGCAGTAGCGATGCGCCTATTAACTAAATATATGAATAAAGAACAAGTAGAAGAAAAAAATGTCGTACTACCACATCGAATTGTAGAAAGAAACTCAACAAAAGATAAATAATGTCGATATATAAAGTAAGAACACGAGATATAACCTTCTAGTATTTTTATAAGATGGACATGCTTTTCTAGTTGTTTCGGTAATAATCAACATGGTTTGGGGAGAAGAATATATGAGAAAACGCGATTTATTAACTCCAATCGGCATTACATTAGGCTTTGTTATGATTATGCTTGCTATCATTTCAAAAGGTGGCAGTAATGCAACATCGTTTTTTGATATTTCATCCATATTCATTGTAATTGGAGGGCTTATTGCTTCGTTACTCATCAATTTTAAAATGGAACACATTAAGATGACGAACAAAGTACTTAAAGAGGCTTTTCGTAAACATGATCAGAAACTACCAGAGCTCATCCGCTTGTTTATCAGATTGTCGGAGCGGGCAAGAAGAGAAGGTATTTTAGCCTTGGAGAATGAATTAGATGAAGTAGAAGATCCATTTATTCGAAAAGGAATATTATTAACAGTAGATGGAATCGAGCCTGATGTCATTCATGACATAATGAGTGCAGAAATAACGGCGATAGAGGATCGGCATTATCGCGGAAGACTGATTATCGAAAAATGTGGAGAGTATGCGCCTGCTTGGGGAATGATTGGTACATTAGTTGGGCTCGTACTAATGCTAAATACGCTTCAAGACCCTTCAACTTTAGGTCCTAGCATGGCGGTTGCCTTATTAACAACACTGTATGGAACCGTACTTGCCAACTTGGTATTTATTCCAATGGCAAGTAAGCTAGAAAATAAAACAGAAGAAGAAGTATTCTTAAAGCAAGTTATTATAGAAGGCGTTATTGGTGTACAATCAGGGCAGAATCCGCGAATATTGGAAGAAAAGCTGAGCGCATTTCTTTCAAGTGATGCATCATTAGAGGAAGAAGACGATGCACAAGCTTCTATCGCGAGGGAGAGCTTCCATGAAGCGTAGAGAAATTCGAAAAAGCAAAAAGCTCGGTGCACCGAAATGGATGGTAACGTATTCCGATATGGTTACACTGATTCTCGTTTTTTTCATATTGCTCTTCTCGATGTCACAAATTGATGTAGTGAAATTTGAAGCTGTATCAGAATCATTCCGAAATCGAATGATATTTGATTTTAATCCATCTCCAGTTCCAATGGAGAACCCTACGCAAAGCCCAAGTCAACAGGAAAGTGGTAAGCAATCCAATGAGTTTGATACACCGGATGAAGGGAAGAAAGATCAGACGGAGGAAGAAAAGAACAAAGAGGATTCCTTAAATACTTTAATGAGCGATGTGGAAGCATACCTTGATGAAAATGGACTACATAATGTAATAACAGCTAATCGGACGGATCGTGGTGTTGTTCTTGTTCTACAGGAAAGTGTCCTTTTTGATTCAGGAGAAGCAGATATTCTTGCTTCTGGAAAGCCATTTTTGAATAAGGTCGGGTCACTTTTGGAAAAGATTCCAAATCACGTGAAGGTAGAAGGTCATACGGATAATCGACCGATTTCTAATTATCGCTATCCTTCCAACTGGGAATTATCGGGGGCTAGAGCTAGTAGTGTTGTACGGTTTTTGATTAAAGAAAATCAATTTGATCAATCACGGTTTTCTACGGTTGGTTATGCAGATACAAGACCAATTGCACCAAATGATTCGCCAGCCAATTGGAGTAAAAACCGGCGTGTGGAAATTATCATTATGGAGCAGGAATAAGTAAACAAAAGGCTGTCCTTTATTTAAGGGACGAGCCTTTTTTCTTAAGTAATTAAGTTTTTGTTCTTCCTTTTGTATACTTTAACGCAACTTGTAGCATCTTGTCGTTTTTTTCCTGAATATCAGCTTTACGTGGAATATTTGGTAGTGTATCACTTTGATCCTGCCAGGTTCGTGGTAACGTCACTGGTGCTGATTTTTGCCATTTCTTTAACCAAGAAAGGGGTAATGAACCTGATTTAGGTACACCATAGCGCATTACATTCCATACTTGTGCCCATGCACGTGGAACTACTCTCCATATATCATAGCCACCGCCACCTAATGCAACCCATCTACCTTCACAATAAGTATGTGCTAGTTCATGTGCAAGCTGTGGAATTCGTTCATATATTTGCATCGATGCACTTAAATGCGTAAGCGGATCGTGAAAATGAGCATCGGCTCCATTTTGCGTAATAATAATATCTGGTTGAAAAAATGCTGTAATTTCTCTGAAAGCGGATTCATAAACGTGTAAAAAAGATTCGTCCTGCGTAAAAGCATCGATCGGTATATTAAAGGAATATCCATGTCCTGCTTTAATTCCACGCTCATTAACATTTCCAGTGCCAGGAAAAAGATATCTGCCTGTTTCGTGGATAGAAAATGTGCATACATTTGGATCATCATAAAACGCCCACTGGACGCCATCACCGTGATGCGCATCTGTATCAACATACAGTACTTTTAAGTTATAGTGCTGACGGATGTATTTTATAGCTACAGCACCGTCATTATAAATACAAAAACCAGAAGCTTTTTGCTTGAATCCATGATGTAAGCCACCACCAAGATGAAGTGAATGTGTGGAACGTTTTTCTAATACAGCGTCAACTGCTGTTAGCGTACCACCAACTAATAGGGAGGAAGCTTCATGCATGTTCTCAAAAATTGGAGTATCCTCTGTTCCTAAACCATACTTAGCTGCTGTGGTTTCTGAAAGCTCTCCATTACTTGCTTGCTTAACCGCCTCAATAAACTGCGGATCATGAAAAAGGGCAAGCTCCTGTTCGGTTGCTTTTCGCAGTGGAATGATGTCAGTTTGATCTAATTGATGTGCTGCTTCTAGCAGCTCTTTTGTCATTTGTACTCTTTTTTGATTAAAAGGATGATCCGAATGAAAATGATAGTTCAAGAGTGCATCCGAATAAACGAAGGAAGCATTACCGCTCATACATTATCCTCCACGTTGTTTGGCCACATTAATTCATAGCCAGCTTTCTTTAAATCTTGAATAACCGGAAGTGGATTCATCGTTTGGATACGGAAAACTAAAATCTTAAAGTTCGGATCATCTTTATATGGATAAATTAAAACAGAAACAATATTCGTTTTTCGTTTTCCAAAAATCGCAGTAACCTCAGGAAGGATTCCTGGGCGATGTGGCACTTTTACTTCGATATGAGAGCTTTGAACATGCGTTCCAGTTAGTTGAATCAATGTGTACAGCATATCCTTCTCCGTAACTATCCCGACCAATTGATTGTTCTGAACGACAGGAAGCGAGGCAAATTCTTCGTCATAAAAAATACTTGCGATTTCTTCAACAAGGTCAAGTGGATGTACAGTCACTACAGGCTTACTCATAATCGTTTGAATTTCATTGCTTAGCGCCGAATTATCTGAGGTTGTATCAAAAATGGATGGGCTTGCATCACGAACATCTCGATCAGAAACAATACCAATTACCTGTTTCTTCGTATTGACAATAGGAATATGACGAATGCGATGCGTTTGTAATAGATGAAGCGCTTCCTTAATTGGGGCATTCGGTGGTAAGGTAACGACGTCTGTTTTCATAATTTCTTCTACAAGCATTAAAATCCTCCTCTCATGCTACGGTATTTCTTCCGCTGTAAAAATCGCAGCTCATCGAATTTCTTTATAGAAGCAGCGGGTACATTTTTTCCGATTCGTACCATTAGGCAGTTTGCTGGGTGCGAGATAATTTCTGGATCGTCCGTTGGTGCTGGTTTTAAGCCGCCTGCAGCCATCATTTTTTCCATGATCTTACGATAATTCCAGATACTTAGCTTTGTCCCTTCTAAATCCCAATGCCAATAGTATTCAGTGGATATAACGATATAATTTTCCATGAAATCGTCCATCATTGAAACCTCTAATAGTCCAGAAGCGATTTTATACCCACGGAATTCCGGTACTACTTCTATCGCTCCAAGCACGATTAAATCATCCATCTTGTATGTTGACCAGCGTTCAAGTGGGTCTGGGTGAAGGTAAGTAACATACCCAATAATAACATCCTTGCATCGAGCAATAATAATACGTCCTTCAGGAAAATCAGCAATCTGTTTAATTGCCTCGAACTGTTTGTCTGGTGGACGAAACGCAGTTAGTTGTCCATGGAACTGATAGCTTGCTAACTCTTTAGAGGAGAGTGGACCCTCTAATATTATTGGTTCATTTTCTGTATAGCGTGTGATAGAATGATATGCCTTCTTATGCTTCACTATGTCACCACCTATTAAAATAATCCGCCTATGCTTTTATCACCTTGTAATAAACCCCACTCTCGCTAAGTAAGCGAAGAAAGAGAGGGGGTTATGGGGATAGAAACATCAGAAATTTTTCATGTAACAATCGGGTGGAGATGAAAAACAACCGATTGATGTTTCATTTTTTATTATACAGGATAACGAGATGTTTTTTTAGTAATTACTATGAATATTTTGAAAAACTATTTAAATGAACGTAGAACTATTTTTTCATAAAAAGAAGAGGGGGGTCCCCTCTTCAAAATGTAATCGTTATTTAATTATTATCTCCTGACCCGGGATCTGTTGGTGGTGAACCTTCTTCTCCATTGCCTGGATCCTTTTCATTACCATTGTCTTTGTCTTCATCCTTTTTTGGATCATCTGGTTTAGGTTTTTCTGGTTTTTCTTTATCAGGATCAGGAAACTTTCCAATCATTAACTCTTTAGATGCATTGGATTCAAGTCCAAAGTAATCGACAGCCTTTACTTGATAGAGTGCTGGATTACTAGATATTGATAAGCTCGTGTCGGTTGTGCTACCGATCAGAGAGTAGTTTCCATCGGGTTTTGTTTTTCTATACACACGATATCCAACAACATCCTTACTCGACGATTTTTTCCACGCTAGTTTATTGCCGGATTTTCCTAGCGAGCTAGGAGCTGCTGGAGCTTTTCCGTCGTCTTTCACTTTGCCGCCTAAATCACCTTTTGGTAATCCAATCTTTTCCCATTTCTCCCGGTCTGATCTTGGGAAAAGCACGGACAAGTCACTTAACTTATCATAACCTTCTCGTTTTAACCATGCTGGATTAAAGGTTAATCCGTCTCCATTAACAAACTCCTTTGGAGTATTTGGTCCTGCTACTACCGATTTACCATTCACCTTAACGAAAGAGCCTCTAATTAAGCTGTCATCTCTTTTCTTTGGAACATACTTTGCATTAAATAAATCTGTTTTTACTAGTCCAGCTTCTTGACAGAGCTCGGATGGTAATAGACCAGATATACCACAATAGCTCCGCGACACGACTCCACTTGGTCGGCTAAATCGTTCTTTTGGTGCAAGTAGTTCAGGGTTAACTTTGGTAGCAGCATTGATAAGCTCTGCCCAAAGCTTTATATTACGCTGACTATAACTATAGGTGCATCCAGGGCAATATTTCAAGCTCTCATTGGAATCATAACCAATCCATGCGCCCATCGTAATATTTGGATTAGTTGCAACAAACCAAGCATCTTTATAATCGTTTGTTGTTCCTGTTTTTCCTGCCCAATCAACTCCACCATATTTTAAGTATGAGCGTAAAGAAGCAGCAGTTCCTGAATTAATGACATCACGCATCATATCAATTGTTAAATAATTCGTTTGTGGTGAAAGCACTTTGAGGGGTTCTGGCTTATGTTCATAAATGACCTTTCCATCTTTTGTCGTAATTTTTTCAATCATGTACCCGTCAACAAATTTACCCCCGTTTCCAAAGGTTGTATACATGTTCGTGTTTTCTTCTACACTAATATCGCCTGAACCTAAAGACATCGAGATATTTTCATGATCCTCTGCCGTTAAAGTTGAAACTCCCATTTTCTCTAAATACGTTCCAACGGGATCAGCATGAAGTATTTTGGAATATGTTCGAGCAGCTGGAATATTATACGATTTTTCTAAAGCAGTACGCGCAGAAACGATACCATGAAAGCCTTCCCCATAGTTTCCAGGCTTCCCATACGGATAACCAGGCACAGGAATTAATTTTGTATCAATATCCGCAATAGGTGTTCCAGGTTGAACAACTCCCATTTCCATAGCTGGTGCATAGTCTAGCACCGGCTTAATAGTACTTCCAGTTTGTCGCATTGTACGGGTAGCAAAATTCACTTGGCCAAGCCTTTTTTCTGTCGAATACCCTCGACCACCAACGAAGCTAATGATTCTTCCCGTATTATTTTCTATCAGCATTGCACCAGCTTGCACAGGGTCTTTCACCGTTTCAATCTTACCAGTTTCTCCATTTTTTTCTTGAATGGTACGATCCGGTCCGTAATGTTTATAGTTTTTGGCCACATCTTGAAAAACATCAAATATCTTTTTATCGATCGTAGAATGAACTCGATATCCATCCATTTTCAAGCTTCGTCTTGCTAAAATATCGTATTTCTCATTTAATTCTTTATCTTTTTTAAGGTCTTCTTCTGTATGACCATCTTGTTTTGCAAGATATGTTTTTATAATTGGTTCAGCGCGAAGCTCCAGTTCATCAATAACATATTGATATTTATCGCTGGACTTTTTCACCTGCTTCGTAAAATCAGCTGTAATATCATAAGCTAAAGCATCTTTATATTCTTTTTCAGAGGCAATAAACCCTTCTTCATACATTCGTTTTAAAACGATTTTCATTCGGTTTATTCCATATTCCAATCCTTTTTTATCTTTTAGACCGCCGCTATTTTTAAACGGTGTATATTGATACGGGCTTTGTGGCATTCCTGCAAGAAAGGCCGCTTGTGGTAAATTCAGTTCTTTAGCATTAACACCGAATATACCTTGTGCAGCGGTTTGGATACCTGCAATGTTACGACCTGATGCATCTCTTCCATATGGAACAATATTTAAATAGGCTTCCAGAATTTGATCCTTTTCAAAGAATTGTTCTAATCGTAAGGCAAGAAGAATTTCCTTTGCTTTACGTTCAAATGAAACTTCATTTGTTAAGATTTGATTTTTAATCAGCTGCTGCGTGAGCGTGCTTCCACCAGATTTCATGTCCATATTAAGTACTTCTTGAATGATTGCACGAACAATCGCTTTTGGAACGACTCCTTTATGTTCGTTAAAATATTCGTCTTCTGTAGCGATTACGGCATCGATTAATATTGGCGCCACATTTTCCAATGATGTCTCTTCTCTATGTAGATCTGAGCTAATGTCTGCAATATAGACGTTATTAGCAAAATATAGCTTGGACGTTTCTTCGTAATTGTATATGTCTTTTTCCATGCTTTCATAGCTACGGATAGGTTCATCCTTCACGAGTGCAGCAAAGTAGCCTGCACCTAGGCCAAGACCAAAAAAACCACCAATAAATCCGATGATGAGGAAGAAGAGAATAACATTCCAAACAACATCATAGGTAATTCTCGATGAGCGTTGGAGTTTCCCAGTACGCCAAAGTGATATTATTTTATGGTAAGCTTGTTTACTCCATTTTTTGAAATCCACTATAAAACCTCCTAAAATTCCAATATTTATTATACCATACGGTTAAGTGGAGAAGGTATAGAAAAAAATTGCTTTTTATATGGAGATGTGGTAAGAATATATTATACTTTATATTCAATAGCTGAGAAAGATCGCAGTAGTGATGCAAATCCCTATCCAAGAGAGTCGACGGTTGGTGGAAGTCGATATATATTTGCTAACGAATTACAATCTGGAGCTTCTTTTCATGTCATAGGACATGAAAAGACGGTGTTTTGCATCGTTATCAATACCAAAGTGGCAATTAAATTGCAACAAGGGTGGTACCGCGTGTAGAAGCTCGTCCCTTTTTATAGGGAAGGGCTTTTTTTGATTTCTTCGTTTCACAAATCCGATCAAGAAAAAGGATGAAATTCTATTTTAAAGGAGAGTAAAGAATGGATATTTTACAGGATTTAGAAAAGCGTGGCTTAATTAATCAAGCAACAGATATGGATGGACTTCGAAAGCATTTAAATGAGAATCAAGTGACGCTTTATTGTGGATTTGACCCAACAGCAGATAGTTTACACATTGGTCATTTATTGCCAATCACGATACTTAAACGATTTCAAAAAGCAGGCCATCGTCCAATTGCCCTTGTTGGTGGTGGTACGGGAATGATTGGCGATCCAAGTGGTCGCAATTCCGAGCGTTCATTAAATACCGCGGAGGTAGTGGAAGGCTATGCGAATAAAATTAAAGAACAAATTGCTAAACTAGTTGAATTTGATAAGGGAGAAAATCCGGTCGTTGCCAGGAATAATCATGATTGGTTAACGAAAATGACAGTGATTGACTTTTTACGTGATGCGGGTAAATTTTTTAGCATTAACTACATGCTTGCAAAAGAATCCGTTTCTGCACGAATTGAGCAGGGGATCTCTTATACAGAGTTTAGCTACATGCTTTTACAGTCACTTGACTATTTAAAGCTTTATGAAGAAGAAGGCTGTACATTACAAGTTGGTGGAAGTGACCAATGGGGAAACATTACGGCTGGAATGGAATTGATTCGACGCTCCAGAGAAAACCTTGACGAAGAAGTAAAGGTGTTCGGACTTACAGTTCCACTTATTACAAAAGCGGATGGAACGAAATTTGGGAAAACAGCTGGAGGTGCCATTTGGCTGGATCCTGAAAAAACGAGTCCGTATGAGTTTTATCAGTTTTGGGTGAATACAGATGATCGTGATGTCCTTAAATTTTTGCGCTATTTTACGTTCCTTTCTGATGAAGTCCTTTCAGAGCTAGAGGAAGAAGTGAAAAACAGACCAGAAAATCGTGTTGCGCAAAAACGTCTTGCAGAGGAAATGACAAAGACAGTACATGGAGAAGCAGCTTTAATGCAAGCACAACGGATTACGGAATCCCTATTTAGTGGTGATTTAAAGCAGTTATCTGTAGATGAAATTAAACAAGGCTTTAAGGATGTGCCAACATTTGAAATGGAGAAAGAAGCTATTGGCTTAGTAGATTTGCTTGTGCAAGCATCAATCTCACCCTCCAAGCGCCAAGCAAGAGAGGATATTTCAAATGGTGCGATTTACATTAATGGTGAAAGACAACAGGATGTTGCATACACACTAGATAAAGCAGATCGAATAGAAGATACCTTTATCATTATTCGAAGAGGAAAGAAAAAGTATTTCCTAATTCGATTTCAGTAAACTATATTTGTGAAAAATAAATAAGCGTTGTTTTGGAATCTCGTAATGTGCAAGCATTACGAGGTTTTTCAATTCATAGAAAACATTTGCATAGAGCTATTAAAACGAATTATGAAGAAGTGAAGTATTTTTTGTATCACCTGATAGGTAGCCGCTTCTTTTAAACAGAAAAACCCCTCTTAATCCGAGTGTGTAGGATTAAGAGGGGTTTATAAAAATTATTAACGTGAGTAGAATTCAACGATAAGTGCTTCGTTGATTTCTGCTGGAAGCTCAGAACGCTCAGGAAGACGAGTGAATGTTCCTTCTAAGCTATCAGCGTTAAATGAAACGTATTCTGGTACGAAGTTGTTAATTTCAACAGCTTCTTTAATGATATCAAGGTTTTTCGCTTTTTCACGAAGGCCAATTGTTTGACCAGGCTTCATTTGGTATGATGGGATATCTACGCGAGATCCATCAACAGTGATGTGACCATGGTTAACTAATTGACGAGCTTGTCTGCGTGTACGTGCAAGCCCCATACGGTAAACAAGGTTATCAAGGCGAGATTCCAATAGTACCATGAAGTTTTCACCATGAACACCTTTCATTTTACCAGCTTTGTTGAATAGGTTGCGGAATTGACGCTCGTTCAATCCGTACATGAAGCGAAGCTTTTGCTTCTCTTGTTGTTGCAAGCCATATTCAGAGATCTTTCTACGTTGGTTTGCTCCGTGTTGACCAGGAGCGTAAGGGCGCTTATCAAGCTCTTTCCCAGTTCCAGTTAATGAAATGCCAAGACGACGTGATTTTTTCCAAATCGGTCCAGTATAACGTGCCATAGGACATTTCCTCCTTTATATGTTATTTTGCATAAAATAACGCGACCGTGTCCCTTTCCGTTGTCCATTTTGTTTTCATGTACCATCGCTCCAGCAGCTAAGAGTTACGCGATACACCTCTTCTCATACGAGGAACAAAATGGGAACCAAGCGGCGGTTCACTAAGGCTACTTAATTATTTTACACAAAGAATAGTATATAATTTTATCTACCAGAAGTCAACAAATGCTAACGGATTTTTTAGAATTTAAGATAGAATGTAATTCTTCAATAGAATATGAAACGATTTGATCTTTATATATTACTTTTGTTTTTCAAGCGCATTACATAAAACAAGAACAAATTTCTCTAAATAGGTTTGATCGATTTCATCGAATCGATTTATAATGGGGCTATCAATATCAAGCACACCATAAATAGAATCATGGATATACATCGGAATGACAATTTCTGATTTACTTGCACTGTCACATGCGATATGCCCTGGGAATTCATCCACATTTGCGACTCGCATTGTAGTTTGTGTAGAAAGGGCAGTACCACATACTCCTTTTCCGGAAGGAATACGAATACATGCTGGTAGTCCTTGAAAAGGACCAAGGACTAATTCTTCCTCTTTCCATAAATAAAAGCCAACCCAATTAATTTCCTCTAAAAACTGATTTAATAATGCTGCTGCATTCGCTAGATTAGCAATTTCATCGTGTTCTCCTTCAGTTAATGCCTTTAATTGATTAATGACAAGATCATAATCTTTTGCTTTGTTTCCGGTGTATGATGATACTTGAAACATCCGACATCTTCCTCTCATTATGTTAATTTGGTTAAGTAATCTGTTCTTTCCTTCGACATGCTGTAGGGATTTGTCGATAAAAAAATGCAGGGATTTTTTTATCCTTGTCGTAAAAGGAATAATAGAAGGTATATTTATCAATTATTTCATTTTGGTGCTACAATTTACTATAAAGTACTGTTGCGTTAAATTAACAATACTTTAAAGCAGAAAGGACTGCTATAAATGGAATCGAATTCAACAAAATTAAAAATTATGCGTGTTGCAACAGCGTTATTTTATCAGAAAGGATTTCATAACACTTCTGTACGTGATATTGCTAACAAAGCATCTGTTAATGTATCCTCTGTTAGCTATTATTTTCAAGGTAAACAAGGCTTGTTGGAGGCTACCGTAACCGAATATTATGAAGCCTATTTACTACAGTTGGAGGAAAGTATGCATATGATGGATCATGCTCCTCCACTTGATTACTTGAAGAAATTAATTTCGACTATTATACAGTATAAGCAGAATAATTTTCAATTTTCGTGTTTTATTCATCGTGAGCTCTCTTTCGACTCTGTTTTTGCTAGAGAAATGGTTGTAACTTATTTGGCAAAGGAAAACCATTATATAGCGGATGCGTTTTTTAAGGCAATTGAAAATGCGCGACATACTGTTATGGATCGACAGTTTTTGTTAATGCAGTTAAAGGGCATGCTTAGTACGCCGTATATCATGCACAGTGAGCTTAAAAATCAAGTGATTGGCGATTATTCGCACGAGCTCTTTGCTACACAGTATGCAAAAACAATTCATAATTGGCTTGATTTTGTTGTTGCTACAGAAGAACTAAGCTATAAATAACGAAGAGCGTTAGCTTCAAGAAATTTATATTCATTCTAAGACGATGGAATCGACTTTAGTCTGGTGGCATTGAGAAAAAGATGGAGAATGCTCTCACAAATTGCGGTAGAGCGAATTAATCAACCATTAGGTCGTTGTTTTAAACATAGTAAACGAGCTGGGAACAGGAGTTCCTGTTTAATAAATTGCATTTTTGGACGAAAAAAAAGAAAATGTCAAAATGTGAATTTATTTGTTTTTTTTTAGCCAAAAAAGGGACTTACATGGTATCATAAGAATAATTACAATCCCTCCATCAACATACATAAAAGGAAGATGGAGAATAAGGAACGGTTGAAAATCCTCTTATTAAGGATTTCGGTGAGGAGGCTTTATATGGCAGCTTATATTATAGGAATCATACTAGCAATTATCGTACTAATTATCATCGGTCTTATACTGCGAAAACGTGTTTATGATGAGGTTGATCGACAGGAAAGCTGGAAGATGGATATTATGAATCGGAATATTGCTTCTGAGCTAGCTAAGATTAAGAAATTAACCTTATCAGGGGAAACGCAAGATAGATTTGAAACGTGGAAAGAACGTTGGGATGCTATCGTAACAAAAGAGTTGCCAGATATTGAAGAGTATTTGTTTGATGCAGAAGAGGCGGCTGATCGCTATCGGTTTCCGACAGCAAAGAAAACGCTTCGCAAGATTGATCAAATTATGACAGCGATTGAAGCAGATATCGAACGGATATTAAATGAACTAGATGAACTGCTTGAATCTGAAAAAACGAGTAGATTAGAAATTGAACAAATACAGCCAGCGATTCGCGATCTTCGTAAAACAATTTCCCAAAATCGTTATCAATACGGTAAAGCAGAAATTCGTTTTGAAGTCGAATTAGATGAGCTAGATGAGCAACTTCAAGCATATGATGAAACGGTAAAAGCCGGGAACTACATAGAGGCGAAGGAAATTGTTAAACACTTAAGTGATCGACTACATACACTAGAGCAAGAAATCCATGAATTTCCGCAACTATACAAAGCATGTAAGCAAGAGTTGCCTGCACAGCTAGATGATCTTTACACAGGGATGAAGGAAATGAAGGAGTCAGGCTATCGTATCGAGCATTTAGGGTTTGAGAAAGAAATTAAGCAATATCAGGAACGGTTAATTGATTGCGTAAAGGCTCTAGAAAAAGGTGAAACAGAAGAGTCGAAGTCTATTATTGATGAGCTTGATGACCGAATAAAAGAAATGTATCAGTTATTAGAAAAGGAAGCAATTGCTAAAAGCTATATCGAAACTCAGCTGCCAAGCTATCAAAATGCGCTTACAGAAATAAGTGCGACGTTTGAAGAAACGCGTTTAGAAGTAGAGCATTTAAAGCAAACATATTTCTTCACAGATCAAGATATGGAAAAATACTTATCGCTTGATAAGACAATTTCAACGTTAAAAAATCAGCTTGAAGAATTAAAAGAAGCAAATGAGACAGAGCATACGGCTCACTCGGAGATTCGCATTCAGCTTGAGTCCGGGTATGAACAACTTGAGAAAATTGAGAATAAGCACACAGGCTTTAAAGAGATGATTCACAATTTGCGTAAAGACGAACTAGAAGCTAAAAGTCAATTAAAGCTTATACGTGAACAAATCCAAGTTACGCAACGAAAGTTAAACAAGAGTAATATTCCTGGAGTTCCAAGCTTTATATGGAATATGATGGATGAAGCCTCTGACAAAAATAATCGGGTGCTAAAAGCATTAGAAAAGCAGCCATTAGATATGGCGGAGGTGCAACAAGCGTTAACGGAATCCCAAGCTGCAATAGACTATATGGGTGAACAGACTGATTTGTTACTGGATCAAGCTTATTTGACAGAGCAAGTAATTCAATATGCGAATCGCTATCGTAGTAAATATCCACTGCTAGCCGCGAAGCTTGCGGAATCTGAACGATTATTTCGTGCTTATGAGTATGAGCTTGCATTAGAACAAGCTGCGAAAGCAATTGAAGAAATTGAACCAGGTGCGTTAAAGCGTATTGAAGAGCAACAAATGGCGATTAATGGGTAACGAATTAAATGATGGAAACTAGTCATGGTGCAACAAGCGTTTACGATAATGGATGGATATAGAAAAGCATATAAAGGCTGACGATAGGGGGGATGAACCTAAAAAATCCAACCTGGAGTTCAGCCTTCTGTTGTGTTTGCATGAAAAGACAAGAAAGCATAAAATATGGGAGTAGTATATGCATTATAATAATAAATCGAGTGTTACGACTCGTTTGATTTTTTTGAAGGGGAAGAAGGCGTATTAATCATGATATATTTAGATAATAGTGCAACAACAAAGCCACATCCAGAAGTAGTGAAGAGCTTTCATCACGTTTCCGAGCGATTCTTTCCTAATCCTTCTTCTATTCATCAATTAGGTGGAGAGGCAGAGCAATTACTAATAGCTGCAAAAGGGCAAGCAGCAGAATTACTTGATGTACAACAGAGTGAAGTGATTTTTACGTCTGGTGGAACAGAGGGGAATAACCTTGCGATTAAAGGAATTGCTTTACAGTATCGACAAAGAGGAAAGCATATTATAATATCTGAGGTGGAGCATCCATCTGTCTATGAGGCATGTCAGAGCTTGGAAGAGCTCGGATTTGAAATAACATATCTCCCAGTTAACCAAGACGGTAAAGTATCAATCAATGATGTAGAAGCTTCGATAAGAGAGGATACGATTTTAATCAGTATTATGCATGTCAATAATGAAACAGGGACGATTCAACCGATAGAAGCGATTGGATCTATTGCGAGGCGTTATCCGAAGTTGTTTTTTCATGTTGATGCTGTGCAAGGATTTGGAAAGGTACCATTACAAATACAGAATTGGGGTATCGACTTATGTACGATATCAGGGCATAAACTTCATGGCATGAAAGGAACAGGATTGCTTTATGTTCGAGATGGGATAAAGCTATTTCCGTTATTTCATGGAGGGCAGCAAGAAAATGGAAAACGAGCAGGGACAGAGAATTTGCCAGGTATAATTTCGCTCGTAAAGGCAATGCGCCTTATAAAAGAAAGAGAAATGAGCGATAGTGATAAGCTTCAAGCATTAGGACAAGCGCTTCGCTGTGGACTAGATAAGCTTCATACTGTTAGAATAAATACTCCTCAAAATGGAGCGGCCCCACATATCATGAATTTTTCAGTGCCTGGTTTTAAACCAGAGGTTATTATTCACGCCTTAGGAGAAAAGGACATTTTTATCTCAACAAAGTCTGCTTGCTCATCAAAACGGATGAATGGAAGTAGAATATTAGAAGCGGCAGGATTAAGTGAAGTACTTAGTCGGTCAGCGTTACGTGTTAGTATGTCCTATGACACCACAATAGACGAAGTAAATGCTTTTCTTCGCGCAATAGAAACAGCTATTTATCAACTTAAAGATGTAATGAGGTAGATTAAAAATGGAATATGATCATATATTAATTCGCTATGGTGAAATAGCATTAAAAGGAAAAAATCAAAAAAAGTTTCTCGTAAAGCTACAAGAAAATATTCAACAGAAATTAAAGGATTTTTCAGGGATAAAAGTAAAACGAACCCAAGGAAGAATGTTTATTCTTTTAAATGGACAAGACCCCTTTCCAATCATGGAACGATGTAAAACAATTTTTGGTATTCATAGTCTTAGCTTGGCCATAAAGGTAGATAATGATGTAGAGGCGATAAAAGAAGGTGCACTATATGCCTTAAAGCAAGGGAAGAATATTGAAACCTTCAAAGTATCGGTTAAACGGATTAATAAAGGATTCCCAATTCGTTCTCAGGAAATGAATCAAGTGCTGGGGCGGCATCTGTTAGTGCATACCGATGATGTAACAGTTGATGTTCATCATCCAGATTTACAAATTAAAGTAGAAATTAGAGCTGAGGCAACTTATATTTCTTCAAGTACTGTTCATGGACCTGGTGGATTGCCTGTTGGTACTTCAGGAAAGACATTATTGCTTTTATCTGGTGGAATCGATAGTCCGGTAGCAGGATATTTGGCAATGAAACGTGGCGTAGAGTTGGAGGCGATTCATTTTCACTCTCCACCATTTACAAGTGACCGAGCAAAGCAAAAGGTAATCGATTTAGCTGAAAAGCTCACGTCATTCGGCCCGTCCATTAAGATCCATATGGTTCCTTTTACAAAACTACAGCAAAAGATCTTCAAGGATACACCAGATGGCTATGCGATGACAATCATGCGTCGAATGATGATGCGAATAGCAGAGCAGGTATGTAAAAAAGAGGACATCCTTTCATTAACAACAGGGGAAAATCTAGGCCAGGTTGCCAGCCAGACCATGAATAGCATGAATACGATAAATGAGGTGACAAACTATCCTATTCTTCGTCCGCTCATTACGATGGATAAAGATGAAATTATCCAAATTTCAAAGAAAATAGATACGTTTGAAATATCGATTCGTCCGTATGAAGATTGTTGCACAATATTCGTTCCAAAATCACCAAAGACAAAACCGAAACGAGAGCGTGCAGCCTATTTTGAAGAAAAGCTGGATTATGAGGAATTGCTTCAGGAAACAATTGATGGTATTGAAACAATTAAAATTACAAGTAAAAAGCAAGAGCAACATCTATTTTCCGAGCTGTTTTAACAGAACTTCAGAAAATGCAAAATTAACGTATACTGACAACACTTACCTTTCGAATTAGCGCATGTTTCTTCTTTCTTTGACACACGATAAGTGTACTAGGGAGGTGAAGAGATATGGCTAATAATTCAAATCAATTGGTCGTGCCTGGTGTAGAACAGGCATTAGAGCAAATGAAATATGAAATTGCTTCTGAGTTCGGCGTGCAACTAGGAGCAAATACAGTTTCTCGTGCGAATGGTTCAGTAGGTGGAGAAATTACGAAACGTCTCGTGCAAACTGCACAACAGCAATTAAACCAAGGTAAATAATAATGATGGCAAAGGACTATTCCATAAGGGATAGTCCTTTTTTGCAGCCTATAAAAATGTACGCTTTACTCTGTCCCAATACGAATTATTTTTTAGCTTCACTGTTTTTATCACTTTATCACTCAGTGTAACGATAATGTTTTTGATGTTACGGACAGAATACGCTTCATTATCTAAACCAATAATTGGATAGTCATTTCCATCTTGAGTAACGGTCAGCTCCAGTTTTCTCTCTTTACCTAAGACAAAAGATGAGCCAAGCGTCCGATAACGATTATTATTCAATGAAGCAAGCTCGGATACTTGAAAACAAGGAATCTTAGGATCAATTACTGCCCCGTGTATAGATTTGTTATATGCAGTACTTCCGGTAGGGGTTGCAACGATAAGCCCATCCCCACGAAAGGTTTCAAAATGCATGTCATCAATATGTACATCCATGACAATTGTTTTAATAATTGCGGAGCGAATACTCAATTCATTTAAACAGGAAAACGTCATTTCATCATTTACATTTACATCAATTACTGGGAAACGTCTCACCTCTAATGGTGCATTTTGCATTGTAAGTAACATATCATCGAATTGATCTAAATTAAAATCACAATATAATCCGGATTCATTTTTTTGCGTGATTCCTAAATATAGACAGTCTTGTCTAAAGCCAGTTTTACGCACTGCCTGTAAGAAAGAACCATCTCCTCCAATGCTAATGATGATGTTTGCCTCGCTTGGTTTTTCTACAATAGAGAATCCATTCTTCATTGCGACTTCCATTAAGGTATTAAGTTTACGATCAATTTCTGGATTGTGCTGATAATAAAAGTAAAGATTTTTTCGGTTTGTCATAATCAACAGGCCTCCTAAATATATCTTGTCTCTTCTTCTATCATACCATTTATAAGTAGGTTTCCCTAATGGATTGGAAAGAAACAAAAAAAGTCAGTGTTAGTGAGTAAGATTATCCCAAAAGCTGCAGGATAAAAAGAAACGAATATTGAATGGAGGAGTCTCTATGTTTTGGGCATTATTAGGTATGCTATTGGTCAGTGGTTTGGTGTTCATCCTTTTTGTGCGATTATATATGTCTTTTACGTTTCATTACATCGAGAAAGAGCAAAGCTTAATCATTCTTCTTCGCATTTTACATATAAAGCTATACGAAAAACAAGTTTCGTTTAGCAATGATGAAGATGAGCTATTAAATTATTTAATGCAGGAAAACGGGTTAGATGATAAAGGAAATAAATTCCGTTTTTCAAGTATCCTTCAGACCATCCCGAATTATGGAAAGCTAATGATGGATTGTTTACAAAAAGTAACGATTCATGAGTTAAGTTGGAAAACAAATATTGGTACAGGAGAAGCTGCGCTTACCGGTTTAGTTGCAGGAGCATTTTGGAGCATCAAAGGATCAGTTCTTGCGTTTTTAACTGCGTGTTGCCGTGTAAAACAAAATGCGCAGGTTGAAGTGGTTCCACATTTTCAACAAAAACGGTTTCAAATAAAGCTTCATTGCATTGTATCGATCAGATTGGGACAAGCTATTTACATAGCCTTAAAGATAAATAAAGCATTGAAATCAAATGCAACTATTATGCAATCACCAGAATTCATATAAATAGGAGGTAGTATCGTGGAAGAGCATCCAATACAAGGGTTAATGACGACTGCAATGGAAAACTTAAAGGATATGGTTGAAGTAAATACGATTATTGGTGATCCGGTTGAATCTCCAGATGGGAGTATGATTATTCCAGTTTCAAAGCTAGGCTTTGGGTTTGCAGCAGGAGGAAGTGAATTTAATAATAAATTTGATAGTTCAAATGGAGAAGCTATCCTTCCTTTTGGTGGCGGAAGCGGTGGTGGTGTTTCTATTTCACCAGTTGCTTTTTTAATCGTCAATGAAAAAGGAGTAAAGATGGTTCATTTAAATGAAAATGTTCATATTTATGAAAAGATGATTGATTTTGCACCAAAGGCAGCAGAAAAAATTCAGCAAATGATGAAAGATTCGAATAAAAAAAACCAGTCAAAAGAGCTTAGGAACGATAAGTCGAAAAAGAAACAGAAAGATGATGAAGAAGCAAAGGCAGAACCTGATGATGACTCAGACTTTATTATTTAACAAAACAATTATGGCGAAAAAAGCACTAGTACAGATGCTGACATAGAACTGTAACAGTTTTATTAGGTTTAACGTTGGACTTAAGAAGGTAAATTCTTCATAATGGAAGGTGAATATGAAAATATTGAAGGAGTGATACCGATGGCTAACGTAACGTTCAACCAAAATCCAGTCACCCTTGTCGGAAAAGAATTAAAAATTGGAGATCAAGCACCAGATTTTACTGTACTGTCCAATGATTTACAGGAAGTAACTTTATCCGATTATCAAGGAAAGATAAAACTAATTAGTGTTGTTCCTTCTCTTGATACAGGACTTTGTGCAGAGCAAACAAAACGTTTCAATGAAGAAGCAAGTAAGCTTGGGAATGTCCAAGTCCTTACGATTAGTATGGATCTACCATTTGCACAAAAGCGGTGGGCAACAGAAAATAGGATTGAAAACTTAACTACACTTTCAGATTATCGTCAAGCAGAATTTGGTGAAAAGTATGGAGTATTAATTAAAGAGCTGCGATTATTAGCTCGTTCTATTTTCGTGTTAGATGAAAAGAACAAGCTAATCCATGTGGAATATGTAAAGGAAGTTACCAATCATCCTGACTATGATAAAGCTTTGGAGGCTGTTGCTAGCTTATCGTAAGAAAGGCTGTTAAAATTCTCTCTCTATTTAAACTGAGAGAGAATTTTAACGGTTTGCTTGCTCCAATTACCTTCATTCGTATTCAGTCTCATTTTTTGTTATAATACTAACGCTTTGATAGGGATTGGAGGAATACATATGGAAGAAAATAATGTAACAACGTTATTTGAGTGGCTCGATAAAACGACAGCAATGGTAGAAACACATTCTAATGAGCCTTACTTAGATAGCTTAAGTATAGTACTGGATATTGCTTTTTATGAACGTGTTTCAGAATTCGAGGATGAAATATTAATACACAAAATGGATAAAGCCATAAAGGAATTAGCTATTGAATCATATGGAACAGAAGAAATTCGCAAAGCCGTTCAACTAGTCATTTTAAAAGGAATGAAAAATTCAACACAGCAACAGCATCTTATGACTCCTGAGACAGTAGCTTTGATTATGGGATATTTAGCGTCTAAATTAACGGAAAATCTGGAAAGTATTCGTCTATTTGATCCAGCATGTGGAACAGGAAATCTTCTTACAATTGTAATGGATCATCTGAAACAACCACTAGCTACCTTTGCGAGTGATGTGGATTCAACCTTAATTAAACTAGCATTAGCAAATGCAAACTTGCAAAAAAAGGATATCACTTTCTTCCATCAGGATAGCTTACGTCCATTATTGTTAGACCCTGTTGATCTAACGATTGCAGATTTACCTGTGGGATACTATCCAGATGATGTACAGGCGTCAGAATTCGAATTAAAAGCAAAAGAAGGGCATGCATATTCGCATCATTTATTTATTGAACAAGGTGTCCGTTATACAAAGGATGGAGGGTACCTAATCTTTGTAGTGCCAAATTCCTTGTTCGAGACTGAGCAAGCAAAAGAGCTTCACCGTTTTATTCATCAATACGCACATATTATTGGTTTTCTACAGTTACCAGAAAGTCTTTTTAAATCACAAACAAATGCAAAAAGCATTCTTATTATCCAAAAAAAGGGCAATCATACAGCTGCTCCGAAACAGCCATTACTTGTTAAGCTACCATCGTTTAAACATACACATGCCATGGAAGATGTGCTAGCGCAAATGAATAGCTGGTTTGCCTCATATCAAAAACGTTCTTAATCGCATTCATTATCATATTAGTTCTTTTTAATATAAGACAACCGAGGAGTTGATTGATAGTGGTTAACGTATTAGCTATTAATGCAGGTAGTTCATCTTTGAAATTCCAATTAATTCAAATGCCTGGAGAAAATGTACTCGCAAAAGGTCTTGTTGAACGTATCGGGATTCCAAATTCTATATTTAGTATTGAGGTAAATGCGCAAAAAGAAAGCCAAGTGGAAGATATACCAAATCATGAGGTAGCCGTTCAAATGCTTTTAAAAGGTTTAATGGCATCTGGAGTGATTCATTCATTAAATGAGATAAATGCAGTTGGACATCGTGTTGTTCACGGAGGAGAGACTTTTAGCGATTCAGTTCTTATTACAGAAGAGACAATACAGAAAATAGAAGAAATATCGGAACTCGCTCCTTTACACAATCCTGCCAACTTAACAGGAATTCACGCTTTTCGGGAGATATTACCAGAAGTACCTATGGTTGCAGTTTTCGATACATCCTTTCATCAATCTATGCCAGAGAAATCTTATCTATATAGTCTTCCATATGAATATTATAAAAAATATGGCATACGAAAATACGGTTTTCATGGAACATCACATAAATATGTATCACAACGCGCTGCTGAATTATTAGGCGTGCCATTAGAACAATTGCGATTAATTTCCTGCCACCTAGGAAACGGTGCAAGTATTTCAGCGATTGAAGGTGGGAAATCGATTGATACATCCATGGGCTTTACGCCATTAGCCGGAGTGACAATGGGGACAAGATCAGGGAATATAGACCCCGCTTTAATTCCGTATATTATGGAGAAAACGGGACAGACAGCGGAGGAAGTAATTGAAGTCTTAAACAAGAAAAGTGGATTATTAGCGTTGTCTGGTTTCTCGAGTGATTTAAGAGATATTGAAGAGGAAGCTAACAAAAATGATCGTGCAGAGCTTGCTCTGGAAGTATTTGCGGCACGAATCCATAAATATTTGGGCTCCTATGCAGCACGAATGTCTGGTGTCGATGCAATTATTTTCACTGCTGGAGTCGGTGAAAATAGTAGTGAAATCCGTGCAAAGGTATTAACAGGTTTAGAGTTTATGGGCGTGTATTGGGACCCTGCTTTAAATCATACACGTGGAAAAGAAGCATTTATAAATTATCCGCATTCCCCAGTTAAAGTGCTTATCATTCCAACGAACGAGGAAGTGATGATTGCAAGGGATACAGTGCGTTTGTCGGGCTTAGTAAAGCATGTGTAAACGAGGCTTTTCTCGATTATGAGGGGGGATTATTATGTCTGTTCAAGCGCATAAAAAGGATGCATTCCAAGTAAACTGTATGATTGTTACCATTAGTGATACGAGAACGGAAGCAACAGATAAAAGTGGGGCACTTATGCAGCAATTACTTGAGAATGCAGGGCATAACGTTACAAATAAAAAGATAGTTCAAGATGAAGAAGCGTCGATTCGTTCTGCGATTGAGGTAGGATGTAGCGACCCAAACGTGGATGTCATTTTAACCAATGGTGGAACAGGAATCGCATCTCGAGATGTGACAATCGAAACGATACAACCAATGCTTGACAAGACGATCCCTGGCTTTGGAGAAATTTTTCGATTTCTTAGCTATACGGAAGATATTGGATCAGCGGCAATTTTATCGCGAGCAATTGCAGGTGTGGTTCAAAACACAGCGATTTTTTGTACCCCTGGATCAACGGGTGCTGTAAAATTAGCAATGAATAAATTGATATTACCCGAACTTTCTCACGTTGTGCATGAGTTGAAAAAGAAGCCTTTATAAAAAAAGGTGCTGCTTTAAAAGGCAAAAAGTCCTTTTGGCAGCACCTTTATATTTGGTATTTTCACAAGACCTTCCTCATCGAACAACAAGCACATCACAATCAGCATAACGGGTAATGCTTTCAGAAACACTTCCAATTAAAAAGCGTTCTACAGCGTTCATCCCAGTTGCACCACAAATAATTAAATCAGCTTCAAACTGCTTGGCAATGTCTTTTGCAATTTTTACTTTCGGGGATCCATATTCAATACAACGGACAATGTCAGTAATCCCAGCTTCTTTTGCAGTTTCTACATAGTTATCAATTAATTCCTTTGCATATTGTTCTGCTCGTTCACCGAGTGTTCTGTCATATGCTTCTACCGTTGCAAATGATCGAGAATCGACTACATGAGCGAGGATAAGACGGGCTGCATTCCTTTTGGCAATATCCAATGATTTCATGAATGCTTTTTCAGAGGCTTCTGAACCATCCACTGCAACTAAAATATGTTGATATTCAAATTTCATTTTCCTCTCTCCTCTCATGGTATTCTTTTACTCATCTTAATTATACAATAAAACGATTACAAATGGTAAAACTTCACAAAATATTGTTTTTTCTTATCGTACAAACTAATGCAAGGGGAGTATCGTCCCTGCTGCATTTTCTTTGCTTCGTATCTTATATTATTGGAGGTAGATGCTAATGGCGGACAAGAAGAAGAAAATTACGAATTTGCAGGAAGATAATGATGGAGTAGCTGCTGTTAAAAACCAGCTTTTTGAAAGCTACCAAAGTGGTGTAGTTGAAGATCAATTGCATAATAATAAAGGAATCTTCAAGTACAACAATCAGAAAAACTAATGTTTATAATGGATAGTCTCTTTAATGGAGGCTATCCTTCATAATTATGCTTTTTTCAATGGCTTTATTTATGATATTCTTAATACATGCTTGAATAAACTGAGGATAAGGGAAGGTGTTTTTTAATGAAAATTGGCGTGCCAAAGGAAATAAAAAATAATGAAAACAGAGTAGCAATGACACCAGCAGGAGTTGTATCATTAACAAATGCCGGACATGATGTATATGTAGAAGCAAGTGCTGGTTTAGGTTCTGGATTCACTGATGAACAATATAAACAAGCAGGCGCATACATTGTACCAACGGCAGCAGAAGCATGGTCTAAGGAAATGATTATGAAGGTAAAGGAGCCTTTAGAAGAAGAGTATCATTATTTTAGAGAAGGTCAGCTTTTGTTTACATACTTGCACTTAGCAAATGAGCCAGAATTAACACGTGAGCTTATTAAACACAAGGTTGTTGGAATTGCTTATGAAACGGTACAGCTGCCAAACGGATCATTACCATTGCTAACACCGATGAGTGAGGTAGCAGGCAGAATGGCAGCACAAATTGGTGCACAATTTTTGGAAAAAAACAATGGTGGTAAAGGTGTTCTATTAGCAGGAATTCCTGGCGTAAAACGTGCCAAAGTAACAATCATTGGTGGAGGCGTTGTTGGAATGAATGCTGCCAAAGTAGCCTCAGGACTTGGTGCAGATGTAACGCTAATTGATTTAAATCCTGATCGACTTCGCCAGCTAGATGATATTTTTGGTTCCTCGATCAATACCGCAATGTCTAATCCGATGAATATTGCTGAAGCAGTAAAAGAATCTGACCTAGTAATTGGTTCTGTATTAATTCCTGGAGCAAGAGCACCGAAGCTTGTATCAGAGGAAATGGTTCGTACGATGTCAAATGGATCTGTCATTGTGGATGTTGCCATCGATCAAGGAGGAAATTTTGAAACGTGCGATCGAATTACGACCCACGACAACCCTACCTATACAAAACATGGGGTACTACATTATTCGGTAGCAAATATGCCAGGAGCTGTGCCTCGAACGTCAACGATAGGATTAACGAATGTAACCGTACCATACGCCCTTCAAATAGCAACGAAAGGGTATAAACAGGCATGCTTAGAAAATGAGGCGTTGAAAAAAGGGATTAATACATTGCAGGGCTATGTCACTTATGAAGCTGTAGCAGAGGCACATAGGCTAGAATATGCAAGTGTTGATGAATTATTAAATAATTAGTAAGGATTCCGTTAAGTACAAGTCATTAGGTTAGCTCTTGTATTTAACGGTTTTTTATATGGCTGGAAACCTAGTAATATAAACATAACATAATAAATAATTAATTTTTGTGTATTGATAGACAATTATGAAACTTTTTGAATGATTGGACGTATTACAAAAAGAACAGATGAATAACATTTACGTTAAATCAAATAAGGAGGTTTCTGTATGTTTCAATTTTTTAAACGGATGAAGACAGTAGTGAGTTCTGAATTGAATGCCATGCTAGATAAAGCAGAGGATCCTGTTAAAATGCTTGAGCAATTTTTACGGGAAATGGGAGAGGAAATACAAGAGGTTGAAAAAGCGGTTGCAAAGCAAATCGCGAACGAAAAAATCTTGAAGCGTAAGGCAGACGATGCGAAGGTTATGGTAGAAAAACGTTTAGGTCAAGCGGAGCAAGCTGTAAAGGCAAATAATGATGAGCTTGCACGTCGTGCGCTCGAGGATAAAAAGGAATATGAAAACCAGGCGAACCTTTTGTCAGAATCATGGGAGCAAGCCAAAAATGATGTAGAAATGCTACAAACGAAGCTAGATGAAATGAAGAAAGAGTATCAACAAATGAAGCTAAAAAAGGATGGTTTGAAAGCTAGGGCGGTTTCAGCTAAAACGAAAACGAAGATTAATCGCACCATGTCTTCTATCGGAAGTGATGATTCCAAGCGAGGCTTTGAACGGATGGAAGAAAAAGTAATGCAATTTGAAGCGGAAGCAGAGACGAGTGAAGATTTGTCCCAAGCTAGTCGGACGTTAGATGATGAGTTTGCAAAGCTCAATACGGATGTGGATGATGAACTTGCTGCTTTAAAAAAAGCAATTGGAAAAGAATAATCGATAGGAATGGATCAGTTTATACACTGATCCATTTTGATTAGAGGAATTTTTCAATGTTTGTAGAAATAATGAATAGGGAAGTGAATTCTTGAAAGGAGAGATATCATGGAAGTATCTTATCACGGTCATTCGGTTGTAAAGGTAACAACTAAAAGTCATACTATTCTTATTGATCCATTTATTTCAGGAAATGATTTATGTGATCTGCATCCTGACACCGTGGAAGCGGATGTGATATTACTTACACATGGTCATAATGATCATGTTGGGGATACAGTTGCGATTGCAAAGCGAACGAATGCAATGGTGATTGCACCAAATGAACTTGCTATTTACTTAGGAACGAAAGGATTGCATACACATCCAATGCATATTGGTGGGGCATATTCATTTCCATTTGGAAAGGTCAAATTCACGCAAGCATTTCACGGATCTTCTTATACCGAGCCTGATAATACAATTGTTTATACGGGAATGCCAGCTGGAATTTTACTTACGATTGAAGGGAAAACAATCTACCATTTAGGAGATACCGCACTTTTCACAGATTTAAAAATGTATGGTGAAATGCATCAAATTGATCTAGCATTTATTCCAATTGGAGATAATTTCACGATGGGGCCAGAGGACGCTCTAGTTGCTTCTGATTGGATAAAAGCTGATCTAGTTGTTCCAGTGCACTATAATACATTTCCTGTAATAAAACAGGATCCTGACGAATTCGTAAAGAAAGTCCGAACTGGAAAAGGAAAAGTAATGAAGGTTGGCGAAGTGCTATCCTTATAATGAAGCGTGGGCATAAGGTTGTCCACGCCCTTTTACCTTGTAGGGGAAAAATCAATTTCATCAAAACAACGAATTAAAGGGAGTTAGTCAATTGAATATGTTAATGATTTCTACTTTTTTTGTCTTAGGAGTTGTCTTCGGCTCCTTCTTTCATGTTATTGGACAGCGTGTTCCAGTAAATGAATCATTTTTAGTTGGGCGATCTATCTGTCGACATTGCGAGCGAACATTAAATTGGTACGAACTTATCCCTGTTGCTTCCTTTGTTCTTCTTCGGAGAAAATGCGGCCATTGCCACCACCCGATTTCATGGACATACCCCATAATAGAGCTGTTAACAGGGTGTTTGTTTGCTTTTAGTTACCAGCACATTGGATTTAATCTAGAGCTTCTATCCGCACTTTTACTTGTTTCTCTCCTCATCATCGTTCTTGTATCCGATCTTCAGTACATGCTGATCCCAAACTCTATTTTATTTTATTTCCTCTTGTTATTTATCTTCCTTCAAATGCAAATTACCCACATAAGTATTTGGAATAATATACTTGGCGGTATAACAGGCTTTGCGATTATCGCAGTCATTATCCTCTTAAGTCAAGGCGGAATGGGAGGAGGCGATATGAAGCTATTCGGTTTACTTGGATTTATATTAGGAATAAAGAAGGTCCTGTTTGCATTGTTTCTTTCAAGTATTATTGGAGCGATCATTGGAACAGGCTATCTTTTGCTTGCTAAAATAGAATTGAAAGAACCTATCCCATTTAGTCCTTTTATTGTTATCGGGACAATGATTTCTTTCTATTATGGAGATATGTTTCTTAATTGGTATGGCTCCTTTCTTCGTTGAATCCTAGATCGTGTAGTGTACAGAGACAGGTTCTTAAAGGGATTCTGTTTTCATAAACTAAAGTAAAAGCCAGAGGAGGTGATGGTTCTTGCGTCATTATGCACTTTTACGTTTGTTGTTGGCAGGGTTTTTTCTTTACTTTGCATGGCCTTTAATACCTGTTTCCTCCTCCCAAATAGAAACGGTGTTTTGGGGAGCGTGGCTTACCTTTTTCTTTCTATTAGTTGCTGCTAATTTTGCTGTGCTTTTACAAATTACAGAGCCTCCAATTATGGAACAGGAGCAAGGAGTGCGACTAAAAACCCATAATCATTGAGCAATTATCCGAACAACTGTATAATAATAGTAATTAACAGTACTAGTACAGTTGAAAGTCGGTGAAGCACGTATTATGACGACAAAGCATGAGCAAATTATTCAACATATTATTTCATTAGAAGTAGGCCATAAAATATCGGTACGTCAAATTGCCAAAGCCTTGAATGTGAGTGAAGGAACAGCTTATCGTGCAATTAAAGAGGCTGAAACACAAGGACTTGTAAGTACCATTGAACGCGTAGGGACAATTCGAATTGAACGAAAAAGAAAAGAGAATTTCGAACGGCTGACGTTTGCGGAAGTCGTTAATATTGTAGATGGACAGGTTCTTGGAGGAAAAGAAGGACTGCATAAAACGTTAAATAAATTTTTAATAGGTGCAATGCAGCTAGATGCTATGGCGAGATATACAGAGGCCGATTCGTTATTAATTGTTGGTAATCGAGTGAAGGCACAGGAATTAGCATTGCAGGATGGTGCAGCCGTCTTGATCACTGGAGGATTTGATACAGAAGGCTATATAAAGCAGCTTGCAGATGACAAGCAATTACCAATCATATCAACAAGCTATGATACGTTTACGGTTGCTGCCATGATTAACCGTGCAATATATGATCAATTAATCAAAAAAGAAATTGTCTTTGTCGGAGATATTTTTACGCCATATGACCAATCTTATTACTTGCATGCAAAGGATCAAGTGGGCAGGTGGTATGAATTAAACGCGCAATCTTCGCACACGCGATTTCCAGTACTTGATGATAAAAGCCGGGTGATTGGTATCGTTACATCGAAGGATATTCTTGGGCAGGATGAAGCGATGGCTATTGATCGAGTAATGACTAAAAATCCAATTATTGTCCAAGCAAAGACGTCTTTAGCCTATGTTGCACATATGATGGTGTGGGAAGGAATTGAGGTTGTTCCTGTCGTTGACCAAACGAATAAGCTGATTGGTATTGTATCAAGACAGGACGTATTAAAAGCCTTACAGCAAATCCAACGCCAGCCGCAGGTCGGGGAGACAATTGATGATATCGTCGCCAGTAATGTACAAGCGTTGGAGCATAGTCCAATGATGTATCAAACAAAAGTAATTCCACAAATGACGAATCAGTTAGGAACACTTTCCAATGGTGTTTTTACATCTCTAATAACGGAAGCAAGTAAGCGACTTCTTCTTTATTTAAAAAAGGGAGATTTAGTTGTAGAGAACTTGACCGTTTACTTTTTAAAGCCTGTTCCAATAGATAGTAAGCTTATAATTAGGCCGCAGCTACTAGATGCAGGACGAATCTACGCCAAAATTGATGTCGAAGTTATGCATGAACGAAAGCTTGTAGGAAAAGGATTAATTATGGCTCAAATAATTGAAAGATAAGCGATATCTTTGAAGAGAATAAAAAAGGAGGACCAGAAGGAATACATCGTGATTACTCCATTTGGATCCACCTTTTTATCCTTTAGTAAAACCCCACGGATCGAAGTTTCACATCATACGATACTATGCATTTAGTCGCTGCCATTCTTTTCGGTAATGCTTTGTTTCTTGCCAGCCGGTGTATAGCTGTAACCCTCCTAATATTAAAAAAACGATACCAATAAAAAGAGAAAATTTCGTTCCGTAAAATATGTATTGATTTATTCCAAAAAAGAAGATAAAGCTTCCAAGACAAATACGCGACTTTGCGTTAAAATAAGCTTGATTTAAGCCATCTTTTGTCTTTAAAATCGCTACTTTATAGTATACATATAAAACAAGCGAAATAACGATGATGATAGGAAAAATAATTGTCATAGAATCGACTCCTGTGATTAATAATCTTGTTATCATTGTAGCTTTTTTTTTGGACGATTACCACCGTTCTACTAAACCGATTTAAATGAATCATGAATAAAGGAGCAATATTATGAAGCAAATTATTACATCTATTATCCAAGCAATAAAGGAATTCGATACGATAATTATTCATCGGCATGTACGCCCAGATCCAGATGCAATAGGCTCCCAGGCAGGGTTGAAGGAAATGATAATGCAAACCTATCCAAATAAAAAAGTCTATATAGTTGGGGAAGATGAGTCTTCCCTCATGTTTCTTGCGGAGATGAATAAAGTAGAAGACGATGTCTATGAAGAGGCACTAGTTATTATTTGTGATACAGCCAATACAGCGCGTATTGATGACCAACGATATAAACGAGGCCAAAAAATAATTAAGATTGATCATCATCCAAATGTCGATCCATACGGAGATATTCAATGGGTTGATACAGCCTCAAGCTCCACGAGTGAACTGATTTGTGAGTTATATACACATGCGAAGAATGATTTGGAGCTAAATAATGCCGCTGCAAGACTTTTGTATGCAGGGATCGTTGGCGACACGGGAAGATTTTTATTTCCCAGCACAACACCAAGGACTTTTCAACATGCTTCAGCGCTTGTAGCCTATCCATTTGATCGTCAGGCGCTTTATGCAGGGATATATGATATTACAGAACCGATTGCTAGATTACGGGGCTATATTTTGCAAAACTTTCAAATGTCACCTGTTGGTGTTAGTTTTATCAAATTAACGAAAGAATTACTGGATTCATTTGCAATTGACCCTTCAGAAACGAGTCAGGTTGTTGGATTATTAGGAGATATTAAAGGAATGAAGGCATGGGCGGTATTCGTGGAGGAAGCAGATATGATCCGTGTTAGACTACGTTCCAAAGGTCCGATAATTAATGATCTTGCTGCGAAATATCACGGTGGAGGACATCCACTCGCTTCTGGTGCTACAGTTTATAATTGGTCGGAGGCAGATGAGCTCATTAAAGAATTAGAAGCTATTTGTAAAGAAAGTATAGATTAAAAGCCAAAATAAATGTGCTGGTCTACTTTTACGGAAGTGGTCCAGCACGTATTTTAAATTGCTTTCCTATTCATCTCCATGTTATTAACTACTCTTGCTCGCTGGGATTGGTGTGAAATAACATCCAGTTGATGAATAGTCTACATGTACGTTTAGCTTTTCTTTCTCAATTCCACGCTTAATCTTTTCGATGACGACTGGAGATTCTGCATAGGCAGTATGCCCTTCACGCAATTGCTTCATCTTCTCCTCATAAACACGTGATCTTGGAATGACATACATTTGATTCATCTCCTTTCAATATTGTTAATTAAGAATACTCCCCCTTGAAAGCAAAGCATCTATTTCTAATTTCATTTTATTAGAAAACAGCATCTATTGCCACAGTATTGAGAATATTTTCACAAAAAATTCACATTAATTGGAAATGGAAGCATCTAGTTTAATTTTTACTATTGGTGCAATTGTTAATTTTACTACTTTAAACGAATAAGAAAAATCATCCACGGAATAGTTTTTATTTTCAATTGCGGACGTTATTAACTCATCATTTTTGGATACAATTTGGATATCCTGGCCAATTATTTGATCAATTTCTTCTTTGATCAATTCTTCTAACTGATACAATGTCAAAGTATTTTCTAGGCGAAGCTGCTTCGCATTTTTAAACTCAAGCTCTATTTTTTCAACGGTAATCGCCTTTTTATTTTCCTCATTAAGATCTTGTTTATCTTTTAACAGTGCTTCATGCTGCTTTTTAATTTCTTTAACCTCGGATTGTAATGCTACATTATTCTCTAACAGCTTTTCGTACATTTCACCGTACATATACATGACAATTAAATATGAAAACAATCCACCTAAAAAAACGCCAACAAAAAACCGTTGCCAACCGGGCCGTTTATAATATGGAGGAATATGCATTAGGTGACATCCTCCTGAATAAGCCAGCTAATTAGAATGATGCCCGTTTTTACGCCTCCCATGGCAGATAAAATTAATAGTATTTGTTTGATAACATCGAAAGAAGAGCCATCAAGCGCTTTTTCAAAGTTGGCGATGGCATCAAACGTCCCCCCGATAGCTGCGACAATTGCCCATATCCGCAGCTTTTTAGCGAGATTGCTCATTTCGGTGAATGGTGGATCTCCTGTGGCAAATGCTCCAATACTGCCTATAAGCGAACCGCCAATTATTACGCCAAAAGCGATGAAAAAACAATGAATAAATGAAGCGAAAAAACGTTCTTCCATAATACACGCTCCCTATGATGTATGCTTCCTACATTCTATGATGAAAATAGACAAGTTATGTTTAACGAACGATATGTTCGAGTTCGTGTACATATTGAACGATAATTCGTTATAATGGTAGACAGAGAAAGTAAAGGCGGGATATCATGTCGTTTACACAATTACAAGTACGGAGTGGTTACAGCTTATTGGATAGTACAATCTCTATTGATAAGCTTGTCGATAAAGCGGCCTCTTCTGGGTATACAGCAATTGCGCTTACAGATATGCATGTTTTATACGGTGTTATTCCTTTTTATAAGGCGTGTATAAATAAAGGATTAAAACCAATTGTTGGAATGGTTGTACTAATTCAAGAGGATGAGCAAAAGAAAACACCATGTGTTTTACTTGCAAAAAATAATCATGGCTATCAGCAGCTTATTCAACTTAGCAGTATGTTACAGCTGAATGATAGAGAAACAGTAGAACTTGCACAATTACAAGCATATACGGATGATCTTATTGGAATCTTGCCAATTTCGCAAAGTCACTTGGTAAATATATTAAATAATCAATCCATTCAAGATGCCGTTGTATATGTGGAGAGGTTGAAAAACATTTTTGCCGCAACGGATTTTTATCTAGGGATAGATGAGCCCGAAACAGGAAGAACAAATGTAAAAGATATAGATATAAAATTGTTACAGGAATCATGTCATGTTCCATTAACAGTGGTACAGGATGTGCGGTATTTAGATGCTAGCGATCGAGAAGCTTTTGATTGCCTGCAAGCAATAAAAAAGGGGAACCGCTGGAGCGACCAGGCTAAGGATACGAATCGACAACAACACTATCTTCGAACAGAAGATGAAGTGGTTTTCTTATTTGCAGGTACTTTGACGGAGGCTTTACAAAGAACGGAAGAAATTAAAAATAAGTGTAACGTTGATATTGATCTACATACACGTACATTG
Organism: Virgibacillus sp. MG-45; assembly: GCF_036409425.1. Classification (NCBI taxonomy): domain Bacteria; kingdom Bacillati; phylum Bacillota; class Bacilli; order Caryophanales; family Bacillaceae; genus Virgibacillus; species Virgibacillus sp. MG-45. The sequence continues at coordinate 326,589 of NZ_JAXOFU010000002.1, read as the reverse complement.
CCAGCGTATCCTGTCCCTAATGACGAAGATGCAGCATCATATTTACGAAAACTTTGCCATCAAGGACTACGTGATAAGTATCAAGACAGAGATGATTCAATTGCTAACCGGCTGGAATATGAGCTAAATGTGATTGAATCCATGGGATATAGTGATTATTTTTTAATCGTTTGGGATTTTATTAAGTTTGCTAAAGATCATGGTATCCTAGTTGGACCTGGGCGTGGATCTTCTGCAGGGTCAATAGTTGCTTACTTACTCGATATTACAGAAGTAGATCCGATTAAGCATCAATTATTATTTGAGCGTTTTTTAAATCCTGAACGAATTACGATGCCAGATATTGATATTGATTTCTCGGATCAGCGTAGAGATGAAGTAATCGAATATGTACGAGATAAATACGGAAAAGAGCATGTTGCCCAAATCATTACATTTGGTACCTTTGCAGCACGTTCATTAATTAGAGAACTATTTAAAATGTTTGATGTCGATCAACAAGATGCGTCGTTTATTTTAAAGGAAGTTCCTGTACAAGCGAAGGATTCTTTAAAAACGATTATTCAGCAATCAGGGGAGTTAATGAACTATATTACCCAATCTGAAAAGCTAAAGAAACTATTTTCCATTGCTTTTCGATTAGAAGGATTACCAAAACATTTATCGACACACGCAGCTGGAGTAGTAATAAGTAAGCAGCCATTAGTGGAAAATGTTCCGTTAACATTAGGAAGTAATGAGACGTACCTTACTCAATATGCAATGAACGATTTAGAATCCATTGGTCTATTGAAAATTGATTTTCTAGGATTACGTAATTTATCGTTATTAGAAAGAATTATTCATACGATTCGGCAAAAGACAGATCACCATGTGGACTTAAAGAAAATACCGGACGATGACAAACGTACGTTTAATTTACTTCAAAGTGGAAAAACAAACGGTATTTTTCAGCTTGAATCAGAAGGGATGAAGCGTGTATTAAAACAACTAAAGCCTTCTCATTTTGAAGATATTGTAGCAGTGAATGCATTGTATCGTCCTGGTCCAATGGAAAACATTGAAGTATACATCGCAAGAAAACACGGAAAAGAGCCGGTTCATTATCCACATCCTGATTTAGAGCCTATTCTAAAATCAACGTATGGCGTGCTCATTTATCAGGAGCAAATTATGCAAATTGCCAATGTAATCGCGGGATTTTCATATGGACAGGCAGATATTTTACGGAGAGCGGTTAGTAAAAAACAACAACAACTGATGGATAAACAACAATCCGCTTTTATCCAAGGCTGCTTACAAAATGGCTATGATCAATCTGTTGCAGAAAAGTTATTTGCTTGGATTATTAAGTTTGCCGATTATGGATTTCCGAAAAGCCATGCGGTAGCCTATAGTAAAATTTCTTATTGGCTCGCTTATTTGAAGGCGCATTTTTCAACTTATTTCTATGCAGAATTATTAAGCACTGTCTCAGGACAGCATGAAAAAATAAATCTTTATATGAAAGAATTAAAAGAGTTAGGAATCCCTTTTAAAGGTCCTTCCATTAATAAGAGCTTTGGAAAATTCACCGTGGAAGGCGACCAGATTCGTATGGGATTACAATCGATAAAAGGGGTAGGGAATCAAGCTGTAAAGGAAATAATTCAAATCAGAAAAGGAGGAGCGTTCGCGCATTTGTTTGACTTTTGTTTACGAGTTCCAACAAAATCAATTAATCGTTCTACATTAGAAGCACTTATTATGGCTGGTGCTTTTGATGAAACATATCGTAATAGAGCAAGCCTACTAGCTTCTATTGATCAAGCAATTGAACAAGGAGAGCTTTTTCGAGAATTTAGTGATCAACCGAGCTTTTTTCAAAATGAGCTTCAGTTAGAAGCATCTTACACAACAATAGAAGATTTTAGTTCGATGAAAAGGCTTGCAGATGAAAAAGAATTGTTAGGTGTTTATATTTCCGATCACCCATTAAAGCAATATCGTGAAAGGTTTATGCAAATGGGCTATGCAACAATGAGTAGTGCGGAGGAAATTGTTGGGAAGAAAAATGCTCAAAGTATTGTTATGATGCAAGCCTTAAAAACGATTCGTACAAAGCGTGGAGATCCGATGGCCTTTGCTGTCATTGGTGATGAAACCGGTGAAATGGAGGCTGTCATTTTTCCAGAATTATTCCGAGCAGTTAAGCCTTGGATCAAAGAAGAGCAAATAGTCAAGGTAACAGGGAAAATAGAATGGCGCAATAATCGGCATCAATGGCTATTAGCTAAGATTGAGCCATTTAATGAAGATATGCTGCACAGAGAAATAAGTGGGCGGCTATTTATAAAAATTACCGGTCAAAATCATGATGAGGCACTAACATGCATAAAACAGAATGTAGCGGATAATCCAGGTAATGCTTTGATTATTATTTTTGATGAACCTAGCAAAAAAACATATCAACTAAAAGATTATTATCTGCAACCGACGGATAAAGCATTAGAAAATCTAAAGCTGTTCTTCGGAGAAGAGAATGTTATTTATAAAGAATAATGAATTAATCGTAACGGAATCCAAGGAAGTAGGCACTACTTTACAGACGAAATCCATCTGTTATAATTAAATAGTTAAGTGGTCAGACCACCAGTTGGATAAACGGATGATGACAAACTTATACGCGTTAAGGAGAGATAGATAAAATGAATCTACGAGATGAAGCGTTACACATGCATAAAGTGAGCCAAGGGAAGCTAGCAACCGAACCTAAAGTCCCTGTTAAAAATGCTTATGATTTAAGCCTGGCATACTCACCAGGGGTTGCAGAGCCATGTAAAGAAATTCATGATCAGAAAAGTAAAGTATATGATTATACAATGAAGGGGAATATGGTTGCAGTTGTTAGTGATGGATCTGCTGTTCTCGGACTTGGGAATATTGGTCCAGAGGCTGCTTTACCTGTAATGGAAGGAAAAGCAGTGCTCTTCAAAACATTTGCAGGTGTCGATTCTTTTCCCATTTGCTTAGACAGCCATGATGTCGATGACATTGTCAACACGGTAAAATTGCTTCAACCTACGTTTGGAGGCGTTAATCTCGAAGACATTGCAGCACCAAACTGTTTTATTATTGAAGATCGATTAAAAAAGGAAACGAATATACCTATATTCCATGATGATCAGCATGGTACTGCTATTGTCACTGTTGCAGGGCTTATTAATGCATTAAAGCTAGTAGGCAAAAGCTTTTCTGAAATAAAAGTAGTTGCCAATGGTGCAGGTGCTGCAGGTATTGCCATTATTAAATTATTGTATAGCTTTGGTGTTCGAGATATCGTCATGTGTGATTCTCGTGGAGCCATTTATGAAGGTCGACCATATGGAATGAATGAGGTTAAAGACCAAATTGCCGAAATGACTAACTTAGACAAAGAAAAAGGAAGTCTTGAAGAAGTATTAGAAGGCGCGGATGTATTTATCGGTGTATCTGTGGGTGGCGCACTAACAAAGGAAATGATTAAGAAAATGAATGCCGATCCAATCATTTTTGCGATGGCTAATCCTGATCCGGAAATTATGCCAGAGGATGCGAAAGCAGCTGGTGCAAAAGTAATTGGAACAGGAAGATCTGATTTTCCGAACCAAGTAAATAACGTATTAGCATTTCCGGGGATATTTAGAGGGGCACTTGATGTAAGAGCAACTCGAATTAATGAAAAAATGAAGATTGCTGCTGCAGAAGCAATCGCATCTTTAATCAGTGAATCAGAGTTATCGTCCGATTATGTTATTCCTGCACCATTTGATAAGCGTGTTGCTCCATTAGTAGCATCTAGTGTGGCAAAAGCTGCGATGGAATCAGGCGTCGCGAGAATTGAAGTTGATCCAGAAGCGATAGCGGAAAAAACAAGAAAGCTAACAGACCTCTAATAAATAAAGAAAGCTTATTGCTTTCAACAAATAGCCTGTGTTTCATTTACCTAATGGAAAGCAAAGGAGTGGATCATGGCTGTGTCCATGTCACCAAAGCAAAAAGTATACCAAGAAGTTTTAAAGGAAATTCGTAGCTTTATAGATGAGCATAATCTGCAGTCCGGAGATAAACTACCTTCTGAAAGAGAATTGGCAGAGAAGCTGAATGCTGGTAGATCGTCAGTCAGAGAAGCATTAAGAGCCATGGAGCTACTTGGATTAATTGAAACGAAGCATGGAGAAGGAACGTTTCTGAGCACCTATCGTCCTTATCAAACGGTTGAGTTGTTATCGTCCTTTATTTTAAGGGACAATGTTACGAAGCATGATTTAATTTGTGCAAAATTAGTACTAGAAAAAGAAACTGCAAAGTTAGCCTTTAGTAGACTAACAACGGATGATTTAGCTGCGCTTCTTCAAATTGTTGATATGGATGGAGATGAGAAACAAAAGCATTTAGATTTCTTTTTTCTATTGTTCGAGAAAACAGAAAATCTTTTATTAGCAAAGATTTGGCGATTAATGGAAGAATTTTCTCATACAATGGATAGAATCTATTATGATGTAAGCTTTTATAAAGAACTTCTCACCATTTATACAAATAATGAGTATGAAGCTATTGAACAGTTGTTTACGAGTATGTTAAAAAAAGAAAGGTGTTGTTAAACTGTCGTCTTTAGAAGACAAATGGATAAAATTTTGTCTTCGACGGATTTAGACACCTTTTTTATGGAAGATACGATATAGTAAGAAGCAATGAAAAAAGGCTGAATACTTCCAGGAAAATGGACATCAACCTAAGAGATTGCATGAAAAAGGGGGAAATGAACTTGCTTAAAGATCTTTTTGGCAAGAAAAGGAAATATGCTTCCATTCCAAATGAACAATCAAAAGTAGATGTTCCTGAGGGGCTAATGAAAAAATGCACCGGGTGTTATAAAATTTATTATACAAAAGAAATGAAAAAGAACTTAAATGTCTGCCCCAATTGTGGTTATCATCACCAACTAAATGCTTGGGAACGGATTGATAGCCTATTCGATAAGGACACCTTTCAGGAATGGGATCGTGAGCTAATATCCAATAACCCGCTTGGTTTTCCTGGATATGAAGAAAAGCTTGAAAAAGATCGCCAAAAAACAGGTTTGAATGAAGGGGTAGTAACAGGAAAAGGACTTATTGACGGACAAGCTGTTGCCTTTGGAGTCATGGATGCTAGCTTTCGTATGGGTAGCATGGGTTCTGTCGTTGGTGAAAAAATTGCTAGGGCAATCGAAAACGCTAAAAACGAGCAGTTACCTTTCATTGTTTTTACTGCTTCAGGTGGAGCGAGAATGCAAGAGGGACTTCTCAGTTTAATGCAAATGACGAAGGCGTCAATAGCGATAAAGCGTTTTTCAGAAGCAAATGGTTTAATGATATCTGTTATGACGCATCCAACAACTGGAGGGGTTTCTGCTAGCTTTGCCTCTTTAGGGGACTATAATTTTGCTGAGCCAGGCGCGTTAATTGGTTTTGCAGGCAGAAGAATTATTGAACAAACAACACGTGAAAAATTACCAGACGATTTTCAAACGGCAGAATTTTTATTGAAGCACGGTCAATTAGATCGCGTAATTCATCGTCATGACATGAAGCAACAGCTAAGCACGCTCTTAAAGCTGCATGAGAAAGGTGGGACCGGCAAATGAAGCAGGTTCTTGATTTCGAAAAACCGATCGTAAATCTAAGAGAAAAAATTGTAGAGTTAAAATCGTTCACTGCAGATAGTGATATTGATTTATCCGATGAAATTCAAACATTAGAAAAGCGATTAAAGGTTTTAGAGGACGATATCTATGGTAATTTAAAGCCGTGGGATCGTGTACAGATGGCTAGGCATCAGGAACGTCCGACTACTTTAGATTATATCGCTGAGATTTTTACAGATTTTATGGAATTTCACGGTGATCGTGCCTTTGGGGATGATCCTGCCATTGTTGCGGGTATTGCATATTATAAAGGTACACCCGTTACAGTTATTGGTCATCAACGTGGTAAAAATACAAAAGAAAATATTTATCGAAATTTTGGAATGCCACATCCTGAAGGATATCGAAAAGCGTTACGACATATGAAACAAGCAGAGAAGTTTCAACGACCGATTATCTGTTTTATTGATACAAAAGGAGCAGATCCAGGTAAAGAGTCAGAAGAGCGCGGGCAAAGTGAAGCAATTGCTCGTAACCTAATGGAAATGGCAGGCTTAACGGTACCAATCATTTGTATTGTTATTGGAGAAGGTGGAAGTGGCGGAGCGTTAGCCTTAGGTGTTGGTGATCGGATTCATATGCTTGAAAATTCAACGTATTCCGTAATATCTCCTGAAGGAGCAGCGGCACTTTTGTGGAAGGATGCAACACAAGCAAGAAGAGCAGCTGAATCCATGAAGATAACAGCTTATGACTTAAAGGAGCTAGCTCTTATTGATCAGATTATTCCTGAGCCAAAGGGTGGCGCGCATCGAGATATAAAGCAACAAGCAGGAGCGATTGATTCGATAATTGAGCAATCGCTTGAGGAGCTACGTGTACTATCTGTTTCAGAATTACTTGAGAATCGATGGGAAAAGTATAAGTGTATGGGCGATTATAAAGAAATTTGATAAATATAGAGGCTGGCATAAGTCAGTCTCTTCTTATATTTTACCGAAATTCTAATTTAAACAAATAATGGACTTATTTATTTAAATAGTATTTGGTATGGAGGTGAATATAGAAAAGAGGCATACAGATTGTATCTGAATTGCTCATATAGTAAGACACATTAGTGTGATCGTAACACACGCGTTTGTTATTAATTGATATTTTTACTTCTACCTATTATCTTTAAAGTGGAAGGTTGTACTTACATGCTGTCAAATAATCGATAATCTATCTTGAGGTGAAATCATGAAAAAAATCGGCGTTTTAACAAGTGGTGGCGATGCTCCAGGAATGAATGCAGCAATCAGAGCTGTAACTAGGAAATGTATTTACCATGGAGTTGAGATTTACGGAATTAAATATGGTTATCAAGGTCTTATTGATGGAGATATTGAAAAGCTGGAAATAGGTTCTGTCGGAGATATTATTCAACGTGGAGGCACAACGCTTTTTTCAGCAAGATGTGAAGAATTCAAGACGGATGAAGGACAGTTAAAAGGGATTGAGCAATTGAAAAAGCATGGAATTGAAGGGTTAATTGTCATTGGTGGTGACGGGAGTTTTCGTGGAGCGCAAAAACTAACCGAAAAAGGCTATCCATGCATCGGTGTTCCAGCAACTATTGATAATGATATTTCTGGAACAGATTTTACAATTGGTTTTGATACGGCTTTAAATACAATTATCGAAGCGATAGATAAAATACGGGATACGGCGACATCTCATGAAAGAACATATGTTATTGAAGTAATGGGAAGAAATGCAGGGGATCTTGCCTTATGGGCCGGACTTGCTGATGGTGCAGAGAGTATATTGATCCCTGAAAAGCCGGATAACTTTGACGAGGTTATTGAACGACTCCGCCGTGGGCATGAACGTGGGAAAAAGCATAGCATTATTTTATTAGCTGAAGGCGTAGGAAGTGGCATGGAATACGGACAACGGATAAAAGAAGCAACACAGCTAGAAACACGAGTTACGGTTTTAGGCCATATTCAACGAGGTGGCTCTCCAACTGCACAAGATCGGGTTCTTGCAAGCCGATTAGCTGCTAAAGCTGTTGATTTAATTTTGAACGGACAAGCAGGACGAATGGTTGGAATTCAAAATAATGTGTTAGTAGACCATGACATATCGGAAATACTTAGCGGAAATCATACAATTAATTTAGATATGTATGAGCTATCAAAGGAACTATCTATTTAATTACTGGCATATCTAATAAGAACAATAATCGTCATGAAACTGGACGAAGGAGGAAATACATTGAGAAAAACAAAAATTGTTTGCACAATAGGACCTGCTTCAGAATCGATTGAAACATTAGAACAGCTTATCGAGGCTGGAATGAATGTAGCACGATTAAACTTTTCCCACGGTGATTATGAGGAACACGGAAAACGAATCGAAAACATTCGTAAAGCAGCAAAAAATAAAGATAAAACAATCGCGATACTATTAGACACAAAAGGACCTGAAATTCGCACCGGTACATTTAAAGAAGGTCAGGCCGAGCTTCAGGAAGGACAAGAAGTTATCATATGTATGGATGACGTGGAAGGAACAGCAGAACGGTTCTCTGTGACATATGATGGACTTATCCATGATGTACAAGCTGGTTCAAGAATTTTATTGGATGACGGTTTAATTGAACTCGAGGTAGTGTCTATTGATATGGACAAGAAGGAAATCCGAACGAAAGCATTAAATGCAGGATTAATAAAAAATAAAAAAGGTGTTAACGTACCAAATGTTTCCGTTAATTTACCAGGAATCACAGAAAAAGATGCAAATGATATTCAATTTGGAATCGATCAAGGCATTGATTTTATAGCCGCATCATTTGTACGAAGACCATCAGATATTTTAGAAATCAGAGAGCTACTTGAAACAAATAATGCTACACATATTCATATTATACCGAAAATTGAAAACCAAGAAGGCGTAGATAATATTGATAGCATATTAGAGGTTAGTGACGGCTTAATGGTTGCTCGAGGAGATTTAGGTGTAGAAATTCCAGCGGAAGATGTACCTCTCGTTCAAAAAGAGTTAATTAAAAAATGTAATATTGCTGGAAAGCCTGTAATTACAGCAACTCAAATGCTGGATTCAATGCAACGAAATCCAAGGCCAACAAGAGCAGAAGCCTCTGATGTGGCAAATGCTATTTTTGATGGTACAGATGCCATTATGCTCTCAGGAGAAACGGCTGCCGGACATTATCCAGTTGAATCTGTACGAACAATGAGTAATATTGCATTAAAAGCGGAAACCGGAGTAGATCATGCCGCAATTTTAAAACAACGATCCAAATCAGTGGATATGACGATTACAGATGCAATAAGTCAATCGGTTACACATAGTGCAATGAACTTATCGGTAAGTGCAATCATAACACCTACAGAAAGTGGTCATACCGCTCGTATGATATCGAAATATCGGCCAAAGGCTCCAATTGTAGCTGTTACTCCATCTGAACATGTAAACAGACAGCTTTGTCTAGTATCTGGTGTGCAATCGATTATAGGAGGTACCGCACATTCAACAGACGAAATGCTGGAAGTTGCAATTGATCGGGGTCTAAAGGAAAATCTAATCACACGAGGCAGTAAGGTGATTATTACAGCAGGTGTTCCGGTAGGAGAAAGTGGTACAACCAATCTTATGAAGGTTCATATTATTGGGGATGTCATTGCTAAAGGGCAAGGTATTGGAAAGCGTAGTGCTTATGGAAGAGCGGTTTTAGCAAAATCCGCAACAGAAGCAAACGAAAGTGTCCAAGAGGGAGATATTCTTATCACTTATGGAACAGATCGAGAAATGATGCCAGCGATCGAAAGAGCAAGTGGAATCATAACGAGTGAAGGTGGTTTAACTTCACACGCTGCGGTTGTAGGCTTAAGCCTAGGTATTCCAGTAATTGTTGGTGTTGAGAAAGCGCTAGAGTTAATTGAAGATGGAGAAGATATTACGATTGATGGAACAAAAGGGGATATTTATAAAGGGCATACGAGCGTTTTATAATTAAATTAATTGTCTTTAATTAAAATTGGAGGGGGTTTAATCTTCCCCCTTTTCTTATTCTAGTTTGAACAAAAGGAGAGGTCACGATATGCGATGGCTATTATTAGCATTTTTAATCATTCCAGCCTTAGAAATCGGAATTTTCGTTTGGGCTGGTGGGGTGATTGGTCCTTGGTGGGTAGTTGCCTTAATTATTCTTACCGGTATAGTTGGATTAGCAATTGCAAAACAACAAGGTATGGAGACATGGCAACGCGCTCAATTATCGCTCCGGCATGGTCAAGTACCAGGGGAAGAAATTCTTGATGGGATTTGTATTTTAGTAGGCGCAATTTTTTTATTTACGCCCGGATTTCTCACAGATATCGTTGGGTTTATTCTTGTCCTTCCTTGGAGTAGAAATCTATTTAAAGGATTTTTTATCTATCTATTTAAAAGAATGATTAACAATAACCAGATCACCTTTCGACGTTGGTAGCATGAATTTATTTTGCTTCTCCTTTAATAAACGCCCAAAGTAATGTGAAAATACCTGCCTTATAGATAACTGTTACAATGATGAGCAAAAATGGTGCAATAATAATGCCAGTTACTCCCCATAGTTGAATGCCAACAAATAATATCATTAGACCTACAAGTGGGTTTACTCCAATATGAGAAGAAAGAATTTTTGGTTCGAGTATTTGACGAAATATAACAATAATCATATATAGAATACAAAGGCCAATCGTCATATCGTAATGATTCGTTAAAAATGTGTATAAAATCCATGGAAAAAAGAGAATTCCTGTTCCGATTAATGGAAGAAAATCAGCGATTGCAGCAAAAAATGTAATTGTAGGTGTATGCTTGACTTGTAGCAACGATAAACCAATGAATATAATGCCAGCGGTAATCAATATAAGCAGAAGCTGTGCTTTAAAATAGCCAGCAAACGCTTCCCTAAAATGAGTAGGCAATGCATGATAATATTTACTGGAATTGGTAGGTATTACTTTTTTAATCCTTTTTTTCCATTGTTCCATATCTTTTGTAATAAAGAAGGTTGCTAGGATTATAAAGATGATGATGGTTAAGGAAGCTGGTAAAAGAGAAAGAAATACAGGGATTTTTAAAAAGAAATCCTGTAATAGCGCTGTACCTGAGGAAGCTAAATCTCCCGACAGATTCTGTAAATTTTCTAGTAGTGCTTCCTGCTGTGTTTGGTTAAGCGATTGAAATATCGTGGCGAGCTTATTATATATTGGGATGATACTTTCTTTAAAGCGGTCTTCAAGTATGGCGATAAATGATTGATAGTAGGTAGGAATTCTATCCGCTAAGTATGCAGTTCCTTGTACCATTTCTGAGATCAAAAGAAACGATAGCATTACAAGCAATGAAGCAACGAAAAACATAACAATGATCGTTGCAAACGTCCGAGGGAATTTAAGTGATTGTTCTAAAAAGGAAACGATAGGATGAATAATAAACGCAATGATCACAGCAATAACAAATGGATAAACATATGGAAGGGTAGAAGTGATGAACAATATCAATATTACAATGCTGATTAAAACTAAAAAGCTTCGATAAATTTGTCCTAATGAATGCTTGTACATTTTAACACCTCGTTTTATAGAACCCCTTATAATCTTACATATGAGAAATCAAGCTCATTTAGAATCGTTGTCCAACAATTGATCGTTGATTTTCTTTCGTCATCCATTCAGAAACGTCTAATAAAAGATAAATCGTTTAAGGGAACGAACTTATCGGAAAATAATCGCTTTCAATTCACATTGGTTGAATAATCATTTATAATGGTGGATGGGGATGACAATGTCGTTTTTTCGTAAATATATTGTCAAAAAAAAGTAACATCTTTATTTGTTACAGTACAATTTATAGAAAAAGGAGAGGGTTGGTTATGACATCAACAAAAGGTCTTGAAGGGGTTGTAGCTACTCAATCATCAATAAGCTCAATTATTGACGATCAGCTTACGTATGTTGGTTATCGGATTGATGATTTAGCCGAGCACGCTAGCTTTGAAGAAGTAGTTTATTTGTTATGGAACCAAAAGCTCCCAAATAAAGCACAGTTAGATGCTATCAAACAAGAGCTTGCATCGAATATGGAGCTTCCAGAAGGGGTACTGGAGCATTTACAATCTTATGACCTATCATCCGTGCATCCGATGGCGGCATTGCGCAGTGCCATATCCATTCTTGGATTATATGATAATGAAGCAGATCTAATGACGGATGAAGCAAATAAAAGAAAGGCTATTCGTCTCCAAGCTAGAATTGCAACAATCGTAGCAGCATTTGCTAGACTTAGAGATGGCAAGGAGCCTGTAAAACCAAAGAAGGACTTAAGCTTTGCGGCGAATTTCCTTTATATGCTTAACGGGAAAGAACCAGAAGCGATTGAAGAAGAAGCAATAAACAAAGCACTTGTGCTTCATGCGGATCATGAATTAAACGCATCGACTTTTACAGCAAGAGTGTGTGTAGCAACACTCTCTGACATGTATTCCGGTGTTACCGCAGCAATCGGGGCATTAAAGGGACCACTTCACGGTGGAGCAAATGAACAGGTAATGAAAATGCTTTCTGAGATTGGTGAAGAAGAAAATGCGATTCCTTTTATCCAAGAACGGTTAGCTCGTAAAGAAAAGATAATGGGGATGGGGCATCGTGTTTACCGTAACGGGGATCCACGGGCAAAGCATCTAAAGAAAATGTCTAAACAGTTAACAGAGCTTACTGGGCAACCAAAATGGTATAACATGTCTGTTGAAATTGAAAAGTATATTAAGAATGAAAAAGGATTACCTGCAAATGTAGATTTTTATTCTGCATCGGTTTATCACAGCTTAGGTATTGCGCATGATTTATTTACACCGATTTTTGCTGTAAGTCGTATTTCTGGTTGGATTGCACACATTTTAGAACAGTATGCTAATAATCGCCTTATCCGTCCGCGTGCTGATTATAATGGGCCAAATACACAAGAGTACATTCCTGTTGAAAAGCGTAATTAATACTTAAAAAGCCGGTATTCCGGCTTCTTGCATGATTTTTGGATAATGCTTGCTTAGATAAGTCATCTGTTTGGGTGCTGCGCTTAAATGAGTAAGGACAGCAACAAGCATGGTAGCATTATGATAAAATAGTTGTGAATTTATTTAACTAGGAGGATGTAGCATGACAAAAGGAGAAAAAATTACTGTAAATAATGGAAAGGTTCAAACTCCAAATCAGCCAATCATTCCGTTTATTGAGGGGGACGGAACTGGTCCGGATATTTGGGCTGCTGCAAGCAAAGTATTAGAGGCGGCGGTTGAAAAAGCATATAACGGAACGAAAGAAATTGTTTGGAAAGAAGTATACGCTGGTCAAAAAGCGTTTGATAAAACCGGAGAATGGTTACCGAGTGAAACCTTAGACGTAATTAGAGATTATAAAATTGCTATAAAAGGTCCGTTGACAACACCAATTGGAGGAGGAATTCGTTCCTTAAACGTGGCACTTCGTCAAGAACTAGATTTATTTACTTGCCTGCGTCCTGTTCGCTACTTTGATGGTGTACCATCACCAGTTAAGCATCCTGAAGATGTAGATATGGTCATTTTCCGTGAAAACACTGAGGATATCTACGCTGGTATCGAATGGCAAAAAGGTTCCGACGACGTGAAAAAGGTCATTGATTTCTTGAAAAATGAAATGGGTGTACATAAAATCCGTTTTCCTGAAACGTCTGGTATCGGAATTAAGCCCGTTTCTGAAGAAGGAACGAAGCGCCTAGTCCGCTCTGCAATTGAATACGCATTAACAGAAGGACGTAAAAGCGTTACACTTGTTCATAAGGGAAATATTATGAAATTTACCGAAGGTGCTTTTAAAGCATGGGGCTATGAAGTAGCGGAAGAAGAATTCGGTGATAAAGTATTTACATGGGCAGAATATGACCGCATTGTAGAAAAGGACGGCAAGGATGCCGCAAACAAAGCACAAGAAGCAGCAGAAGCAGCAGGAAAAATCATTATTAAAGATGCGATTGCGGATATCTTCTTACAGCAAATTTTAACACGTCCGAAAGAGTTTGATGTCGTTGCAACAATGAACTTAAATGGCGATTATATTTCAGATGCATTAGCTGCACAAGTAGGAGGAATCGGAATTGCTCCTGGTGCAAACATCAATTATGATACAGGGCATGCGATTTTTGAAGCAACACATGGTACAGCACCAAAGTATGCTGGATTAGATAAGGTAAATCCATCATCTGTTATTCTATCTGGGGTGTTAATGCTAGAACATCTTGGCTGGAGAGAAGCAGCAGATTTAGTTACGAAAGCAATGGATAAAACAATTGCTTCGAAAGTCGTCACATATGACTTTGCTCGTTTAATGGATGGGGCAACAGAAGTAAAATGCTCTGAATTTGGAAATGAACTTATTAAAAACATGGATTAAACACAAAAGGGGGATTACATCATGGCGAACAAGCGTAAAAAGATATCGGTAATCGGCTCTGGATTCACTGGTGCAACAACAGCATTAATGTTAGCACAAAAGGAATTAGGGGACGTTGTGCTTGTGGATATTCCGGATATGGAGAATCCTACAAAGGGGAAAGCGCTTGATATGGTTGAAGCTAGTCCTGTTCAAGGATTTGATGCATCAATTATCGGGACATCAAACTATGAAGATACAAAGGATTCCGACTTAGTGATTATTACTGCTGGTATTGCTAGAAAGCCTGGCATGAGTAGAGATGATCTTGTTAACACGAATGCGAAGATTATGAAAGCTGTTACGAAAGAAATTGTAACCTATTCACCTAATTGTATTATTGTCGTGTTAACGAACCCGGTAGATGCTATGACATATACCGTATTCAAAGAGTCAGGGTTTCCGAAAGAGCGAGTGATAGGTCAGTCTGGAGTTTTAGATACTGCTCGTTTTCGTACGTTTGTAGCGCAGGAGCTTAACCTCTCTGTAAAAGATATTACTGGATTTGTTTTAGGTGGGCATGGCGATGATATGGTACCTTTAATTCGCTATTCCTATGCTGGTGGGATTCCTTTAGAAACATTAATACCAAAGGACCGATTAGATGCAATCGTCGAACGCACGCGTAAAGGCGGGGGAGAGATTGTAAATCTATTAGGCAATGGAAGCGCATATTATGCTCCGGCTGCTTCTTTAACTGTGATGGCAGAATCGATATTAAAGGATCAACGACGTGTAATACCTTCTATCGCATATCTCGAAGGAGAATATGGATACACTGAAATCTATTTAGGCGTACCGACAATTCTTGGCGGTAACGGAATCGAAAAAATTATTGAGCTTGAGTTAACTGTTGATGAGAAGGAAGCGTTAGATAAATCAGCAGACTCTGTTAAGAAAGTCATGCACGTATTACAGTAAAAACACGCTATCAAAGGGTTGTGCTATAAGTCTGGAAAAAGACTTATAGGCAGCCTTTTTTATTGGTAATGGATAATCTTAGATCTTGCATTAAAAATCCATCTTAGTTTATTTTAATAGATGAAAATCACGTTTGTTTCAAGGGGGATGGTAGTATAATGGCTCAAAATTTGATACAATAGTAAGCGCTTACATTAAAAGGGGTGAATTTATGATAGGAAAAAAGAGAAATCTAGGAAAACAAATTAATATGCTCGCCATTGGTGATCGTTATAAGTCCGTATATCGAATTGAGGATAAGGATCTCCTGTTATATTTAGGGTTAACGAACGATGCAAACCCATTATATATCCAGCATGATTATGCTTCCCAGACATCTTATAGCAAACCGATTGTTCCTTCTGTCATGTTATGTGGAATGATTTCCGCAGTTATTTCCATGCATCTTCCTGGACCTGGGAGTCACATCGTGAAGCAAGACATGACGTACCCTAAACCAGTATTTCATTATACAGAGATCACATTCGTAGTTGAAATAATTTCTATTGATCACGCCAACCATATGGTTGAAATATCTGCAGTAGGCTTTGATGAAGAAGGGGATGAGGTCATTTCTGGGAAGATGTATGTTTGCCCTCCGCATAAGCTAAATTCGCTCACTGCAAATTCATTGGAGAATTTTTTCTAATAGCGTTTTCTTTCAGACAAACGTAAATTTTTCTTTACAATCAGTAACTTATGTTCCTTTTATTGCCGTTTCATTGTAAGATGAATGTGATAGGATAGAAAGAACATTTGTTGGAGTGAGGTGGCATATTGGGACAAAAAGTATTAATTGTTGATGATGAACAATCAATTGTAACGTTGCTAACATTTAACTTGCAAAAATCTGGCTTTGAAACAGAGATTGCGTACAATGGACTTGATGCAGTGAGAAAAGCGGAGAATAATGAATATGATTTAATCATATTAGATTTGATGCTTCCAGAGATGGACGGAATGGAAGTTTGTAAACGTCTACGCCAAAATAAAATCGACACCCCGATATTAATGCTAACTGCACGTGACGAAGAGCTAGATAAAATCCTCGGACTTGAGCTTGGTGCGGATGACTATTTAACGAAGCCATTTAGTCCGAAAGAAGTTGTCGCTAGGGTAAAAGCAATATTACGACGAACGAATAAAAAGGTGCAAGAATTTACATCTTTGCAAATCGGTGATATTACGATATATCCAGAGCGTTACGAAGTAGAGAAAGATAGTAATACGATTCTATTTACTCGAAAAGAATTTGAACTTCTCTATTATATGGCAACAAATAAAGACAAGGTGCTTTCCAGAGATCAATTATTAAGTGCGGTTTGGAATTATGACTTTGCTGGAGATACGCGTATAGTAGATGTGCACGTAAGTCATTTACGTGAAAAAATTGAATCAAATACACGAAAGCCAATGTACATTAAAACAATAAGAGGGCTGGGTTATAAAATGGAGGATCCGACATCATGAAAGCAATATTTTCTAAATCTCTGTTTGGTTATGCCATCGGTTTATTTGTCGTTATTGTACTTAGTGGAGTATTTTTAAGCTTTATCATGGAGGATATTTTATTATTAATCTCTATTTTGGCAGTAGAATTTATTATTTTGATTTTAGGATTACTTCATATCTTTGACCGTTATATTAAACCAATACATAAAGCATCACGAACAATGGATGAACTTGTTCGGGGAAATTATCGTGCACGCATTCACCATCCGATAAATGGAATTGTAGGGGAGCTTACACGAAAAATAAATGTACTTGCACGAAATTTAAGTGAATTATCGATTCAGGAACAAATTCAATCAGAACAACTTTCTACGGTAATAGATAATACTGAAAGCGGACTTGTTTTAATAGATGGAAAAGGCTATATCCATCTAGTGAATCGAAAGTTCCTTTCTATGTTTGGAAAAACACAGAAAGATTATATCGGTTATTTATATTATGATGTGATTGAAAACGAAAAGATTCATCGTACTGTACAGGATGCGTTTCTATATGAAAGAAATGTGAAACAGTCCTTTACAAAGGCAAGTGGACAAGGAGAACGTCACATAGAAATAGTTGGAGCCCCGATATTCAATGAACGGAACTTACTAAAAGGTGCAGTGCTTGTATTTTATGATATTACAGAATTAAAGCGGCTAGAGGTCATGCGGAAGGATTTTGTTGCCAATGTATCTCATGAGCTAAAAACACCAATCACTTCTATTAAAGGTTTTGCAGAAACGTTATTGGATGAAGAATCCGGAAACGATGAAACAAATGGACAATTTCTTAACATCATTTATGAGGAAAGCACACGACTGCAAAATTTAATAGATGATTTACTCACCTTATCTCGATTAGAGAAGGATGAAATCCAATTATCTGTGTCACCAGTTGAAATTCGAAATTTAGTGGATGAAGTAATTCCTGTTATTAAACAAAAAATAGAGGAAAAAAACATTCAATTGACCATTAAAATGGATGATAATATTACATTTACAGCAGATCGTTATAAAGTAAAACAAATTTTAATCAATTTACTGGAGAATGCTGTGAATTACACAGGACCACAAGGGAAAGTGGAGCTCACTGTATTAGATTCAGATGATTTTGTCACGTTTGTTATAAAAGATAGCGGTATTGGAATTCCACAGGAAGCAATTGGCAGGATTTTTGAGCGTTTTTATCGTGTGGATAAGGCGCGGAGTCGAAATACTGGTGGAACAGGATTGGGTCTAGCAATCGTAAAGCATATTATCGAAGTTCATAAAGGGAAAATTACCGTTGAAAGTGAGCATGGAAAAGGCTCTACTTTTACAATTTTGCTTCCAAAAAAGCAACACGAATAGAAAACATCCTCCTAAGAGGGTGTTTTGCTTTATAATAAGAGAAAGAGAACGAATAAGGGGGAATACTTAATGAAAGCAGCAGAAATTGCTTTAATTATTATCGTAATTATTATTGCATATTTACCGACTATTTATCGTATGCAACGAAGAATTCGAATTTTAGAAGATGAAGTAAGAGAATTGAAAAAAAGCGATAAGAGCGGTTAAAGTAATTGTTTTTAACTTCACGAAAAATAGTGATAAAATAAACAGCAGATATTAGTGAAAGAGGAGGCAGTACGCTTGACGAAAAAACTCGTTTTAATCGATGGAAATAGTATTATATACCGCGCATTTTTTGCTTTACCATTGTTAAATAATGATAAAGGTGTTTATACAAATGCAGTCTATGGTTTTACTACAATGCTTTTAAAAATATTGGAGGAACAAAAGCCTTCACATATCCTTGTCGCTTTTGATGCAGGAAAGACAACCTTTCGACATGCTACTTATCAAGAATATAAAGGCGGAAGACAAAAGACGCCACCTGAATTATCAGAACAATTTCCTCTTGTGAAAGAACTGCTTGATGCATTTCAGATTAAGTACTATCAGCTTGATCAATATGAGGCAGACGATATTATTGGAACATTAGCAAAGCAAGGGGATGAGAAAAAATGGGATGTCGCTGTTATATCAGGAGATAAAGACCTTCTACAGCTTGTATCAGACCATGTAAATGTTGCATTAACTAAAAAAGGGATAAGTGACGTTGATGTTTATACACCTGCCTTTATGAAAGAGAAGATGGAACTTTCAGCAGACCAGATTGTGGATATGAAGGCATTAATGGGAGATGCTTCAGACAATATTCCCGGTGTTCCAGGTGTTGGTCAAAAAACAGCTACTAAATTATTAAAAGAGCACCATACCTTAGAAAACATTTATCAAGCATTGGATCAAATAAGTGGGAAAAAGTTAAAAGAAAAGTTAATTACACATAAATCGGATGCCTTTATGAGTAAAGAGCTCGCAACGATTAATTGTGCTTCTCCTATCACAATTTCTATAGATGATCTAGTTTATGACGGTTTCCATCCTCAGCAGGTTTCACCAGTTTTCAAGGATCTCGGTTTTCAGTCGCTATTAACGAGAATTGATGTGGAAGAAGATTCTGGTGACAATGCAGAAGCGCTAGAGGAAATATCGTTTACTATTTTAGAGCATATCAATGATGACGCTTTTACCGGGAAAGAAGCTATTTTTTTGGAGACGTTGACAGATAATTATCATCAGACACCAATTGAAGGAATCGGAATTGTAAATGATAAAGAAGCCTACTTTATCCCGGTTAAAGTAGCATTAGCATCAGATACCTTTAAACGATGGGCAGCAGATAAAACGAAAGAAAAATATGTGTTTGATGCCAAAAAAACATTAGTAATGCTTAAGAATAAAGGAATTAACATGGAAGGAATCGTATTTGATATGCTTCTTGCCTCCTATTTATTAAACCCTTCAGAAAATAACCATAGCATTCCGGCGATTGCGTATCGTATGGATCGAAAGGGAGTACATTTCGATGAAGAGGTTTATGGCAAGGGAGCAAAGCTAAAGGTTCCAGAGCAGGAAATATTAGCAGAACATGTTGTTCGTAAAACAAAGCTATTATTTGATTTACAAGCTGACATCAGAGCACAGCTGGAGAATAATGAGCAGTATGCGCTTCTAATGGAGCTAGAACTACCGTTAGCGCTCATTCTTGGTGAGATGGAGCATACAGGTGTTATGGTTGATGTAGATCGCTTAAAGAAAATGAAAGCTGAATTAAAAGATCGATTGTCAACGATAGAGGAAGAAATTTATGATCTTGCAGGAGAAACCTTTAATTTAAATTCTCCAAAGCAGCTTGGTCCCATTTTATTTGAAAAGCTTGGCCTTCCAGTTGTTAAAAAGACAAAAACCGGCTATTCAACGGCGGCAGATGTGTTAGAACAGCTTGAGAATGAGCATGCGATTATTCCTAAAATTTTGCTATATCGTCAGCTTGGTAAATTACAGTCTACTTACGTAGAAGG
This sequence comes from Virgibacillus sp. MG-45, assembly GCF_036409425.1. NCBI lineage: Bacteria > Bacillati > Bacillota > Bacilli > Caryophanales > Bacillaceae > Virgibacillus > Virgibacillus sp. MG-45. The sequence continues at coordinate 306,560 of NZ_JAXOFU010000002.1, read as the reverse complement.
TTTATTAAAGGTAGTGGATAAGGACACTCATAAAATCCATACGCGATTTAATCAAGCCTTAACACAAACAGGAAGATTAAGTTCGATTGATCCTAACCTACAAAATATCCCGATTCGACTGGAGGAAGGCAGAAAGATTCGCCACGCCTTTGTTCCTTCAGAAAAAGACTGGATCATGTTTGCGGCGGATTATTCCCAAATCGAATTACGGGTATTAGCACACATTGCCAAGGATGAAAAGTTAATCGCTGCTTTTAATCATGATGTGGATATCCACACGCAAACTGCAATGGATGTATTCCACGTCGAAAAAGACGAAGTAACTTCAAATATGCGCCGACAAGCGAAAGCAGTTAATTTTGGAATTGTTTATGGCATTAGTGATTACGGATTATCACAAAATCTTGGGATAACCCGTAAAGAAGCAAAACAATTTATCGAGCGTTATTTTGAAAGCTATCCAGGGGTAAAACAATACATGGAAGAAATCGTTCAACAAGCAAAGCATCAAGGCTATGTCACTACATTAATGCATCGCAGAAGGTATTTACCTGACATTACAAGCAGAAACTTTAATCTGCGTAGCTTTGCAGAACGGACAGCAATGAATACCCCTATTCAAGGGAGCGCGGCTGACATTATAAAGAAAGCAATGCTTGATCTTAATGAGAAGCTAAAAGAAGAAAAGTTAGAGGCTCGAATACTGCTGCAAGTGCATGATGAATTAATATTAGAAGCACCACAAAAGGAAATTAATCAATTAAAAGAAATAGTACCAACCAGTATGGAACAAACTGTAGAATTAGAAGTTCCTTTAAAAGTCGATTATGCTTATGGACAAAGCTGGTTTGATGCGAAGTAAGGGGAAACGAGAATGCCAGAATTACCTGAGGTAGAAACCATTAGAAAAACTTTACAACGATTTGTTATTGGAAAAACAATTGCTTCGATTCAAGTGCACTGGCCCAAAATTATTAAAAGTCCAGACGATAGTGAGATATTTAAGCAGATACTTTGTGGACAAACGATACAAGCTATCCGAAGAAAAGGGAAGTATTTGTTGTTTGATCTAGAAGATTATACACTTGTATCCCATTTGCGTATGGAAGGCAAATATAGTGTGGATGATACGAACGACCCAATTAAAAAACATACCCACGTCATTTTTGCTTTTACGAATGGGCAAGAGCTCCGATATAATGATGTTCGTAAGTTTGGTACCATGCATGTTTTGAACAAGGGCGAGGAAATGAAGCAAAAGCCCTTGATTCAACTTGGACCAGATCCATTTGATGCCGAATTTTCCTTCGCTTACTTTTACGAAAAATTAAAGAAGACAAATCGAGTTATTAAAGCGGTCTTACTTGATCAAACGGTTGTAGCAGGACTTGGTAACATATACGTTGATGAAACATTATTTAAAGCTGGTGTACATCCGTTAAGAAAAGCGAACAAGCTAACCAAAACAGAAGCACGTGCTATTCAACAGCAAGCTATTATTACGCTAGAGGAAGCGGTAAAGCAAGGCGGAACAACGATACGATCTTACGTAAACGGGCAAGGTGAAATGGGGTTGTTTCAACAGCAGCTATTTGTTTATGGACAGGAGAATACACCATGTAAAAATTGTGGTAAAGCGATTGTAAAGCTAAAAGTAGGCGGTCGTGGAACACATGTATGTATGACATGTCAAAAATAAATAAGTTATTACATCGATCGTGAAAAGGAGTATATCTATGACATTAGTTATCGGATTAACCGGAAGCATTGCTAGTGGAAAGAGTACGGTTTCTTTAATGTTTGATGATTTTGATATTCCTGTTATTGACGCAGATAAAATTGCACGTGAGGTTGTCATGCCAGGAGAGAAGGCTTACAAATTAATTATCAAAGCCTTTGGAACAGAAGTATTACGTCCAGATCATACGGTTGATCGACCGAAGCTGGGTACGATTATATTTGCAGATGAGGAAAAGCGAAAACAGCTTAATGCAATTGTTCATCCTGCTGTAAGAGAAAAAATGCTTCTGCGTCGGGATGCATTAATAAAAAATGGAGCTTCTTGTATCGTCCTTGATATTCCACTTTTGTTTGAAAGTAAGTTAACACAACTTGTTGATAAAACGATGGTTGTTTATGTTGATGAGGAAATACAATTAGAACGCTTAATGGCGAGAAACGCTTATTCGAGGGAAGAGGCAATGCAACGTATCCAAGCACAAATGCCTGTGGCTGAAAAGGCGAAGCTTGCCGATGCAGTCATTGATAATAACGGATCAAAATTTGAATCATATCAACAGTTACGTGAAATCTTAGTTAGTTGGAATATTTTATAAGACATGGAGAGCTCCCCAATGTAGAACATAAGGAGCTCTTCAATTTATGTTATCGTAATCATTTTTTTCTGAATAATTAAACATATTAAAAATGCAAAAGTTACCCGCATTTTTATAATGAATATGTTATACTATTGGTGGAAAAAGCTGAAAAAAGTATGACATATATAGGGGGACTATAAATGAAGAAAACGCGTATCGCAATAAATGGATTTGGTCGTATTGGTCGAATGGTTTTTCGCCAGGCTATACAAGATGATCAATTGGAAGTCGTTGCAATTAATGCTAGTTATCCTCCCGAAACATTAGCACATCTCATAAAATATGATAGTGTCCATGGTATTTTTAACGGAAAAGTGAAAGCGCTTGATTCTAGCTTAGAAATCGATGGACAGCATATTGCGCTAGTTAATTCACGTCAACCAGAAGATCTCCCATGGGGGCAACATAATATTGACATTGTTGTGGAAGCAACTGGAAAATTTAAAACAAAGGAAGAAGCGGGTCGACATATTATCGCTGGTGCAAAAAAAGTGGTAATAACAGCACCTGGAAAGCAAGTAGATAAAACGATTGTAATGGGGGTCAATGAACAAACGTTAAACGAGGAGGATGTGATTATATCTAATGCCTCTTGTACAACGAACTGTTTAGCACCTATCGTAAAGGTATTAGATGATAACTTTTCGATTGAGAATGGTTTAATGACTACGGTACATGCCTTTACAAACGATCAAAAAAATTTAGATAATCCACATAAAGATTTGCGTAGAGCTCGAGGATGCACCCAGTCTATTATTCCAACTTCAACAGGAGCGGCAAAGGCCTTAGGAGAGGTTATCCCTCACCTGAACGGAAAGCTTCATGGGATGGCACTTCGGGTACCTACACCAAATGTGTCACTCGTAGATTTAGTTGTAGACGTCAAGCAAATGGTAACAGTAGACAAGGTGAATTTAGCTTTTAAACAAGCTGCTGATACTCATCTAAAGAACATTATCCATTATAGTGATGAACCACTTGTTTCTATTGATTATACAACAACGGATTATTCTGCTGTCGTAGATGGTTTGTCAACAATGGTTATGGACGGAAAAAAAATTAAAGTTTTAGCGTGGTATGATAATGAATGGGGGTACTCACGTCGAGTGCTTGATTTAGTAAAATATGCAGGAAGCCATTTACATCAAAAACAAATGAAAATTTCTTAAATCGATTTTGAACATGAAGATAGGCAGTTGTTTGATTATCTGTATGCAGATATAATCGAACAACTGCTTTTTTATACATATACTAGGGGAAATTAAAAAAACATGTTAAAATAAAATGAATACATTTTTTCGTCATAAATAGACACATGTGATACATTTTTTTCTATTAATTATGATATGATGACGGGGTTGAATAAATTGTCCTTACGAGATAAACTATCAAAATATATGAATAATCATGCGGAGACAAATGATACGCATTGGGATAATCAGCTTCAAACGAGGTATTATAAATCAAATAAAGACAAGGCGATGGATGCTGTTAAGGGATTGTTTCAAGATAATTCGTTATACGAGATAAATGCGATTTCGGAAGAACATGGAGAGATAAGTGTTCATGTTAAAAAAGGAAAAAAAGCGTTTATCGTTGCGACGGTTATTATGGTGCGTCCATTTCGAACAGCGGTTGATTTTTCTGTGACAACAGAATCTGTACTTCCCATTGATTTTGGTTATAGTGCAAGACTAATCACTCAACTTTATGAACAATTGAATAATGAACTACCATTACTAAATAATTAATTATTTAATCGATCACTGGATAACTGTGGGGGTGAAGCAATTGAGATGTGCAAATTGCCATAATAAAAATTCTAAGGTTTTGGATTCACGCCCTATTGAAGAAGGACGTGCCATTCGAAGAAGACGAGAATGCGAGGAATGTGGATTCCGCTTTACTACATTTGAACGTTTAGAAGAAGTACCATTAATTGTAGTTAAAAAAGAAGGTGCGCGACAAGAATTTAGTAGAGAAAAGCTTATCCGCGGTTTAATTAAAGCTTGTGAAAAACGTCCAGTTTCCATGGAAACCATTGAAACTATAGCACTTGATGTTGAGAAAGAATTGCGAAACACAGGGGCATCTGAAATAGATAGCAAGGAAATCGGGGAAATGGTAATGGAAAGATTATCAGAAGTGGATGAAGTAGCCTATGTCCGGTTTGCTTCTGTATACCGACAGTTTAAAGATTTAAGTGTATTTCTAGATGAATTAAAGGATTTAATTAATTCAGATAAAGAAAAATAAAAAAACGATTGAATTACTTTTAGATAAAGGAAGGGTTATATGAACTATATTGGTAAAATATTACCGATCGATGGGTACTATATTTGTTCAAACGGGAGTTTTCCTGTTAATTATGCCATATCATTGACCCATCTTTATCAGCCGTTAATTGGAATGCAAGCAATCATGCTCTATCAAACATTAATGCACGATGAAGCATTACAAGATGAAGCAGATGCTCAAACCCATCATACATTGATGAATTATTTAAATATCCCATTGGATGAAATATATGAAGCTAGACTTAAGCTTGAAGGAATTGGGCTTTTAAAAACGTACGAGGATAAGGATGAGAAGCAAACAACTTACATATACATGCTTCAGCCTCCGTTTGCTCCAGAACGTTTTTTTCAAGATGCTATGCTTTCACAGCTTCTATATCATCATATAGGCGAACAAAAATATACATCGTTACGACACCGCTTTTCTAAAAAAACGTTGCCTTTGTCATCAGCAAGAAACATAACAGCTTCATTTAATGATGTCTACCAAACCTACTCACCTACGATGGAAAATATTGTTCCAATTTCTAATAATGATGAAAAGCAAGGACCTGAACTTATTGAATTGGATTTTAGTTGGATAGAACAAATGCTGAAGCAACGGATGATTCCTACTAAGCGTGTATTAACCGGATATAACAAACGGATTATGCAGCAAATGATGGTTTTATATGATTTAGAGCCGATGGAGATAGAAAAATCAGTTCTATGGGCATTAACAGAGGAGAATGAACTAGATACAGAAGAATTTAAGCAAGCTTGTCATGATTTGTTTAATGGAAAAAATCATGGTTCATCTGTACAATTAATGCGAAAAATAGAGAAAAGTCGTCCTGATCAACAAGTAGAAAAGCCGACAACGAAAGAAGAACAGCTTATTCATGAGCTGGAGCATATTTCACCGAAACAGTTATTGGCTGATTTATCAAGTGGAAACCGTGCTTCAGAGCAAGATATGAAAGTGATTCGAGAAGTGATGGTAGCGCAAGGATTACCTGCGCCGGTAATGAATGTTTTGATACATTATGTTTTATTACAGTCAAATATGAAGCTCTCAAAAGCGTATTTAGAAAAAATTGCTAGTCATTGGTCAAGAGCTAACTTAACGTCAGCGAAGGAAGCAATGGCATTTGCTAAAAAAGAAAAGCAACGCTATCAGAATCAGAATGGAACAAAAACGAAACAACCGTATCGAGGACGCACATATAATACAGAGAAAAAAGAAGTTGTGCCTGATTGGTTTAAGGATCGGAAAAAGCAACAAGCCTCTCCCGTTGCTTCGAATTCGATTGATGTGGCAAAGGAAAAACAAGCGATGGCTAATTTCCTAGAAAAGTTTGCTAGAGAGCAAAATAAATAATTTTTTTAAGGGTGAATGTGATGGAACCAGTCCAATCAGCACTTAAAAAGTGGATGCAATCAAATGGTAATTTTAAGGAAAACTATGAAAAAATAAAGCAAGAGGTGCTACAGGATCCTGAAATTAAGGCATTTCTTTCTACATATCCCGACCTTACACGACGAGAGATAGATAAAAATCTAATTAAGCTGTATGAATATAAAACACAGACAAAACAATGTAAAGATTGTTCTTCCTTAGGCTCGTGTAAAAATATGTTAAAAGGATATTCACCTGTTTTGGACGTATTGAATAATGAAATTCATTTGTCCTATGAAAAGTGCCATCACCGGGTTGTATATGAGAAAGAAATTAATCAGCAAAAGCTTATTCAGAGCTTGTATATGCCAAAGGATATTTTGGAGGCAAATTATAATCAAATTGACGAGGATCCAAATCGAAGTGCGGCAATAGTAGAGATTAATAAATTTATGATGCAGGCAAAGGATGGTATTCCACAAAAAGGCCTTTATTTTTACGGGCCGTTTGGTGTCGGAAAATCCTATTTCTTAGGTGCTGTGGCTAATTTGCTTAAAACGTTTCACATTTCATCTATGATGATCTATATGCCAGAGCTAGCTAGAGAGATGAAAGCCTCTTTAAAGGACGATTCTTTAAATAGAAAAATTGATCTTTTTAAAAAAATAGATGTACTTATGTTGGATGATATCGGTGCTGAAATGCAATCTGCTTGGTTCCGCGATGAAATACTTGGTTCTATTTTACAATATCGAATGATGGAACGACTCCCTGTATTTTTTACAGCTAATTATAGTATGGAGCAGCTAGAGGAACTTCTATCAACAACAAGGAATGGGATTGAAACAGTAAAGGCTGGAAGGATAATTGAACGCATTCGTCAAGTTAGTACAGAAGTTCCTGTATTCGGAAAGAACCGACGATCTTAATAATAAAGACTAGAGTTGAAATTTTCTCTAGTCTTTTTTGGTGGCCATTAGAAAAGGATAGGAAATTACTATTCACTAGCTTTGGCGAATGGATACAAAGTGGAAAGAAAGAAAACTATAATTGCTAGTTTTAGCAGACCATACATTTTTTTAAGACCATGTCCATATAATGTAACAGTTTGGTTTGGATGAGGGTGATGTAGGTTTGCTGGAGCTTTATTTTGAGTCAAATGAAGAGGTTATAAGCTTTTGTGAGTATTTATTTCATTATAGTAAGCGGATTGAATTGCATTGGAAAACCGACGAAGATTGGGGGAATCGACTGCAAATTGCGTATCAATTAACCGAGCATGAAATGGTAAATGCAATCGCAAAGGCAATGACAGATGTATTTGTAGAACATCGTTTAACAAAATTGATTAACACGATTATTACAGATTGTTATTATTATTCAGATGCAATTGAAATTGAACGAATAATGGATTTAACACAATGGATTTTTTCTGGTGAAGATATTGATCGGAAGTGGATGCAAGATGAGAAAGATTCCAAACGCTTGCTGTTGTCCCTATTTATTGCCAATATAAAAAATAATACTACTGTTCATTATGATTCCATTGTTAATTTTCGACTTCGTGCTTTTCGTGATCAATTAATTCATTTGGTCGGTGTAGCAATTGATGAATTTAAACGAGAGGAGGAGCATCAAGAATTTATTAACACACTTCGTGAATATATTTTAAAAAAAGAAACACGCTATCCAATAATACATGTTTTACAAGGAAGTTCATTTCTATTTTTTAAAAAGGATGGAAAACGTTTTTCAGAAAATGAGCTCCGATCCATTATGAAGAAGGAGCCATTATACATTGTTGGTTTGGATGGAGACGAATTTAATTTAGCGCCATTAATAGCACTTTCTCCTAATAAAATTAAAATCTATGGAGACCATCCATCAGAACCGAAAACAATGACCGTTATTAATGTTTTTCAGGAAAAAGTCGAATTTGTACCATATCATGATTTTCCATTCCCAATTCAATTGAAAAATCAATAAATATACCTTGATTTTAAAGCGTGTTCAGGCTATAATAAATTTTATATTTCATTGTAAATGAAAAACAAGTAATGATGAGGACGAAATCGTTTGGTCTCTGCGTAGTTTAGAGACGGAAGTCAAGGCTGAAAGCTTCCGCTACCCAGCAAATGATTACCACCTCTGAACTCTACTGTTGAACGAAAGAGTAAATAGTAGCGTCATCTCTGCGTTAAGGAGATAAAGCCGTAAGCATCGAAAGCTGTTTGCGGGAAATAGGGTGGAACCACGTGACCAACGCTCGTCCCTTTGCTTTAAGCAGAGGGATGGGCGTTTTTTAATTTTTATGCTTTTCTCTGTTTATGAAAGGAATACGAATAGATCAAAAAATAAGAAGGAGTGTAGAACATGGCAGAAATTAAACTCATATTTCCAGATGGTGCAGAAAAGCAGTATCCACAAGGAATTACTGGAGAAGAGGTAGCAGCATCTATTTCCCCAGGACTAAAAAAACAAGCCCTGGCTATCAAGTTAGACGGGCAGCTTGTTGACTTACGAAGAAAGCTAGACAAGGGTGGAAAGCTAGAAATTATTACGTATAAGGATGAGGAAGGCATTGAAGTAATGCGGCACTCTACTGCCCATTTATTAGCGCAAGCGATTCGTCGTTTATACAAAGAGGTGAATTTTGGAGTAGGTCCTGTAATAGAAGAAGGATTTTATTATGACATGGATATGCAGCATTCCATTACTCCAGAGGACCTACCAAAGATTGAAAAAGAGATGAAGCGGATTATTGATGAAAATCTTGAAATTGAACGGATTGAGGTATCCCGTGAAGTAGCAAAGCAAATGTTTCAAGATATTGAAGATCCGCTCAAGCTTGAATTAATCGATGCTATTCCAGAAGATGAACAGGTAACTATTTATAAGCAAGGAGAGTTTTTTGACCTTTGTCGTGGTGTCCATGTGCCATCAACCAGTAAAATTAAAGCATTTAAGTTATTAAGCATATCTGGTGCATACTGGCGTGGGGATAGTAATAATAAACAACTGCAACGAATCTACGGAACAGCGTTTGAAAAGCCAAGTCAGGTAGATGAGTATTTGCGTATATTAGAAGAACGGAAGGAACGCGATCACCGTAAGCTTGGGAAAGAATTGGAAATCTTTACGGTAAATCAAAAGGTTGGCCAAGGGCTACCAATGTGGCTTCCGAAAGGAGCAACCATTCGTCGTATTATAGAACGCTATATTGTCGATTTGGAAGAACGATTAGGCTATGATCACGTGTATACTCCTGTATTAGGCAGTGTGGAGCTGTATAAAACAAGTGGCCATTGGGATCATTATCAAGACGATATGTTCCCTGAAATGCAAATGGATAACGAGGACCTTGTGCTAAGACCCATGAACTGTCCACATCATATGATGGTGTATAAAAATCAACTGCATAGCTATCGAGAATTGCCTATTCGCATAGCTGAATTAGGAATGATGCACCGTTATGAGATGTCTGGTGCTTTAGCAGGCTTACAACGTGTGCGTGCGATGACATTGAATGATGCGCACATATTTGCTCGTCCAGATCAAATGAAGGAAGAATTTATTCGCGTTGTAAACCTTGTTCAGCATGTTTATAAGGATTTTGGCATTAAGGATTATTACTTCCGTCTTTCCTATCGTGACCCGAATGATAAAGAAAAATATATTGATAATGATGAAATGTGGGAAAAAGCACAAGCAATGTTAAAGGAAACAATGGAAGAAATGAACCTACCATATGTGGAAGCAGAAGGAGAGGCTGCATTCTATGGACCTAAGCTTGATGTCCAAGTAAAAACAGCGTTAGGAAAAGATGAGACACTTTCTACTGTTCAGCTTGATTATCAGTTGCCAGAACGGTTTGATTTAACGTATATTGGCGAGGATGGTAAAGAGCATCGCCCGGTTGTTATTCATCGCGGAGTTGTCTCAACGATGGAACGCTTTGTTGCCTTTTTACTTGAAGAGTACAAAGGTGCATTTCCGACTTGGCTTGCACCTGTGCAAGTAAAAGTTATTCCTGTTTCACCTCAAATTCATTTAGATTATGCAAAAGAGGTAGCAGAAAAGCTTCAATTCCAAGGAATTCGAGTTAGTGTCGACGAACGAGATGAAAAAATCGGCTATAAAATTCGCGAAGCACAAACAGAAAAAATACCTTTTTCTTTAGTTGTTGGTGATAACGAAATGCAGGATAAGTCAGTAAATGCGAGAAGATATGGTGAAAAGCAATCTGATACAATGGCATATCATGCTTTTGAGGATTTGATTGTGGAAGAAATAGAAAAGCGTACGTTAAGAAAATAGTTCTGAAAAGATTAGAACAGTACAATGAATTTCTAAAGCGCAGTTGACGAAGCAGAATTCGTATGCTATGATGTATAAGTTGAATAAATTATATAAGATCTGAGACAAGTAGAAGCACCCGCTTCTCACCTGTTCAACGCATGTTGCTGTTGACTGGTTTTATTTTCTTTAACATATACAATTATGGAGAAGTGTGGGTGCAATTTTGTACCTGCACTTTTTTACTTGTCATAGGATCGGTGTTAATTATTATTTGGAGGTGGCTGGCTATTAGCAAAGATATGAATGTCAATGACAAAATACGTGCTCGGGAAGTACGTCTAATCGACTCAAATGGTGATCAGCTTGGCGTGAAATCTCGTCAGGATGCACTGGAGATTGCACAAAAACGGAATCTTGATCTCGTTTTAGTTGCTCCGACTGCAAAACCACCTGTTTGTCGAATCATGGACTATGGAAAGTTTCGTTATGAGCAACAGAAGAAAGACAAAGAAGCTCGTAAAAAACAAAAAATTATTAATGTAAAAGAAGTACGATTTACACCAGGTATTGGTGAACATGATTTCAATACGAAATTGAAAAATGCTCGTAAGTTCCTTGAAAAGGGAGATAAGGTAAAAGCAGCAGTTCGTTTCCGTGGACGCGCGATTACGCATAAAGAGCTTGGACAGGAAGTATTGGATCGTTTAGCAGAAGAAGTAAAAGATATCGCAACTGTTGAGTCAAAGGCAAAAATGGAAGGCCGTAATATGTTTATTATGTTGGCTCCTATAGTTGAAAAATAATTTAATGTTTTAATGAGGAGGAAAACAATATGCCAAAAATGAAAACCCATAAAGGGTCTCAAAAACGCTTTAAAAAGACAGGTTCAGGAAAACTAAAACGTTCACACGCATATACAAGTCATATGTTTGCTCATAAATCTCAAAAGCAAAAGCGCAAGCTTCGTAAAGCGTCTATCGTATCTTCAGGAGATTTCAAACGTATTAAAACAATGCTTCCATACAAGTAAGCACTAATTCAATGAAAAAAACATTAATGATACAGATTGTAATTTAGGAGGGAATTATTATGCCACGTGTTAAAGGTGGAACAGTTACACGTCAACGTCGTAAACGTGTATTAAAACTTGCAAAAGGTTATTATGGTTCAAAAAGAACGTTATTTAAAACAGCAAAACAACAAGTAATTAAATCAGGTCAGTATGCATATCGTGACCGCAAACAGAAAAAACGTGAATTCCGTAAGCTTTGGATTGCGCGTATTAATGCGGCAGCACGTATGAATGACCTTTCTTATAATAAGCTTATGCACGGTTTAAAGCTAGCAGGAATTGAAATCAATCGTAAAATGCTTTCAGATCTTGCAATTCATGATGAAAAAGCATTTTCTCAATTAGCAGAAAAAGCAAAAGCAGCACTTAAATAATGACAATGTGGGGCCAAATCTGGAGAAAATAACAGGTTTGGCTTTTCTAGTTTTTTGACAGGGGAGAACTGACTATGACAACAATTATAATTTTGTATTATCTTAGTTTGAATGTTTTAGGATTTGTTTTAATGGGAGTAGATAAGGAAAAAGCGAAAAAGCATAAATGGCGGATTCCAGAACAACAATTGTTAACACTTGTTTTATTAGGTGGAGGTGTTGGGGTATGGAGTGGGATGCGTTTCTTTCATCACAAAACAAGACACACGAAGTTTACGATTGGCATACCGTTTCTTCTTCTCATCCATATCGGTGTTGTTATTTATATGAGTCGTGTCTTATAATTATGAAGAATATAGTAACCTAAATAGCTGTCATAATCGCTCGTCTTCTGTCATATAGGTGTATAGGAGGAGGTGTGAAGTGAACGACTTCATATAGAGGGAGGAGCATCATGGAACTGTTTCGCAATTATATGATGGCTTTTTTGGAAACCGGCGGATTGTTTGCACCTATTCTATTTATTAGCTTTCACCTGCTTCGACCGTTATTTTTCTTGCCAGTTGTTTTTATTTGTGTATCAGGGGGGATATTGTTTGGTGCGATAGCAGGAACCTTTTATTCATTGATTGGAATAACCCTTTCAAGTATTTTATTTTATATAATCGTTCAGCGAATGCCAGGAACATCCCAAAAACTGCTTGTTTTACGAAGAAAATTAATTGGCAAACACGCCGAATTAACAACATCCCAAATTGCTTTATTGCGGTTAATTCCGTTTATACATTTTCATTTACTTTCATTATGTTTAATTGAAATAACTGCTAGCTTCAAAGAGTATACAAAATTCTCTTTCCTATCAAATATACCACTGGCATTCATCTATACTTCTTTAGGTCAATGGCTATCGAATTTGTCTCCTCTTTATATTGTCTCCGTATTAATGGCATTGTTACCACTTATATATTTGCTCCGTCGAAAAGAAATCAGCATTAAATGGAGAGAGTTTTTTGAAGCAACAACTTAAAAAAACGCATCTCAATATAGGGAAGTAGTTCCAATATCGTGGAGAAAATCTAAAAACGTAATCCAAATAACATATGATTACGTAGCATAAATAGTTAGGCAAAAAAGAATACAAATAGCAAACAAGAAGCTTGAGGGAATTTTTATAGCTCTCAAGCTTTTTCATCTTTAATATAATGTACTTGTAAAACGGAAGCCCCTTTAGTTAAATTCGGATAGTTCCGAAAAGAACACCCTCACTTCCTCTGGTAATTCCTCTACCGCAAGGATTTTTAGTCGCTCCGTTCCTGGAGTAGTCATCACTACATAGGACTTACCCCTATAATCAAATATCGTAAACTGCCCTATCCAATCTGCGGAGTTATTTTGAATATAATGAAAGTCTTCTTCTGTAAAATTATCCTCATACCCATCTAACATATGTTTTTGTACTTCCTCAAAACTTTCTGCGAATGTCAATTCTTGATACAGTTCCAGTGAGTCCTTAGGTGTAAATAAATATACGTAGTACAATGAACCTCCAACTATTATTAAGACGAATGCTATGAAGGTAATCCATTTTTTAAGCGTCTTTTTCTCCCCCTTTTCCTCTTCAGCTAACTTGCCCGATAGTTGAAGAACTAATTTTTCTTAATTTAACTATATTTTACTATGTAATCAAATAAAGCCCTTGAAGTTTTTGGATAAAAATTCTATGCCAAATAACAAGTAAAATGACACCCTCTAGCGCATGTTAACATTATCCATTGTCAATATGCTTTTAGGGGTGCTAGTTATAGTGTTATCTTTGGATTTTTTCACTTGAAATGTTGATGTATCAACATAAATAGGTCTGCTATTTATTATGGGACAAGCTATTCGAATTCACATGCTATTTACTGTGCTTCTCCACAAATACGGAACTACTCACAATAAAGGGATGCGTCTTTTTTATTGACAAAAGTGAACATAGTTACTGCTCTTTTTCAATTTGTTTTAACAATAGTTGATTAATTGGATGTTTCCAATTAATCTTTGCGAAAGGATAGCGAATTAATAGCTCTTCTTCCAAAAAGTACAGATCCTCACGTGTTAATCCTTTTAATTGTAGTGGATTGTTAACAATGACTTGAATATTTACGACTTCAAATGAATTTTCTGTTGTGCCTAAATATTTTTCACCTTCAAATAAGCACCCTTTATAAACAAAGTGAAGATTCTTTTTACTGTTTGTTGGATCATCTAGCAAAAAGAATTCATTTGTACTTTGCGCTATGTGCAACCGCCTCTTCGGATTACGATAATATTGAATTCCCGTATAAATTAATATGAGAAGTGATATGATTATTAGAATACGAAATAACACAACCACTATCATTTTCACACGTCTCCTTGCTGCAAGTTAGTACTCTTTATACGTATCAAAGCAAATAGAGGTTTCACTTTTATAAAAAAACAATGGTAAAATGATATTATGTGCATAGAAAAATAGATTAAAGGGAAGACGTTTGCTTTGAAAGCAGCATACGATCTAGAATAATGCAGCTTACAAGAAAAGGGGATAGACATGGAATATAATGTAAAAATTAATTTAGTACATGAAGATGCAAAGCTACCATATCGAGCAAATGAAGGGGACGCTGGTTTAGATTTATTTTCAATCGAAGAGAAAATAATCAAAGCAGGAGAGGTCGAGTTAGTAAATACAGGAATACAAATCGAATTACCAAAAGGGACAGAAGCGCAAATTAGACCACGAAGCGGATTAGCATTAAAACATTCAATAACTGTTCTAAATAGTCCGGGCACTATTGATGAAGGATATCGCGGTGAAATAAAAATTATCTTAATCAACCATGGAAAAACGGATTTTAAAGTAACAAAGCATATGCGAATTGCACAAATGATAATCGCCCCCGTCTTAAAAGTGAATTTGATACAATCAGATGGCTTGTCTAAAACGGATAGAGGAATAGGCGGCTTCGGTTCATCTGGAAAATAACGTTTATGAATAATAGAAATCGTAAACGATTATAATAGCATGTTCACTTGTTTAGAATAGTAATAGCTAGTCAAAAACAATTAAATACTTTGTGAATCGAAATAAAACAGCTATAATATTAATCATAGAATGAAAAGGAGGTCATCATACATATGGCTAAATTAGATGAAACATTAACAATGCTGAAAGATTTAACGGATGCAAAAGGGATTTCTGGAAATGAGCAGGAAGCAAGAAAGGTGATGGATCACTATATTCGTCCTTATGCAGACGAAGTGTATACCGACAATCTTGGGAGTCTTGTAGCGAAAAAGACTGGAAAAGAAGATGGCCCTAAGATTATGGTGGCCGGGCATTTAGATGAAATTGGTTTCATGGTGACACGGATTGACGATAAAGGCTTTATTTATTTTCAAACTATTGGCGGCTGGTGGAGCCAGGTGATGCTTGCACAACGTGTAACTATCATGACGAGTGAGGGAGATGTCACTGGAGTGATTGGCTCGAAGCCACCTCATATTTTATCCGCAGAAGCACGTAAAAAGCCAGTAGACATTAAAGATATGTTTATTGATATTGGAGCTTCAAGTAAAGAGGAAGCAGCGGAGTTTGGTGTGAAGCCTGGTGATTCAATTGTTCCATATTTTGAATTCACACAAATGAAAAATGAAAAAATGCTATTAGCTAAGGCATGGGATAATCGAATCGGCTGTGCAATAGCTATTGAAGTATTAAAACAATTAAAGGACGCTGACCACCCGAATATCGTCTATGGTGTAGGAACCATTCAAGAAGAGGTTGGTCTCCGTGGGGCACGTACGTCCGCTCATTTAATTCAACCAGACATTGGCTTTGGTGTAGATGTAGGCATAGCAGGAGATACACCAGGAATATCTGATCATGAGGCTGACTCAAAGCTTGGAAAGGGACCACAGCTCGTTCTTTATGATGCTTCGATGATCTCACATAAAGGCTTACGTGATCTTGTCGTTGAAACAGCAGATAAGCATGATATTCCATACCAATACACATCCATTGCTGGTGGTGGCACGGATTCTGGTTCCATTCATTTAACAGCAAACGGCGTTCCATCCTTATCTATTACGATTGCAACAAGGTATATTCATTCTCATGCCGCTATTTTGCATCGTGATGATTTTGAAAATGCGGTGAAGTTGATTGTAGAAGTGATTAAGCAGCTCGATCATGATAAAGTGAAAGAAATAATTTTAGCTTAATTTTAAGCGACTAACTTTTTTAAAATATATTAGAGGATAATATGTTTCGGTCTCGGACATATTATCCTTTTTTATTATTGAAAATATTAAGAAATCAATGTAAAATAAAAAAAGAACATATGATCGCTGCATCTGGAAATAAATCGAAGTCGGAGGTGAAAAAAGGTTATTGAGTAAAAGCAAATGTTGATTGTTATGCTTACTCTAATAATAAGGAGGAGAACAGCCAATGATTTATAAAGTTGGTCAGATTATGTTGTATGTGAAAAACCAAGATGAGGCCGTTCGTTTTTGGACTGAGAAACTAGGATTTAGTGTAATTGCGGAAGAAAATAATAGTCAAGGAATGAGGTGGATTGAAATTGCCCCTTCGGAAAATGCAGAAACAACAATTATCCTTCATAACAAAGAAATGGTTGCTAAAATGTCACCAGGCTTAAATCTTGATACACCTTCCTTGATGTTTTTCTCAGAAGATATTGAACAGATGCGGAACGAATTAATCGGTAAACATATTACAGTAGGTGATATAGTAAATATGCCTTCAGGAAGAGTTTTTAATTTTGCAGATGATGAAGAAAACTATTTTGCTGTTATGGAACGAAGGTAAAAGCAATTAAAGAAGTGAAATATATCCCATTATTATGAAGGAAGAGGTGAGTCATTGTGTCTACGAAGGGAAAACAAAGAAGAATAATTTTGGATTTAGCAGTGACTTTGGATGGCTTCGTTGAAGGAAAGAACGGAGAAGTTGATTGGTGTATTATGGATTCAGAAATGGAATTCACTAATTTTTTAAATCAAATTGATACTATTTTTTATGGGCGAAAAAGCTATGATTTATGGGGAAATTATGCAGCGGAAAATAATGATTCAGAAAAAGAAATGTGGGAAATAATTCAGAGAAAAGAAAAATATGTATTTTCAAAAACTAGAAAAGGCCTCGATAATAACGCAGTTTATATAAATAATAATATTGTCGAAGAAGTAAATAAGTTGAAAAAGAAGCCTGGGAAAGACATCTGGCTCTATGGAGGATCAAGTCTTATAACTACTTTTGTGAATTTGGGACTTGTTGATGAGTTTAGATTATCGATTCATCCAATTATATTAGGAGAAGGAAAACTTTTGTTTAATGATATAAAAAAGAGTTCACATCTCAAGCTGATAAAGTCCCGAACATTTTCTTCTGGAGTTGTTCAGTTAATCTATCATGTAAATGCGAATTAATTGTAAAAAATACGATTACATTTTCTGAGAAGGAAAGATGAGTTGATAGTATAAAGGAGATTACATATCATGTCATGTAATCTCCTTCCTTTAGTTATCCTAATGATCTTGATAGGTTTTTGTAAACCGTATGATATTACGCAAGATAATTTTTCATTACCTTAGATACATAGTTCTTCGTTTCAGAGAAAGGGGGAACACCCTGATATTTGTCGACATTTCCTGGACCGGCATTATAAGCTGCTAATGCAAGTTCAAGATTACCGTTATATTTTTGAAGCATTTGACTTAAATACTTCGTTCCTCCTTCAATATTTTGAATAGGATCGAATGGATTATGTACACCAAGCCCACGTGCAGTGTTTGGCATAAGCTGCATCATACCAATTGCACCCGCACTACTTTTTGCAGAAGGATTGTAATTTGACTCCATTTTTATAACCGCGTGAATAAGGCGGTCATCCACACCATATTTATGAGCGATTGCTTGAATAGAGGAATCTAATTCTTCATTTGAACTAGATAGCATCTTACTTGACGATACATTCGTTGCATAATCTAGCACCGAAGTAGTTCTGTTTCTAGTGTAAGGCTGCATTGATAGTCCATTTAACGATTCCGCTTCGTTAATTTTATCCTGTAGCAATTGTTTAAATGCTAAATCCACCATCGGTGAATACGATGAGAAAGATTTGGTGCTTGAATTCGATGTTAATAAGCTCATCGCCTGCATTTGCATGAATTGCTGCATGTATCGTATATCCATTCCTTAATCACTCCTTCAGCCTACCTAAGTATATTCTACTATAAATATAGATTCTAGCAATTGTTTTTTTTGATAGCTTATATTAATACAAGGGGTTAGGTTAGTAAAAGACAGCTCTTTCCCTCTCGAATTAATAGGTCATGATAAAATTGATCCTCACCAATACAAATAACACGATCACATAAATGGATAATTTCATCCATATCATGAGAGGTATATAAAATTATCTTGTTGTTTTCCTTTGCTTCTTTTTGAAGATAAGCTCCGATTTCTTTGCGTGATTTTAAATCAATTCCTACTGTCGGCTCGTCTAACAATAGAAGTTTAGGATCATGAATCATACTAATGGCCAGGTTTAACTTTCGTTTCATACCACCAGACAAGGTGGAAACTTTTTCTTCCCATTTATCTAACTTCATCTGTGCACAAAGGCTTTGTAACGCAGCTGTTGATTTCTTTGTCCATGATAGTTTTTCAAAAAAGCGCATGTTTTCAGCAACTGTAAAATGTTCCCAAAGAACGATATCCTGCGGAACAAAACCGATTCGCTTTCTTACTTCCTTCAACTGTTTTGTGTATGATTTTCCTTCTAACGTGATGGATCCCGCATCTGGTAAATCTAATGTCGCCAATAGCTTTAGCAAAGTCGATTTACCAGCCCCATTTTCACCAACGAGTCCAATAATTTCTCCATCCACTGCAGAGAATGTGAGCTGATTGAGGACGGTATTTCTTCCAAAACGTTTATGAATGCCATTTACTTGGAGCATTGCTGTTCTCCTTTCGTATGTACCATAGTGCAATGATGAATAAAAATAGTGCTAGCCAGTTCCAAATCGGTTTATTATGAAGTAAATAGGTTATCGGATGGTATGTATAGACCCAACCCATAGAATTTGGAAATAGATCAGTAGGTAGGATTACACCACTTGTAATAGCGAATAATAAAACAATTGCCAATCCAGTTCCATAAAGTGTATATATATTTTTAACACATAATGCAATAATAAAAGATCCAGCTACCGTCATCCATCGAAAGGTTATGATGGAAAGGAATAACTCGGTTGAAATGGAGGAATCGTATATTCGTTGCAGTATGACAAAGGATAGACTGTCAATAATAAGAAAGAGCAACAAGTATAGAAAGGCATTGCCGAGTAAATACGCAGAAAAAGATATCCGCATAAAAGCAAATCTACTCGTTAGCTTTTTTTCACGTTCCTTCACCATCCAATCAAACAAGAAAAACGTACTTAGAATCAGGAACAGACCCCAGATTCCCCAAGGATTTGGATCCCAAAGCCTTGAGCTTGATCCTTGTTTTTTCGTTTCCCCGAAAAAAGAAAAGGTAGATGTTAATAAATCTTCTTCTTTTTGAATCTCCTTGCTCTTAGAAGTAATCTCTTCCCAGCTCCACCTTTTTTCATAAGGGGGATATTTCTCAGCTAATCTCATTACATAGAATGCAGCCTTTGATCTACCTGTTTCTTGTTGTACCAATGATACAACCATTTCTTTGATAGGAGAATATGCAAAGGAAAGGTCGGATCGATAGGCCGTAATGACGTTTTTTCGGTTTCCTTTTTGAATTTGTTCGCCATAGTCTTCTTCAATAACAAATACACTATCTAGATCATGAGCCTCCAGCTGCTTTAAGGCATCTTTTTCTTGAAGAATTTGAACTTGAACAAAGGGGGAGGCAGCAATATCTGAGTATAACTGTTGAGCGAACGGACTATCATCGTGTAGGACAAGTCCTATTGGGATTTGGGCATCCTCTTGAAAAGCGTGAGCTGCCTGAATAATAATTATCGTTCCAAAGAGTGGAAGGAATAACCAAAATAATAGGCTAATCAGTTGCTTTTTCCAATGGAGCCATCTTGTTATCCATATAGATTTCATTAAGATACTCGCTCCTTCCATATCGAAGCTGCAATCAACATACAAGTAGAAACAATGAGCGTTAATAGGAGAGGCTGCCAGACTACACTTATCCGATCATTCAAGACAATTTCTTGTAGCCAATAAAAAGCGTGCTTTGCATATATCCCTTCAATAACAGCTTGGAATTGTATAGGAAAATAAATGGTTGGAATGATAGCACCACTAAAAAACAAGGAAAAGGTGATGAACATGATTTGCAGTAAGATCCGAAATTTTGCAGAACGAATAAGCAGCTCAATTAATGCTAACAGTTTTAGAGCAATCAGAATGTATAGAAATATTATTCCAGAAATCCGGATGTAATCGTTCACCACTAGGTCTAACTTTAAAAAATAATGAATGAAAAAAAGCGATAAACTAAAAAGAATCATTACCGTACCAATTGTAACGATAATTCGTGCTATTACTTGCTGTATTTGAGTAACACCATAGAGCTTCATTCGTTGCCTTAAAAGAACGCTTCCTTCTTGATATAGCAGATTAAAAAGGGAGAAGGTCCACACCGTTAGGGTAATAAACCAGCTAGCCATACTAAAATACAACACGGGGGAAGAAGTAGTTTGATTTATTATCGTTTCTTCAGATACGACACTATCCTTTCCCATCGCATAGAAAACAAATTCTTTAAATTGTTCAAAAAGAAGTGTGTCACGTTCATCCTTTGGCATCCCTAATTCGCGTGCATAATAGTTAATCGTTAAAATATTAGCTTGTGATGCTGTTATGTGTCTCGTAACACTATCAATTAATGATTTTATAAGCTGACTATTTGTCGGCTGTTGCGGATTCCCTAATACGTGAATCTTGACTTTGTCTCCTTCGTAAAGATTTTGCACAAAGTTCTCTGGAAAAACAATGCTTGCACTGAGCGTGTTCTGTGTTAATTGTTCATTGGATTCCAGAGCATCCATGCTTTCTATATCTAAGTAACTTCCTAATTGTGATGCACTTTCAATTAATTGCACAACCATTTTTGTTTCTTTCGATTGGTCTAAGTCAACCAATCCGACACGGATTGGTTCTTTTTCTTGGGGAGAAAAAAAAGTGGCAATGATTAACGTTCCCATCGCAATAAGGAGGATGGGAAAAAGCAAAATAAGAGGAAGTGAGAGCCACTTCCTCTGTAATTGCATGCTATATTGCTTCACAAATAAAATAAGATGTTTGATAAAAACCATGCAACCACTCATTTCTTGCCGTTCAAATTTAAAGATTGAGGAGGGGCCTTACCAAACAGGTCCCATAATCCCCATCATCCATTCTTGAAAACGCGGCATAACTTCTGCTTCAACATAATTCATCATTTCATCAGGCGTCATTTCACCTATATTTTGTACATTATCTTTATTTGGCATTTCGACGCTTTTAATTGTTTTTGCATCCTTGTTCATATAGAGAGTGAACATATCTTGTTCCATATCAGGGCTTTCAAGTGAAAATTCATGCGTTGATTTCATGCTATCTTTTTTATAGGATGCATTTCCTGCCCAAACTAACTTTCCTTCAGTTGAAGAATCCCGTAGTGAAAAAATACGTTCAAAGTCCTTTGTACCATCTTTTAACGTTTCTGAACCTTGATAAGCCATTTCGATTTCATCTACTACTAGTTTAATAGAATCTTCTACCTTTTTGCCATCCCATGCTAAATCACCAGTCAGATTTAATGTTCCTTCTTCATAGGAGTCCTTAAAGTTAAAGTCATAGGAAAAAGACTGTGTTTTTTCTTCTAAAAGCTGTGTTCCATCTAAGGATAGTGTAACAAGCTCTTCCTTCGTTGGTCCTAATTCGATAGTAAAGCTTCGTTTAACAATTAATTCGTCCTTTGTCCATATCGTAGATGTTAAACCATTTGGAATTTGAAAATCCTTTAATTCTTTATCGGCTTCTTTTGTAGCTTTTTCAAATTCGTTAACGAAAGCGTCAGCCTCTTTTTCAATTGCAGGTGTTAAAGTATTGGGAATTGAAATACCTGCACCGAATTGTTGAATTTGATATTGTTCTTTGATCATTTCTTTGAGTTTTTTATCGTTCGCCATTTTTGTAAAAATTGTCGAGAGAAGCTCTTTTACCTCTTTTTCAGAAAGGTTCAGCGTAATTTTCTCTGTTTTTACTGACTTTCCTTCAATTTCAACTTTGTCATCTTCAGACGAGAATGCACCCTCAGGCAGTTCTTCATAAATTAGCTTTAAATACTCTTTTTGAAGATATTCGAGGTCTTCTTCTGGGTAAAGGCTACTTGTATTTTCAAATAGGGCTCCTAGATCAACTGTTGTATCCTCGGAGAACGTTGTTGGGTCGGCTTCATATAGTAGTCTTCCTATGTCATTTCCTTTTACTTGAAGTAATTCATCTAAAAATGGTAACCCAACAAGCATATCTTCTTCGGTAAGATAAAAGTCAATACTGCCAAGGTCCATCTCAGCAAAATTCCCGCTGATTTTAGAAGCCAGCTGCTTTTTCTCTATATCTGTTTCTGTTGTAATCGTTAGCTTTGAATTATTAATGATTTGATCAGGACTAATGAAGCCCCCATAGCTTCCGTACGGATCGTTGTATTCTGCAGTAAGCGCATAAGTTGTACTTGATGGGTCTTCTGTTGTTTTTTCTTTCCAGTCTAGCTCTTGCTCATAACGATTTTCTATTTGTTCTGTCATGAATTCAATCGTTGCTTTCTCCGCTTGGAAATAGTTCGTTTTTGGCGAACCTAATGACAGCATAGCGGCTGCAATTCCACCACCAATAAGGAGCAGGGCAACAAGTACAATAGCAATTAGTTTCTTTGACCCTTTTGATTTCTTTGGTTCTTCTGTAAACGTTTCTTCCATTATGTAATCCCCTTTCGATTTGCGCACACATGATAATGTAATTAGGTATAAAAGCGCATACGATTATTTTATCTGAATCCATCTTATAGTCAATCGATTTTGAAAAAATAATTGGATTTTTTGGAAAGGGGTGGGAAAATTTATATAGGTGAACCATATTTAAAATAATCTGAATGATGAAGCTGTGTTCCAAAATAAGAAAAAGGCCAAAGTAGAGCCTCCCAATGTAATCTAATATTTGGGGGCTATACTAGGACCTTTTTTGGGGAATTTCTAGCTTTAGTTGTAGCAATAACCGTTATTAACTCAAGGATGACGCTTCCTTTACACCTTGTTCTAGTGCGTCCAACATTTCTTGTTTTTCTTGATCGTTTGATTGCTTCCAAATGAGCTCAAATAAAACACCTAGTCCGGGGAGCATCTTTTCTTCTCCATTTTGAATTGCGTCTACAATTGTTGCTTCTAACTGTTCTTGATTGTTTGAAGAAATGTTGGTGATAATTGCTTTTCTTAAATTTAAATTCATTTTTATCACTCCTAATTCACAATTTGCTATAGATAGTTTGACCGGGATAGCAATAAATATGTATGATTAGAATGGCTAATTTGAAGAATAGGAATGATTTTATGGTGATAACCTCTGTACAAAATGATAACGTTAAATATTGGCGCAAGCTGCATAAACGAAAAGAACGTAGTAAAACAAATACGTTTCTAGTAGAAGGATTTCATTTGGTGGAAGAAGCGGTAAAGAGCGATTGGCCTATTATTGAGCTCTTAGTAGATGAAAATATAACAGTACCAGATTGGTGCGCTGGACTCGAAATTACAACGCTTAGCAAGTCTGTGTTTGCTCATATATCACAGACAGAAGCGCCTCAAGGCATTGCGGCTATCTTACAGCAGAAGAAGCAACAAAGTGTGGAAGGAAACCACTTGCTTTTAGTGGACGCGATACAAGATCCGGGAAATTTAGGCACTTTAATTCGTACAGCAGATGCGGCTGGCTTTGATATGGTTGTTTTAGGTAAAGGAACGGTCGACCTGTACAATGATAAAGTAATTCGAGCTACACAAGGTTCTTTGTTTCATTTACCAGTCATTACTGGTGATCTAGTGACTATAGCGCAAGATTTACAGCAACAAGGAGTTGCGATTTGGGCGAGTGCTTTAAAAAATGCAAGTTCTTATCATACTGTTCATCCTAAAGAGAGAACAGCATTGATTGTTGGAAACGAAGGGTCCGGTATACAGGAGGATCTGTTTAAGCTGGCAACAACACGGGTAACAATTCCCATTTATGGGGATGCAGAATCATTAAATGTGGGGATTGCAGCAGGAATTTTAATGTACCATATTAAAACCATTGCAAACGAGTAATAAATTACTTATAATCATAATACAATGTGAATTGCATATTATGAGCGAAGAAGGAGCTAGCAGCAATCCGATTTGTTCTGTGTAAAAGGGAGGAAATGTCATAGACTGAGAGCATTTCCAATACAGAAATTGCTGTCATTTCACTCTGGAGCTGACACTTGGACCTTGATATAACAAGTAAAGGTGTTCCGGATTATAATCCGTTATCATTAAATTGAGTGGACACGAAAATGTGTCAACAAGGGTGGTACCGCGAAACCAAGCTTCGTCCCTTACAAGGGATTGGGGCTTTTTTTTATGCAATTGTATTAACGTTCTAATTCATTATTTAAGGAGGTAGTTGTTAGTGAAGGAACAATTATTGGCTCTGCAACAGAATGCACTTCAACAAATTAATGAAGTGGATAATCAGAAGGAGCTACAAGACATTAAAGTAGCATTTCTAGGG
The DNA here is from genome assembly GCF_036409425.1 of Virgibacillus sp. MG-45. Classification (NCBI taxonomy): domain Bacteria; kingdom Bacillati; phylum Bacillota; class Bacilli; order Caryophanales; family Bacillaceae; genus Virgibacillus; species Virgibacillus sp. MG-45. The sequence continues at coordinate 281,924 of NZ_JAXOFU010000002.1, read as the reverse complement.
AAGAAAGGATCCATAACTGGTGTATTACGTGGGATGGGGAAGCTTTCTAAGGAAGAACGTCCAGTCGTAGGTGAAATAGCAAACCAAGTACGTGAAATAATTACAAAAGCAATTGAAGAAAAGAATGATGTATTAGAAGAGGCGGCTTTAAATGAAAAATTAAATGCCGAGTCTATTGACGTCACGCTTCCAGGTCGTCCAGTGGAAATAGGTGGCCCACATTTATTAACAAAAATTGTTGAAGAAATTGAAGACTTATTTATTGGTATGGGCTTTGAAGTTCGCGAGGGACCGGAAGTGGAAACCGATTATTTCAATTTTGAAGCGTTAAATTTACCTAAGAACCATCCAGCACGGGATATGCAAGATTCGTTTTATATTACGAATGAATTACTTTTGCGCACCCATACATCACCGATGCAAGCACGAACAATGCGTGAATATAAAGGTGAAAAACCAGTAAAAATGATATGCCCAGGAATTGTTTACCGTCGTGATACGGATGATGCAACACATTCCCATCAATTTACGCAAATAGAAGGCCTATATGTAGATAAAGATGTGCGGATGAGCGATTTAAAAGGTATTCTTAATGTTTTTGCGAAAAAGCTTTTTGGTGAAGACCGCAAAATTCGATTGCGTCCGAGCTTCTTTCCATTTACGGAGCCATCGGTTGAAATGGATATTTCTTGTAAAACATGTAATGGTGAAGGTTGTTCTGTATGTAAAGGAACGGGATGGATTGAAATTCTTGGGGCAGGAATGGTTCATCCAAAGGTACTGTCAATGGCTGGATATGATCCAGATGTTTATTCTGGATTTGCCTTTGGAATGGGTCCAGATCGAATCGCCATGCTAAAGTATGGTGTGAATGATATCCGTCAATTTTATTTGAATGACACACGATTCTTAAAACAATTCCATCAAGCATAAGGAGGTAGCGTGCATTGTTAGTTTCATTAAACTGGTTAAAAAATTATGTCAATATCGAAGGAATTAGTCCAGAGCAACTGGCTGAAAAAATAACGAAATCCGGGATTGAAGTAGATAAAATCGAATATATTGCTGAACAAAGCTCGAATGTGGTTGTCGGCTATGTGGAATCCTGTGAACAGCATCCAAATGCAGACAAGTTAAATTTATGTCAAGTGGATGTTGGAGAGGAGGAAAAACTGCAAATCATTTGTGGTGCTCCTAATGTTGCAAAAGGTCAAAAGGTCGCTGTTGCAAAACCAGGGGCTATTTTACCGGGTAACTTTAAAATAAAAAAAGTTAAATTAAGAGGAATAGAATCAAACGGTATGATTTGTTCTCTCCAAGAATTAGGAATCGAAGAGAAATATGTTCCTAAGGATGTATCAGAAGGGATATTCGTCTTTCCCGAAGATGTAAAAGTAGGGGAAAGTGTAGAGCCATTACTTAATTTAAATGATGCTGTGCTTGAATTTGATCTAACACCTAATCGAGCGGATTGTTTAAACATGCTTGGGGTAGCATATGAAGTAGCTGCCATTTTAGATCAACCGCTTGATTTACCAGATGAATCGGTATCTACAATAGCGGAAAAGGCATCCGATTATATATCGGTTGAAGTAAAGGACAAAGAGATCAATCCATATTATGGAGCTTTTGTAATAAAGGATATTACAGTAAAGCCGTCGCCACTTTGGATGCGGAACTATCTAATTGCCGCTGGAATTCGACCAATAAATAATGTGGTTGATATTACTAATTATGTTTTACTTGAATATGGTCAGCCTTTACATGCATTTGATTACGATCGGTTAAATACAAAACAGATTGTCACACGAAAAGCAAATTCGAATGAAAAAATCATTACACTCGATAATGAAGAAAGATCCCTTTCAACAGCCGATTTTGTTATTACAAATGGTACAGAAGCCGTTGCACTTGCAGGTGTAATGGGTGGAGCAAATACGGAGGTTCATAGTGGAACAAAAACCATTTTATTAGAAGCAGCCTTTTTTGATGGTGGAACTGTACGTCAAACAGTGAAACAAACTGGTCTTCGCAGTGAGTCAAGTACACGCTTTGAAAAAGGGATAGATCCAGAACGTGTAAAACGAGCTGGAATGCGTGCTTGTCAGTTGATGGAACAATATGCTGGAGGAAAGGTACTTCAAGGAGTTGTGGAAGTTGATAATCTAGATCGTTCACAAAAAGTTGTCGAAATAGAAGTTGATGAAGTTAATAAACGATTAGGAACAGATATGGTAGCAGAAGAAATTCGTGATATTTTACGAAGACTTCGTTTTGATTTTAAGCAAGAGGCATCTCATTTTACGGTACACGTTCCGACAAGACGTGATGATATTACGATTTTTGAAGATATGCTAGAAGAAATTGCTCGTATTTATGGCTATGACCGTTTACCTTTTACATTGCCGGCAGGTGCGGCGCAAGCAGGTGCCTTAACAGAACGTCAACGTGTAAAGCGTGAAGTAAAGCGGTTTTTACAAGGTGCGGGTTTAATGGAGACAATTACGTATTCATTAACAAGTGAAAGCTTTGTTTCGAAGCTAATCAGCCCAGAAATTAAAGCGTTAAAACCAGAAGCAATCCGTTTAGCGATGCCAATGACAGAGGATCATAGCTATCTTAGACTGAGCATCTTGCCAGAGCTTTTAAAAACACTCTCGCATAATGTGGCGAGAAGCCAGCTGAATCTTGCTTCCTATGAGCTCGGTACGATTTTCGTTTCTCAAGAAAAAGCGTTATCAAAGCAGCCGGATGAAAAATTGCGACTTTCTGCAGCTTTATCTGGTATGTGGTTAGAACAGCCATGGCAACAAGAAAGAAAACGAGTCGATTTTTATGTTGTAAAAGGAATTGTCGAGGCGCTTTTTGACCATTTAAATTTATCTGTACGGTTCGAGCAGGCAGTATTGCCAGATATGCATCCTGGCAGATGTGCGACACTAAGTTATGGGAACCAAACGATTGGATTTATTGGACAGCTTCATCCACGTCTTGAAAAGGAGCTCGGATTAAAGGAGACCTATGTATTTGATATTAATATGGAAGAGGTTTTAAATGGGTATCAGCATGTCCCTAGCTATACAGATATCCCTAAGTATCCTTCCGTTACACGTGATGTTGCTTTCATAATGGATGACTGTGTAGCTGCTGGAGCTGTCAAAGAGTCCATTCAAGCAATTGGCGCTCCACTCGTGAAGCATGTTAGTATTTTTGACCTTTATACTGGAGACAATTTACCAGCAGGGAAAAAGTCAGTTGCTTTTAAATTAGTTTATCAGGATCCTGATAAAACATTAAAGGATGATGAAGTAGAAGCATCCTTTGAACAAATTATTCAAGAGATAAATACGAAATATGATGCGTATATCCGCTCTTAACTGAAAAAATCCACCATTCTTCTGTTTTTACGAAGTGTGGTGGATTTAGTTTATACTGACTTTGTAAAGGACCCTAGCTGGATAACGCTTACCTTTATTAGATGCAAATGTGCTTGCTTTAACTTCTGTCCAAGCTACAAATATTTAGTAGCTTTTTTTGTGTTCGCAAAATGAACCTTTGCACATGTATGCAACGTGTCCGCAGATTTATTTTTAATAATGGTTGCAATGGTACGATCCACTTTATCAGATGCTCCTTTCGGAAGCGGAATTCCAAGTTTTTCTGAAAGTAGATCCATTTCTCTTACAAAGCTTGCTCTAGCAATAATCGATCCCGCAGCAACAGCGATAGAGTAGCTTTCTGCTTTTGTCATAAAATAAGTCTGATTATTGACGAATTCGTTTTCTGTTCGAAGATGGTTGAAATATACATTTGGTTCACAAAACTGATCAATTAGAATCCCGTCTAATGGTGCATTGCCAATTTTTTTTAGTAAGGATTGGATGGCGTGATGATGAAGCATGGCCTTCATTTTCCCTTGTGACCATCCTTGCTTTTGCAGCCGATTATACTTTTCGTTCCGCATAACAAGAAGCGAATATGGAATCTTTCGTATCGCTAATTCCTTGGCGATTTCAACAATGATATTATCAGTTAGGTGCTTTGAATCTTTCACACCCATTTTTTTTAGTTCCGGGATGTCCTTAGGTTGAACATATGTACATGCAACGGTAATCGGCCCAAAATAATCCCCTGTTCCAGCTTCATCTGAGCCAATGTGTGCGGCATGAAATAGGGCTTCTTTTGGTGCATAGGAATGTGTTTTCTTCTTTAGGTTCTCTATTTTAGGAGTTCTTTCATCCTTGTTTAATAACCATTTATCAGCTTCTACCTCAGGTGAAGCCCCTTGGAATAATACCTTCCCTGAACTGTAGGCAGTAATTACAGCATTAGCCGTTTTAGCCTGAAAAACCGCCCCTTGTGGCGTATTCGTAATATGGCTAGCATAATACTGCTTCATCGATTGAATCGTTTGTTCCGAGAAAACTTGCACGTATTGTGGCAAAATTATCGCTCCTATCATCAATATATATAGACTATATCAAAGCAACCATAAGAAATAAATGAAAAAATTTCACAAGACAATAGTTCCCTAAATTCATAATTTCATGTTAAGATATAGACAGTTATTGGATTGTCGAACCTCAAACCTCTCAATATGAGAGGAAATCAAGCAATATATTTAGGAGGATATACGTGTGAGTCAAAATGAAAAAACACGGATAACCGTTGAAATACATAATAGACCATATACAATTGTAGGAAGCGAGTCTTCGAGCCATGTTAGACTAGTTGCTAGTCTCGTAGACCAAAAGATGCGTGAAATACAGGAAATGAATAGACAGCTAGATACATCTAGTTTAGCTGTATTAACTGCGGTCAACGCGATGAACGATTATTTGAAATTAAAAGAAGACTACGCTACATTGCTAGGCTCATTAAAAAAGAAAGAGGATAAATAAAGAATGATCAATTTCATAATAATTTTATTACTCATATTTGGATTCTTGATGGGATTAAAAAGGGGGCTAATCCTACAAGCGATTCATTTAATTGGATTTATTGTTGCTTTTATCGTAGCAGCAATATACTATGATGTGCTAGCTTCTAAGCTTCCACTATGGATTCCGTATCCAGACATATCTAATGATGGTTTATGGGCAGAACTTTTGCAATCGATGCCACTAGAGACTGCGTTTTACAATGTTATTGCCTTTGCTGCTATTTTCTTTGCGACTAAAATATTATTACAAATAATTGGTTCAATGCTTGATTTCGTTGCATCTTTACCAGTTCTTAATTCTGTTAATAAAGGGCTAGGAGCAGTGCTTGGTTTTTTAGAAATTTATTTAATTGTTTTTATTGTATTATATATTTTAGCACTGGCGCCAGTTCCAAGTGTGCAAGCATATGTGAATGATTCTACGGTGGCATTGTTTATTTTAGAACATACACCATATTTATCAGGGAAAGTAAGTGAACTTTGGTTTTCGTATGTAAATGCAATCGTAAATTAATTAGAAGGAAACCATGAAGACTGATTCAAAATGTTGGGGATGCTATTGTATAACATGTACAATAAGGATAACCGCTGCTGAATTAGTCTTTTTTCTTGATATAATATGTTGGTTTGTACTAGAACTCAACTGAAAATAAATAAATGTTTCTTAAGAGAATAAAGTAGGTGAATATGGATGACAAAAAACAAAAAAGATGTGATAAAGCTATTAGAAAATATAGCAGTTTATATGGAGCTTAAAGGAGAGAACCCGTTTAAAATTGCAGCTTATCGACGAGCAGCACAGGCACTTGAAAGGGATGAAAGGTCATTAACAGATATTGATGACTTTACGAAGATTAAAGGAATCGGCAAAGGAACGAGTGCAGTTATCGAAGAATATTTGCAAGAGGATACATCGGAAACATTGCGCCAATTACAAGAAGAAGTGCCAGAAGGATTAGTTCCTTTATTAAATATACCTGGGCTTGGCGGAAAAAAATTAGCAAAGCTGTACCAAGAACTTCAAGTGATAGATGGAGAATCTTTAAAGGCGGCACTTGAGGATGGACGTGTAGAAAAGCTAGCTGGTTTTGGAGAAAAGTCAGCAAAGAAAATATTAGCCGCTCTAGACGAGGTAGGTTCACGCCCGGAACGTATTCCGATTGCTATTATGCTTCCTATTGCTGAAAAGATAGAAGAAAGGCTGGCTAGAATTCTAGAAATAGATCAATTTGCACGTGCTGGCAGTTTACGAAGAATGCGTGAAACAATAAAGGATCTTGACTTCATCATAGCAACGAAGAAACCTTCGGAGGTTCGCGATGCTTTATTGAACATACCAGGAATAAAAGAAGTTATTGCAGAGGGAGAAACAAAGGTATCGATTACATTAGCGGACGTTTATGATATTAATGTTGACTTTCGATTAGTAAATCCTCCAGCATTTGCAACTACATTGCATCATTTCACTGGTTCAAAAGATCATAATGTAGCAATGCGTCAGCTGGCAAAATCAAAAGGTCAAAAGATTAGTGAATATGGGGTGCACGTGGATGAAACGGATGAAACGTTGACCTTTGCAAATGAAGTTGAATTTTTTCATCATTTTGATTTGCCTTATATACCACCAGAGATTAGAGAAGGAGATAAAGAGTTTCATTCATTGAATAACGAAAAGCCACTCATTGCGTTAGAAGATATTCGAGGAGATTTGCATATGCATACTACTTGGAGTGATGGGGCACAATCAGTCGAAGAAATGGTAGCGAAAGCAAGGGAAAAAGGATATGCATATATTGCGATTACTGATCACTCCAAAAATTTACGTGTTGCGAACGGTCTGAATGAGTCACGTTTAAGAAAACAGCGTGAAGAAATTGAACGACTTAATGCGAAGTATCGGGATATTCATGTATTTGCGGGCGTAGAAATGGATATTCTCCCAGATGGGAAGCTTGATTTCTCCACTGATTTTTTAAAAGAAATGGATTTTGTTATCGGTGCTATTCATTCGGCTTTTAATCAAACCGAGGATCAAATCATGTATCGTTTGTTTACCGCACTGGAAAATCCTTTTGTAAACCTGATTGCACATCCAACAGGAAGGCTGATTGGAAGAAGAGAAGGATATGCTGTTAACATGGAGTCGCTTTTAGCGCGTGCAAAAGAAACAAATACGGCGCTTGAAGTAAATGCAAATCCGAATCGATTGGATTTATCGGCACGTTGGGTAGAAGAAGCAATACAACAGGGGATCCCCATTGCAATAAACACAGACGCGCATAATTATGCCATGCTTGATTATATGCAATATGGAGTTGGCATCGCTAAAAAAGGATGGGCTAATAAGGAGCTTGTTATTAATACTTGGTCAAAAGAGAAACTTTTCTCTTTCTTTAATCGTAATCGTTAATATTAAGCTGTATTCAAAGGAGCAAGTAGAATGAACAAACGGATATATCGAGTGTTAGAATTTACAAAAATCATAGAACAGCTTCGCGAGCAAGCAGCAACATCATTGGGAAAAGAACTTACTGCCCAGTTGACTCCTGATACGGAGCTCGAGGAAGTAGAATTAAGACAAAATGAAACCGATGAAGCGGTTAATATTAGGCGACTAAATAAGGAAATTCCACTAGGTGGCATCTCCGATATTAAGCCGAGCATTAAACGAAGTGTAATTGGTGGAATGTTACATTCGGGTGAGTGCCTGGATGTTGCTAATACAATTTATGGCGGGCGAATGGTGAAGGAATTTTTTGAAAAGTTAGAGGTGGATGTACCAATACTTCAAGGATTAGCAATTAGTATAACACCTCTTCGAGACCTTGAGAAACAAATAAAGAGCTGTATTGATGATCATGGACATGTAATGGATAGTGCCTCGGAAAAGCTACGCAGTATTCGTACATCAATAAGGACATTAGAGAGCAAAGTTCGAGATAAATTAGATAATTATACGAGAACGAAAAGTAATATGTTATCTGATGCAATCATTACAATTCGAAACGATCGGTATGTTTTACCTGTCAAACATGAATATCGAGCAGCAATTGGTGGAATCGTACATGATCAATCTGCATCAGGTCAAACGTTATTCATGGAACCGAAAGCTGTTGTAGAGATGAATAATCAGCTTCAAGAAGCTAGCTTAAATGAGCAACAAGAAGTTGATCGAATTTTAATGCGTTTAACTGGACAAATTGCTGAAAACGAAGCGGTATTAATGGACAATCTTTCTATTTTAGCGACCATTGATTTTATTCATGCGCGTGCCAAGCTAGCAGAGAAAATGAAAGCAGCAAAGCCAAAGATAAATGATCAAGGCATAATTAAGATGCAGCAAGCAAGACATCCATTAATTCCACAAGACCAAGTTGTTGCCAACGATATTGAAATTGGTACCTCCTTTACAACCATTGTTATAACTGGTCCAAATACAGGGGGAAAGACGGTTACATTAAAAATGATCGGTTTATGTACATTAATGGCACAATCAGGGTTGCAAGTACCTGCTTTAGATGGTTGTGAGCTTGCCGTGTTTAAGCATGTGTATGCAGACATTGGTGACGAACAATCCATAGAACAAAATTTAAGTACGTTTTCATCGCATATGACAAATATCGTGCAAATTATGGAGCAGGTCGACCATCAATCCTTAGTTTTATTTGATGAGCTCGGTGCAGGAACAGATCCACAAGAAGGCGCAGCACTCGCCATGTCTATCTTGGATGAAGTCGTAAATAGAGGTGCTCGTGTAATCGCTACAACGCATTATCCAGAGCTAAAGGCATATGGCTATAATCGCGAAAATGTTACGAATGCGTCGGTAGAATTTGATGTAGAAACTCTACAACCAACTTATCGCCTATTAATTGGGGTACCAGGTAGAAGTAATGCCTTTGAAATATCAAAAAGACTTGGTTTAAATACGCGAATTATTGAACATGCGAGAAGTCTTATTGGTGTGGATTCTAAGAGTGTGGAAAATATGATTGCTTCCCTTGAACGTTCACAGCATGAAGCAGAAAAGGATTATGAGGCTGCACAGCGAATTCTAGAAGAAAGTGAACAGCTTAAACATCAACTGGAACAAGAATGGAAGAATCTTGATGAAAAGCGTGAAAAGCTATATAAAAAAGCTGAGGAGAAAGCTGAGAGAGCAATTCAAAAGGCGAAAGATGAAGCAGAACAAATTGTTCGCCAACTAAGAGAAATGAAGGCTGGTGCAGTCTTAAAGGAGCATGAATGGATTGAAGCTAAAAAAGCATTGGACGATGCATTACCTTCACTAGGAGCAGAAAAAAGGGAAGAACCGAGGACAGTGGAATCTCAAGGGGATTTACATGCTGGTGATGATGTTACATTATTAGCTTATAATCAAAAGGGTACGGTTATTGAAAAGGTAAGTGATGATGAATATCTTATTCAAGCAGGAATTATGAAGGTGAAAGTAAAACGAAAGGATTTAAAGCTTGTAAGGACAAAGAAAACGAGCTATGAAAAACCGATGGCCACAGTAAAGGGTGCAAACTATCATATACGAACAGAGCTTGATTTAAGAGGAGAACGTTTCGAGGACGCGCTTATCCGATTAGAAAAATATATCGATGATGCATTGCTTGCAGGATATCCGAGAGTATCTATTATTCATGGGAAAGGAACAGGTGCTTTAAGAAAAGGGGTTCAGGATTTTGTGAAAAAGCATCGCTCTATATCGAATTACAGAGAAGGAACCATGGAGGAAGGCGGAAGTGGCGTTACTGTAATTGAATTGAAATAGGAGAGGAGGATGCTAAATGGGAGCTTTTTGGGAAAATGTTTTTGTGGAGACAGTGGCTCGATATAGTGTTGTTATCTTGTGTTCTTTTGTATTTTTAGCTATTTTTGAGCTTGTTACATCTTATAAAAATTGGGAACAAATAAAAAAAGGAAATTTTGCAGTCGCGATGGCAACTGGAGGAAAGCTTTTTGGAATTGCAACCATATTTAGGCATTCGATTGAGCATAATGATACGCTGTTACAGAGTATTGGATGGGGAGCCTTTGGATTTCTATTATTATTAATTGGTTATTTTGTTTTTGAGTTTATGACACCTTCGATTAAAATTGATGAGGAAATCGGGAAAGGAAACATTGCAGTAGGGTTTATCTCAATGACCATTTCAATCGGACTTTCTTTCGTCATTGGAGCAAGCATTATTATTGGATAGGGGAGAAAAGAATACGTGGAAACATTGGCCAAGGTATTAATAGTTGTAGCAGCTGTTTTCGTCATTATTGGTATTATTTATCTAATGTAGATTATTTTAAAAAAAGTTAAATAAAATTTCAAAAAATATCAATTAGTCGGTATAATGGAATAAATATAGTAAAAAAGGAGGAATAAGGATGGGAGAAGCGAAAAGATGGCACTCGCATTATCCAACGGAAATACCGACTACGATTGCGTATGAAAAAGAACCATTATATGTTTTTTTAGAGCAGGCTGCATCTCGTTACGGGAAAAAGAAAGCGCTTCATTTTATGGGGAAAGAGCTAACCTATGATGAGTTGTATACAGCTGCAAAGAAAATGGCAAATTATTTGCAATCGCTTGGATTGACAAAAGGAGATCGCATTGCGATTATGCTTCCGAATTGTCCGCAATCTGTTATTAGCTACTATGGTGCTTTATTTGCAGGAGCAACTGTTGTACAAACAAACCCTTTATACACCGAGCGGGAATTAGAATATCAATTAAATGATGCTGGAGCAACCTTTATCGTATGTTTAGATATCCTGTTACCAAGGGTAACGAATATTCGGGAGAAGACGGCATTAAAGCATGTTATTGTTACTGGCATAAAGGATTATTTGCCATTCCCTAAAAATGTTGTATATCCTTTTATACAAAAAAAACAATATAATATTGTCGTAAAGGTTGAACAAAGTGAAACGACACACAAATGGAGTCACATTTTATCAAATGCAAACGCAGAATATAAGAAAGTAGAAATTGATCCGATGACTGATTTAGCTCTACTTCAATATACTGGTGGAACAACTGGATATCCAAAGGGTGTAATGCTTACACATTATAATCTAGTTGCAAATGTTCAAATGTGCCAAGCTTGGATGTATAAAGCGAAACAAGGGGAAGAAGTAATAATGGGGATCCTCCCTTTTTTCCACGTGTTTGGTATGACTGCGGTGATGAATCTTTCCATTATGTTTGGAGCTAAGATGCTCTTGATGCCTAAGTTTGATGTAAAGGAAGTTTTAAAAACAATTGAAAAAGAAAGACCGACCTTATTTCCGGGGGCTCCAACGATTTTTGTTGGTTTGTTAAATCATCCTGATATAACAAATTATGATCTATCTTCGATTGAGGCTTGTATTAGCGGATCTGCTCCATTACCAGTTGAAGTTCAAGAAAGCTTTGAAAAAGTAACGGGAGGAAAGCTTGTAGAAGGTTATGGGCTGACCGAAACATCTCCAGTTACACATGCCAATTTTATATGGGAGAAAAGAGTTCCAGGTAGTATTGGCGTTCCATGGCCGGATACAGATGCTAAAATACTTGATATGGACACAATGGAGGAAGCAGAATTAGGAGAAGTTGGAGAACTTGCAGTTAAAGGGCCGCAAATTATGAAGGGGTATTGGGAAAAACCAGAAGAAACAGCACTTGTGTTTAAAGATGATTGGTTTTTAACAGGTGATCTTGGATACATGGATAAGGATGGATATTTTTATATTGTCGATCGCAAGAAAGACATGATTATTGCCGGCGGCTATAATATTTATCCTCGCGAGATTGAAGAAGTGCTTTATGAGCATGAAGGAATCTTAGAGGCTGTCGTAGCTGGCGTTCCTGATCCATATCGCGGTGAAACAGTAAAAGCATATATTGTTCCAAAGACTGGATTTGAGCTTCAAGAAGAGGAATTAAACACGTATTGCAGAAAGAATCTAGCTCCATTTAAAGTACCAAGAATATTTGAATTCCGTGATGAACTTCCAAAAACAGCTGTTGGTAAAATATTACGAAGACAGCTAATCGATGAGGAAAAAAGACGTCAGACAGAAAAAGTATAATTAATAAGTCAAGGTTGTCGTTTTAGTAAAGAAACGTTTTATATAAGCTCGCTCTATATTCGTATTTATTTACGAATAGCTCTTTTTAACCAAATAATGGACAGGCTTCATATTGACAATTTTTTTTCTAATCAGTACAATATAAAATGAATGATTACTCATTCATTTTATGTAAGGATTAAAAGGAGATCAATATGAAAAAAAATAAACCGAAGTATAAAATGATTATTGAAGCTGCAGTTGAAGTCATTGCGGAAAATGGCTACCATGCTTCACAAGTCTCAAAAATCGCAAAGAAGGCTGGTGTGGCAGACGGTACAATATATCTGTATTTCAAGAACAAGGAAGATATATTAGTATCCGTATTCGAAGAGAAGATGGGGCAATTTATAGATAAAATTGCTGCCGCTATTGCGGAAAAAGAAAATGCAAATGATAAATTATTAACACTAATAAAAATGCATTTTCAACAGTTAGCTGAGGACCATCATCTGGCGATTGTCACACAGCTTGAGCTTCGTCAATCAAATTTAGCGTTGCGTCAAGAAATTAATAAGGTGTTAAAGTCTTATTTGACGGTAATGGATTCGATCGTTAACGAAGGAATACAGGAAGGTCTGTTCCGTTCGGACATGAACATTCCACTCGTTAGACAGATGATTTTTGGAACGTTGGATGAGACGGTAACAAACTGGGTAATGAAGGATGAAAAGTATGATTTAGTTCAACTTGCGCCAAATGTTCATGATTTGATAACAAAAGGACTTTCAAAAAAAGATTAAAACGCTTTCATTTTTTTGATAGAATGAAAAAGGTGGGAATTTTTTAAAAAGATGCATGATGTGCAATGAGGAGGGGTATGTTGAGTACAGTTGATTATAAGCAAGATGGGAGTATAGCGATTCTTACGATTCAAAGTCCACCTGCCAATGCATTATCCAGTTCATTATTATCTGATTTGAATAAGAAACTTGATGCTATTGAAAATAATGGGGTGGCTAAGGCTATTATTTTACGTGGAGATGGGAAATTCTTCTCTGCTGGGGCGGATATAAAGGAATTCACCTCTTTACAAAATTCGCTAGACTACGAAGCATTGTCGCGCAGTGGACAGGAAATTTTTTCGCGAATTGAACACTTTTCAATCCCTGTAATTGCTGCTATTCATGGGGCGGCACTTGGTGGTGGATTAGAATTGGCAATGGCTTGTCATATAAGAATTGCAGAAGAGAACACAAAGCTTGGATTACCAGAATTAAACCTAGGAATAATACCTGGCTTTGCAGGAACACAACGGCTACCACAATATGTTGGAATGGCAAAAGCATATGAGATGATTTTAAGCGGGGAACCAATATCGGGAAAAGAAGCAGCACAATTTGGATTAGTTAACCAAACAGTTGATACTGGCGAAGCTTTTCATGAAGCTAGTAAACTAGCAACAAAATTCGCTGCCAAAAGCAAAGCTTCTATTCATCGGATTATGCAACTTTTGCCATATGCGAAGACATCTCGATTTGATGAGGGAGCAAAAGCAGAGGCACATTTATTTGGAGAAATTTTCGGCTCTGCTGATGCGAAAGAAGGTATTCAAGCATTTATGGAAAAACGAAAACCGAATTTCAAAGATTAATTGATTTAAGCATGCGTGTATGACTAGTTTAAAAACATTCAATGAAGGAGGAGCGTACATGAACATTTATGTACTACTAAAAAAGACATTTGATACGGAAGAAAAAATTGCTGTGTCAAATGGACATATTGAAGAAGACGGTGCTGAATTCATTATCAATCCTTATGATGAATATGCAGTGGAAGAAGCAATTAAGCAACGTGATGAGCACGGTGGCGAGGTGACAGTCGTTACGATTGGTGATGAAGATTCTGAGAAACAACTACGTACTGCATTAGCGATGGGAGCAGACAAAGCGGTATTAATTAATACAGAAGATGATTTAGAGGAAGGCGATCAGTTTACAACAGCTAAAATTTTGGAGGCATTCTTTGATGGAAAAGATGCTGATTTGATTTTAGCAGGTAATGTTGCAATTGATGAGGCAAGTGGTCAGGTTGGCCCTAGGCTAGCAGAAAGATTAGGAATTCCTTACGTGACGACAATTACGAGCTTAACAATTGATGGTGAGAAGATATTCTTAGACAAGGATGTGGAGGGTGACGTAGAAAAGGTCGAAGCATCGTTACCGATACTCGTTACTTGTCAGCAAGGATTAAACGAGCCACGATATCCTTCCTTGCCTGGAATTATGAAAGCGAAGAAGAAGCCTTTAGAAGAGCTTGAAATTGATGATCTTGATTTAGATGAAGATGACTTAGCACCGAAAACAAAAACATTAGATATATTTTTACCAGCGGAAAAAGAAGCTGGTCGAGTATTAGAAGGTGACATAGGTGATCAAGTAAAAGAGCTTGTATCATTGCTTAAGAATGAAGCGAAAGTACTTTAACTACATGCTAGAAAGGAGAAATACCAATGAGTGAGAAAATTATTGTAATTGGAGAAGCAAGAGAAGGGATGCTACGAAATGTCACCTTTGAAGCAATAGCAGCCGCAAAACAAATGAATGCCAATGCAGAAGTTGTCGGTGTGATATGTGGTGCAAATGGATTAGACCAACAGGCACAGGAAATGATCTACCATGGAGCCGATCGTGTTATTACCGTGGAACATGAGAAATTAGATAAATATACATCTGATGGCTACGGCCAGGCTGTTTTAGCAGCTATTGAAAAAGAATCACCAAACGGAATTATCATGGGGCATACTGCAATCGGAAAGGATTTAACTCCCAAAATAGCTAGTAAGTTAGAAATTGGTTTGATCTCTGATGCAACTGCAATCGAGATGGATGGAGATAATCCCGTATTTACAAGACCGATTTATTCAGGAAAAGCGTTTGAAAAGAAAGTCGTAACAGGTGGTATCGTATTTGTTACGATCCGTCCAAATAACATACCTTCGCTTGATAAAGATGAATCTAGAACAGGATCCATTGAAGCAATAGATGTGGATATTACAGATCTTCGCACAGTAATTAAAGATGTTATTCGTAAAGCTTCCGAAGGTGTAGATTTATCAGAAGCGAATGTTATTATCGCTGGCGGGCGCGGTGTAAAAAGTGCGGATGGCTTTAAGCCATTATACGAGCTAGCAGAGGTTTTAGGCGGTGCAGTTGGCGCATCTCGTGGAGCCTGCGATGCCGACTATTGTGATTATTCCTTGCAAATTGGGCAAACTGGAAAGGTAGTAACACCAGATTTATATATTGCAGTTGGTATTTCTGGAGCTATTCAGCACTTAGCAGGAATGTCAAATTCAAAAGTAATTGTAGCGATTAATAAAGATCCAGAAGCAAATATATTTAATGTTGCTGATTATGGAATAGTCGGTGATTTGTTTGAGGTAGTACCAATGCTTACTGAGGAAATTAAGCAGCTTAAAGCATAGTGAAAGGTCTCTCTATATTCCTTTTTCATAAATAGATGTGAAGGCTTTTGTTTCGTTTCTTTTTACTATTTTAGTTATGTATAAGCAAAGTGTTAGTATGGAATTCTTATTAATGATATACTCACTTTAATGGTTTTGCATTATAAGATTTAAGCTTAAATGAGGAGGATTATAGATGGCAATTGTTACTGCTACAGATCAAAGCTTTACTAAAGAAACTTCAGAAGGACTTGTATTGGTGGATTTTTGGGCACCTTGGTGTGGACCATGTAAAATGATCGCTCCAGTATTAGAAGAAATTGATGGAGAAATGAGCGATAAAGTTAAAATCGTAAAGCTTGATGTGGATGAAAATCAAGAAACAGCAGGAAAATTTGGAGTAATGAGTATTCCAACATTGTTGCTGTTCAAAGACGGCAATGTAGTTGACCAAGTAATTGGTTTCCAACCAAAAGAAGCTCTTGTTGATTTAATTAACAAGCACGCTTAATACGTCTTTATCAAAAAAGAAGAGATCCCTTGTTACAATTTGTAACAGGGGATTGTTTTTTTACAACGTGCGGATTATGATTTATGTATACTTTCGTTTCTTTCATTGAGAAGTGGAAGAGGAGTAAATATAGGAAGCATGTGTGATTAAAAGGAAGGAATAATAAATGAACCAAATCATAAAAGAAAAGCTATCCGTCCTACCAGCACAACCAGGATGTTATTTGATGAAAGATAAGCACGGTACCATTATTTATGTAGGAAAGTCGAAGTTATTAAAAAATCGAATTAGATCTTATTTCACTGGTGCACATGATCAAAAAACACAGCGTCTTGTTCAAGAGATTGTTGATTTTGAATATATTGTTACTTCATCTGAAATTGAAGCATTAATTTTAGAAATGAATTTGATTAAAAAATATGATCCCAAGTATAACGTGATGCTAAAGGATGATAAATCCTATCCATACTTAAAAATTACGTCTGAGAGACATCCAAGGCTGTTAATAACTCGAAAAGTAAAAAAAGATAAAGGGAAATATTTTGGCCCATACCCGAATGTTATTGCCGCTAGAGAAACAAAAAAGCTATTAGATCGTTTATATCCGCTAAGGAAATGCAATAATCCGCCTGGAAGGTACTGCTTATATTATCATATGAATCAATGCTTGGCTTGTAGTGATGATCCGCCTTCTAAAGATACGTATAAAGAAATCGTTCAAAGTATTTCTTCTTTTCTTCAAGGTGGTTATAAAGATATTAAATCGCGATTAAAAGAAAAGATGCTTGAAGCAAGTGAGCAACTAAACTTTGAACGCGCAAAGGAGCTTCGAGATCAAATACAGCATATCGAGGTTGTTATGGAACAACAAAAGATGATGTTAAATGATCTAGTCGATCGAGATGTGTTCGGTTTCAGTTATGATAAAGGATGGATGTGTGTACAGGTTTTCTTTGTACGCCAAGGAAAGCTAATTGAACGAGAAGTATCATTATTTCCTTTCTTTGATAGTCCAGAGGAAACGTTTGTTAGCTTTATTGGTCGTTTTTACCTGCATAAAAATCATTTGCAGCCAAAACAAATATTTGTTCCGATTGGTACAGATATTGATGTTCTTCAAGAGCTTCTAAGTGCAGATGTGCATATTCCTTTCCGTGGACGAAAAAAGGAGTTAGTTGAGCTTGCAATGGAAAATGCGAGAATTTCATTACATGAGAAGTTCTCATTAATTGAAAGAGATGAAGAACGAACGATTGCTGCAGTAGAAAAGCTTGGACAAGCATTGCATATTGAAACACCGCACCGGATTGAAGCCTTCGATAATTCCAACATTCAAGGGACAGACCCCGTCTCTGCCATGGTTGTTTTTATTGATGGAAAGCCGAACAAAAAAGAATATCGCAAGTTTAAGGTAAGAGATGTTCTCGGGCCAGATGATTACGAAACAATGCGCGAGGTCATTAGACGTCGTTATAGCCGGGTATTAAAGGAAGCTTTACCATTACCTGATTTAATAGTCGTAGATGGTGGAAAGGGGCAAATGAATGTAGCAAGAGATGTGTTGGAAAATGAGTTGGGCTTAGATATTCCATTATGTGGACTTGTAAAAGATGATAAACATAAAACAAGTGAATTGTTGTATGGCGAACCTCCAGAAGTAGTTTCTTTATCTAGACAATCACAGGAGTTTTATTTAGTGCAACGTGTTCAAGATGAAGTGCATCGTTTCGCCATTTCATTTCATCGACAGCTTCGAGGTAAAAGCTTGTTCCAGTCCGAATTAGATAATATTCCAGGTGTTGGTGAAAAGCGGAGAAGATTGCTGTTAACTCATTTTGGATCATTGGATGAGATTAAGCAAGCCGATATAGGAGATATTACAAAGCTTGGTATTCCAGCAAATATTGCAAAAGCAATTATTGAGGCTTTAAATAAATCGCATTAGAAGGTGTTAAGATAAATCGCTAGCATTTGTCTTGAATTATGAATAATCGCAACAGCGTTTAAAAAGGGGGAGCGCTTCTGCGGCATGGCCTCGGGCTAACACGAAAAGAAAATGTGCTTTTCCGTGCTAGCCCGAGGTTTGTACTGTTCCACTAGCGTCTCACCCATTTCAACAGCTAGAAAACACATTATGAAAAAAATCATATTTAAATCGAAAACTCAACGATATTATTCGATTTTTTCAATAAAGAATTCTGTGTCTAGCCCAGTTATTACACATCATTGCATAAGCGTCTTTTAATCTGTAAATACTACCTTAAATTCAACCTGATGAATTTTATAATTCACTTCTTCCATACATTCACATTCGATTCCTTTTACTGCTTGAATGGCTTCTGCTAAAAAGCCTGCTTCTAGACGAAACTCCGCTTGAATATCAGAAGTTAGTCTTCTTGCGACAGCATCTGACATCATATAAAAGACAAGTTCTTTTCGTTTCTCTTTTATCAGCTCTAATTTTCCCCAGCCGACTGTTTCAAAAAAGTATAAGATATCTCCAAAGGCTTGGAACTCAAAGTTTCTTGCGAGCGATTTCCCCATAAAATAAAGCAAGCTATCCTTTTCCTTTCCTAATAGTTCAGGAAGAGCAAGATATCGTAACACATCATAGCCGGCACCAGAAGTATGTAAATTGTCCAGTATGGATAAGGAATGTAGATTTTGTTTTTTCGTCATGAAGTTCATCCTTTCTAAAGAGGAAAAATATGCAGGCTACTTAATCGTAAAACCGCTTAATGATTAGCTCTATTATCCAACTATTTTAGCATTCATGCAATAGGCTTTTCTTTTCAAAATAGATTACGCGTTAGAAGGAAAATACTCCCATTAATTTGTGATTCGTTTCCTTGACGCTCCTATCAGATAGAAGTACAATAAATATGTCACAAAATGTACATTTTGTGACTGATACGGCAATAAATCTTTTTATTATTGCTCTAATATGTCATGCCATTAAAAACAACATCAAATCTGAGGGGGGTAACACATGGCGGAGCATCGTGAGTTTGTTTGGAGAAGATTACACTCACTATTAGGCGTAATTCCAATTGGGATCTTTTTGGTTCAGCACTTGGTGGTGAATCATTTTGCTGTGTATGGAGAAGAAAGTTTTAACGCAGCAGCGGGAGTTTTGGAAAGCCTTCCATTCCTTTTAGCGCTTGAAATCTTTGTTATTTATTTACCAATTTTGTTTCATGCAATTCTAGGGGTCTACATTGCTTTTACCGCGCGAAATAATACAGTGAAATACTCATTTTTTCGAAACTGGTTATTTTACCTACAACGAATAACAGGTGTTTTCACATTAATTTTTATTGCGTGGCATGTATGGGAAACGCGTGTGCAAATTGGGCTAGGAAATGAAGAACTAAGCTTTGGATTAATGGAGAACATTTTATCGAATCCAATCATGCTCTGGTTCTATATTGTAGGTGTGCTGGCTGCAGTTTTCCATTTTTCAAATGGCCTTTGGGGCTTCATGGTACATTGGGGCTTTGCACAATCACCAAAATCACAGAAAATTGTTACATATGTTACATTAGCGGTGTTTTTAGTTGTTAGTTTTATAGGTATTAGAGCGCTATTAGCATTTGTATAACACTGACATTGTTTAGATGAAAGCATTGACGAGAAGTTATTTAATAGAATAGAAGGGGTGAGCATTCAATGAGTAATCGTAAAGTTGCTGTAGTTGGCGGTGGTCTAGCTGGGCTCATGGCAACCATAAAAGCTGCTGAAGCTGGGGTAAGCGTCGACTTATTTTCCATTGTACCTGTAAAACGCTCTCACTCTGTTTGTGCCCAAGGCGGAATCAATGGTGCGGTTAATACGAAGGGAGAAGGAGATTCTCCATGGCTACATTTTGATGATACGATTTATGGTGGGGACTTTCTTGCTAATCAACCCCCTGTAAAAGCAATGTGTGAAGCTGCTCCCAAAATTATTAATCTCATGGATCGTATGGGAGTTATGTTTAACCGAACACCTGAGGGGTTATTAGATTTTCGTCGTTTTGGAGGTACACAAGTGCATAGAACGGCCTACGCTGGGGCTACAACTGGCCAACAGCTTTTATACGCACTTGATGAACAAGTGCGTCGGTATGAAGTAGAAGGATTAGTTACTAAATACGAGGGCTGGGAATTTATTGGTGCCATACTTGATGATGATGGTGTAGGAAAAGGAATTGTTGCCCAAAATCTTAAATCGCTTGAAATTAAAGCATTTCCATCGGATGCTACAATAATTGCAACTGGTGGACCAGGTATTATTTTTGGGAAGTCCACGAATTCGATCATTAATACCGGTTCAGCTGCAAGTATTCTATATCAACAAGGTGCAAGATATGCGAATGGCGAATTTATTCAAATTCATCCGACTGCCATTCCTGGTGATGATAAATTACGATTAATGAGTGAATCTGCTCGTGGAGAAGGCGGGCGCGTTTGGACATATAAGGATGGCGAACCGTGGTATTTCCTAGAAGAAAAGTATCCTGCTTATGGGAACCTTGTTCCTCGTGATATTGCAACACGTGAAATATTTGATGTGTGTGTAAATCAAAAGCTTGGTATTAATGGAGAAAACATGGTTTACTTGGATCTTTCACACAAGGACCCGAAAGAGCTCGATGTAAAGCTAGGCGGAATTATAGAAATTTATGAGAAGTTTGTTGGTGAAGATCCACGTAAGGTCCCAATGAAAATATTCCCTGCTGTCCATTATTCAATGGGTGGACTTTGGGTTGATTATGATCAAATGACCAGTATCCCTGGAATTTTTGCAGCAGGTGAATGTGATTATTCACAGCATGGTGCCAATCGACTTGGAGCAAACTCTTTATTGTCCGCTATTTACGGTGGAATGGTTGCTGGGCCGAAAGCAATTGAATATATTGATGGGCTTGCTGTTCATGTGGAAGATTTACCATCCAAACTGTTTGAAGACAAAGTAAAAGAAGAAGAAGCAAAGTTTGAAGCTTTAATGAAGATGGATGGAAATGAGAACGCATACCGTATTCATCAGGAATTAGGAGAATGGATGACAGATAATGTTACTGTAGTTCGTCATAATGACAAGCTCCTAAAGACAGATGAGAAGATTAAAGAGCTATTAGAACGTTGGAACAACATTAATATTAATGATACATCACGTTGGAGTAACCAAGGTGTTATGTTTACTCGTCAGCTACAAAGCATGCTAAATCTAGCTCGAGTGATTACGCTTGGTGCATATAACCGTAATGAAAGTCGTGGGGCACACTATAAGCCAGAGTTCCCTGAACGCAATGATGAAGAGTGGTTGAAAACGACGGTCGCAGCATATGATCCGGTAACAAAATCACCAGTATTTACTTATGAAGATGTTGATACGTCATTAATTGAACCACGTAAGCGTGATTACACGACGAAGCACTAATGAAGCGGAGGGAGTTAGTGAAATGGCTGAAAATCAAAAAACGGTTACTTTTATAATCACACGTCAAGACAGTCCGGATTCGGCTCCGTATAAGGAAACATTTCATGTTCCATATCGTAGAAACATGAATATTATATCCGGTTTGATGGAGATTCAAAAAAATCCGGTCAATGCCAAAGGGGAACATGTAAGTCCTGTACAATGGGAAATGAATTGCTTGGAAGAAGTTTGTGGAGCGTGTTCGATGGTAATTAATGGTACAGCAAGACAATCTTGTTCTACCTTAGTTGATGAGCTTGAGCAACCGATTCATCTAGCACCAATGGATACGTTTCCAGTTGTACGTGATTTAGTGATAGATCGATCTCGTATGTTTGATGCATTAAAACGAATTAAAGCATGGATTCCAATTGATGGAACCTATGATCTTGGACCTGGACCGCGCATGCCTGAAAAGAAACGACAATGGGCGTATGAATTGTCTAAATGTATGACTTGTGGTGTGTGCTTAGAGTCTTGTCCAAACGTTAATGATAAATCCGACTTTATCGGACCGGCACTTTTATCGCTGCCGCGTTTATACAATGCGCATCCAACAGGTGCAATGAATAAGAGTGAACGTTTAAATGCGTTAATGGAAGATGGTGGAATTACCGGCTGTGGTAACTCGCAAAACTGTGTACAGGTTTGTCCGAAAGGAATTCCATTGACTACATCTATTGCAGCAATGAACAGAGCTACAAATATTCAAGCCTTTAAGAATTTCTTTGGTAGTGATAACGCACATTAATTTTTTTTACAACAAGACCCTTGCCTCTTAGATGGCGAGGGTTTTTTGATAATTCGTTAAAAGATATAAAGGGGAGGATACGCATGAAAGCATCCTATATAAACGACTTAGAAGCTTGGAAATCAGAATTTTCATTTTATATCCCGATTACTATTCGTTTTTCTGAGACAGATATGTTTGGGCATGTAAACAATGTATCGCCATTTATTTATTTTGAAGAGGCGCGAATTGCTTATATGAGATCATGCGGTTTATTCACGGATCTAAAAGGAAATGAAGGAATTCCAGTTGTCGCTGATTTACATTGTGATTATCATAAGCCGTTATATTTTGGAGATTCGGTTCAATTATTTGTTAAAACAGATGAAGTAGGGAATTCTTCTTTTGACTTGCATTATATGGCTTTGAATCAACACGGTGACATTTGTCTTACTGGTCGGGGAAGGTTGGTTTATGTAAATGCGACGACAGGACAACCCATTCCATTGGATGAGGAAAGTAAAGAAAAGTTATTAGGAGATTAAAGGAGTCGGAAAAGGGTTAAATTTATCCGCGCTATAAATGTCTACTATTTGTTGTTTTTGTCGTGTAATTTATATCGTATTGGGTATTACTATAATGAACCTTTATACGTATTATCATTGAAATATATATGATAAAAATCACAAGAAAAGGTGGATGATACTGAATGAGAGCAGCTGTTGTAAGTTCTGATAAAGACAAGCTTGTAGAAGTGAAGGATGTTACATTGCGCCCGTTGGAGCCTGGCGAAGCACTTGTAGATATTGAATTTTGTGGTGTTTGCCATACCGATCTGCATGTTGCACAAGGTGACTTTGGTGAAGTGCCAGGACGTATCCTTGGCCACGAAGGAGTAGGAATTGTAAAAGAAATCGCCGATGATGTAACGAGTTTAAAGGTAGGAGATCGTGTTAGTGTAGCCTGGTTTTTTGAAGGCTGCGGAGCATGTGAATACTGTGTGACAGGTCGCGAAACGTTTTGTCTATATTCAAAAAATGCAGGGTATAGCGTTGATGGAGCAATGGCAGAACAATGTATTGTCGCAGCAGACTATGCCGTAAAGGTGCCAGAAGGGTTAGACCCAGAACAGGCAACAAGTATTACGTGTGCTGGTGTTACAACTTATAAGGCAATTAAAGTATCCGATATTCGTCCAGGTGAGTGGATAGTAATATTTGGTGCAGGAGGACTTGGAAACTTAGCTATTCAATATGCAAAGCGTGTATTCAATGCTAAAGTAATTGCCGTTGATATTAATGATGATAAGCTACAGCTGGCGAAAGAAGTTGGCGCTGATTTAACATATAACGTAAAAACAGTTCCGAATGTTGATGAGGTGATTCAAAAAGAGGTGGGAGGAGCACATGCTGCTGTTGTAACAGCTGTGTCAAAGGCAGCTTTTAATCAAGCGGTTAACTCTGTACGTCCGACCTCCAAAGTGGTTAACGTTGGTTTACCTCCTGAAACAATGGATTTAGACATAATTAAGAGTGTTCTCAACGGGATTGAAGTAATTGGTTCTCTTGTTGGGACGAGAAAAGATTTAGAAGAAGCATTTATGTTTGGTGCAGAGGGGAAAGTTGTACCTGTTGTCCAATCCCGTAAGCTTGATGAAATTAACGACATTTTTCATGAGATGGAAAATGGTACGATCCAAGGGAGAATGGTTATTGATATGCGCTTGAAATAGTTGTGAAGATACACTTTTTACTCTTTTTTAACGAATAAAAATGAAGCGCAAGCTAATTGAAAAATCGTGAGAACAGTAAACAGAATGAAACGATGAGAAAACCGACTATCCATAAAGGTAGTCGGTTTCATAAAATAATCTAATGAAGCATTTCTTATAGATTTAGTTCTCTGAAGCAGATAAGCTCTAATACAGCTTATGAGCGCCTTTTCACACAAGTACCACTTAATTAATTTATCCATTAATTGAAACAACGCTAAAGGTATTATTTGAATATTCGAGTATAGAAATACTGGAATTTTTTATTTCTTGTTCAATATTTCCTTTTTTCGAAAACTCATTTATTATAGTTTTTATTACAACGCCGTGAGTGACAAGTAAAATATTTTCGTTGTTACAACATTGAGATACGATTTCATTTAATCCGATCTCAATTCTTTTCCAGAATTCCGGATAATTCTCTGCATGTGAAAACGGATCTATTTTTTTTATGAAATTCATTACCTCTTCTAGGCTATGATTTTTATACAATGCAGTTGTATTATTACAACCACTTTGTTGGAGTACTTTTTTATAAAAATCGTCTATATATTCTCCTTCAAAGCTACCAAAGAATACTTCTCTTAAATTGTTATTTTTGTGTATGTTCCTATTTTTGTTGTTCCTATTTTGTTCAAGGATTAATTTTGCAGTCTCTACTGTTCTTTCTAAATCACTTGTATATATATAGTGAAAAGGAACATTTTTTAGCCTTTTACCAGTCTTTGTTACTATTCTTTTGCCGTTTTCTGTTAGAGGACTATCAGTCCACCCCTGTAGCTTATTATACTTGTTTAAATAGGTTTCTCCATGTCTAACTAAAAACAATTTGATTTTTTTATTCATATGACCACCGTTCATAATGTAGTAAAAAAAGCATACTATTCTTCACATAAAAGGCAAAATAATGCTAATAAATTATTATTTTAAATCAAGCTAAAAATCAAGCCACCCAAGTATTCAGTGGCTTGATTTTATAATTATTGTTGTACTTTAACTAAAATCTTTGCTTGGCTCTTGTCGCTATCTAATAGTTTAAGACCGTCCTCCACGATTTGGTCTAAAGTAATTTTTTTAGTAACAACTTTTTTTACGTCAAGAACACCTGAAGCGATTAAAGCGATTACTTCAGGAAATATACTTCTATAAGCTAATGTGGAAGTAATGTTAGCTTCTTTAAAAGTCAATTGTAAAATATCTACTTTTACAGGTTCCGGAATGATAGAGAGCACCATTATCTCTCCACCTTTTTTCACTGATGATAATGCGTTTCCTAGCGTAATTTCAACACCTGCAGCTTCATATGCAACATCAACACCACCGTTAGATAATTTTAAAATTGTTTCTACGGCGTTTTCCTCAGCAGGATTGATTGTATGTGTAGCTCCCACCTCTTGCGCTTTAAGTAATCGCTCAGGAGACATATCGACCGCAAAAATATCAGTTGCACCTGCAGCTTTAGCAGCCATGATTGTTAACAATCCTATTAGTCCTACACCAAATACAGCAACTTTATCCCCTACTTTTAACTTGCTTTGCTTCACCGCATGCAAAGCAACGGCAGTCGGCTCAACAAGTGCACCTTCTTCAAGGGATACTTTTTCAGGGAGCTTGTGGAGCATATTCGGCATTAATACAACATATTCAGCAAACCCTCCGTTTGCATTTAATCCGATAAATCCAACGGAATTACATTTGTTATAATGATTCTCTTTACAATATTCACATTCTCCACAATAAATAAGCGGTTCAATTGCTACACGGTCACCAACCACAAAATCGGAAACTCCTTCCCCGACTTCTGTAATGACACCTGCAAATTCGTGCCCCAATGTAAGAGGCGCCATTTCACCTGAAACAGGATGAGGCTCATTCTGTTGAACACCTGCACCATGGTAAGCATGTAAATCACTTCCGCAAATACCTGCCCATTCAACTTTAACTTTAACCTTTCCAGGCTCAACTACAGGTTCATGTGTACTTTCAACACGCACGTCATACTTTCCGTACCATACTGCTGCTTTCATTGTGTAACATCCCCTTAGATTATTTATTTTTATAGTATGATTACACTAGGAAAAAATATTGAGTATAATATACCTATATACCTATTATAATATTCAAATATAGTTTAATAAATTTACTTTTAGTTATATTAATATAAGTTTAACTTAATGAAAGAGGGTATACGGATGAATATAGAACAATTAGTGCATATTGTAGAAGTTGCAAAAATGAAATCAATATCAAAAGCTTCGGAAACTCTCCATATTACTCAATCAGGGATTAGTCAGTCTATTTCTTCTCTAGAAAACGAATTAAATATTAAAATATTCAGGAGATCCCGAATAGGTACAGTACCTACTGAAGTTGGGAAGGAAATTATCCTTAAGGCTAATGACGTATTAAATAAAGTTAGAGAACTTAGAGAAGAAGCAGAAGGTCAACCAAATATAGTTACTGGTGAACTGCGTTTGGCAGGAATGCCAGGAGTAACACCTACACTTGTTAAAATAGCTGCTCAATTAAAAAGAAAATACAGAAATATTACAGTAGAAATTATTGAAAAAGGTTCCTTTGAAATTATGGAAGGATTTTTAGAGAATAATTTAGATGCAGGCTTTATAGCAATGAGCGAGAAAATGATTCAACAGAGGGTAGAATTTACTTTCGAATCAGTTATCGAAGGGAAGATCGTTCTTTGTGTTGGACGAGATTCTCCTCTTTCTAAAAAAAAATCGCTTACACCGGAAGAACTCAAAAATCAAACTTTTGTTTTATATCAAGACGATTATATAAATTGGTTTATACGTGACTTTTCTAATATTTATGGTGAGATTGATGTGCTATTTTCTACGAATAATGGAGATGCCATTGTTACTGCTCTTACAGAAGACATGGCAGTGACAATTGGACACGATTATTCATTTGCTAATCATCCGCTTGTCTTATCAGGAGAGCTTATTACGATTGATATTGAAAATTTTTCAGATCATGTTGTTTACTTTGGCTGGATCACCCAAAGTAATAGATCATTATCTTCAATTACTAAAGAAGCAATAGATAGATTTAACCAAGAATTATTTATTAATTATTTATACTAATGAAAGTATATTCGCTGTAGTATATATCTTGGCATCATACTTGTTTATTACGCCCTTTAAACGGCACCTGCTTGAGATCTGAATTCGATATTGTACCAGGCTCATGCCACCTTGATTCGTTTGCTATTTAATTGGATCTTGCTTTTTAAAAATCGTGTGTAAGGTTCGATGTCAAGATGTCATTGTAGCATAATTGGTACAGAAGGTAAGGATGTTTTAGCAATCCAATCCCGTAAGCTTGATGAAATTAACGACATCTTTCAATGGTACGAACCAAGAAAGAATGGTTATTGATGTGCGTTTAAAATAGTTATAAAGATTATTTAAAACTGGGCATGAAAGCGTAGGCTAAATCTTAATGCTTGAACAGGTAAAATGATTTGAAAGTTTAATGAACAATAAAAACCGACTAACCATGAAGGTAGTCGGTTTCATTATACGATCCATTGGATCGTGTTTCGATTAGGAGAGAAGCTTGTTGAAGCAAATCTCCTATAGTCTTAGAGCTTTAGTTCTCCCATTCGGATAAGCTCTACTACAGCTTGTGAGCGCCCCTTTACACCCAACTTTTGCATAGCATTTGAAATGTGGTTTCGGACGGTTTTCTCAGATATAAACAATTCCTGGGCAATTTCCTTTGTCGTTTTGTCCTGAACTAAGAGTTCAAATACTTCTCTCTCACGTTTTGTTAGTAATTGCTTTGGCTTGTAGTCGTTGTCCTTCAAATGTTAACCCCTCCTTGCTGTCATAGAGCTGCAGTATGAAGGGAATTATCTAGTCAATAATAGCTTATGAATCAAGAGGGAATCGGTGCGCACAAATGCTTGGTGAAAGTCATTTTCTTATCATTACTAGTAGATTAAAAAAAGCTTGTCAGGAGTCACGTGTTCCTATGCTCTTGAATAAATTACTCACAAAATGATCGTTTAAAAAATCAATTAGAATAGGGTTTGATCAATGCTTTAGCATTTACATCGGGATTGAATGTAACTTTATAGAAGAAAAACAATTTTTTTGTCTAAATTTGTGATAAAATATGCCTGTAGAGAGACTATGGGAGGTAGTGTGTTGGAAAACAATTTATCTAACGATGTTATAGCGACACTTGAAAAGCGACTTCGTCATATATCAGGGCAAATTAAACAAAACGGACGGAAAATCTTAAATAATTATCCAATTACTTCTCCTCAATTCATTGCACTTCAATGGCTGGTGGAAGAAGGGGAGTTAACGATAGGAGAGTTATCCAATAAAATTGGATTAGCTTTTAGTACCACGACAGATTTAGTTGATCGTATGGAAAAGAATGAATTAGTTGTCCGATTAAAAGATTTGAATGACCGACGAATCGTTCGGATACAAGTTTTGGAAAAAGGAAATAGTATTATAAAAGAGGTTATTGCAAAGCGTCAGGAATTTTTAGGAGAAGTACTGGAAAGTTTTTCAGAAAAACAAACGGAGCAATTAGATGAGCTGCTTCAAATGCTACACGAAGAGATGAAACATATACAACAGAAATAAAACAGAAGAAGAGGCGATTTAATTTGAAGCGGGCAATTGGAGTAATTGACTCCGGAGTAGGTGGATTAACAGTAGCGCACGAGCTTATGCGACAGCTTCCTAAAGAAAGACTAATTTACTTAGGAGACACATTACGCTGTCCTTATGGCCCTAGGTCAAAGGAAGAAATCGTTCAATTCACTTGGGAAATGGTTGATTTTCTCCTTGAAAAAGAAATAAAAATGCTAGTTATTGCTTGTAATACAGCGACGGCTTATACATTGGAAGAATTACAAAAGCAACTAAATATTCCGGTAATTGGTGTGATTCAGCCAGGCGCACGTGCAGCCATTAAAGTAACTAAAAATAATCGCATTGGTATAATTGGAACAGAAGGAACTATTCGTAGTCGTGCATACGCACAAGCATTAACAAGAATAAACGAACATATCATGGTAACTCCGTTAGCTTGCCCTTTATTTGTGCCAATGGTTGAACAAGGTATTTTAGCTGGTCAGCAGGCGTATGATATCGTTGAAAAAAGCCTAATCCCACTTAGGTCGAGTGAAATCGATACGTTGATTCTCGGCTGCACGCATTATCCATTAATTAAAGATATTATTCAGGAAGTATTAGGCTCTGAAGTTTCGCTCATTTCTTCAAGTGAAGAAACAGCAAGGGAAACGAGTATAATTCTTGAATGGAATCATTTATTAAATGATTCAGAAGAAGCACCAAAGCATCAATTTTACACAACCGGCGAATTAGACATATTCACTAAAATAACAGAAGAAATTTTTCATTCTAAAATCGAAAACTTACAAACCGTAATGATCGAAAAAGCGGTAATTTGTTAAACGGGAGCTTAGCTATATGTGGCTCCTGTTTGTTTTTAATTGATATAAAGAAAAGTTAAAAAACTCTCTTTTGACGAGAGTTCTTCTCGTAAATGATCGTCCATTAAAAGGAATGATTTATAAATAGTCGTTTTTCTCGTCAAGATTTATCTTCTCATTCTTCGCAAATTTGGTCTAATTTTACGATGGGCTCGTATATATAATAGTACAAACCATCGTAGGAGGGAATGACATGAAAAAGCGCGGAATATTGCTTTTGTTCCTAATTGGTATCGTTTCAGTTTTACTGACGGGATGCTTTAAAGGGGAGCAATCCATGGAAGAAATTGATCCACCGCAAAATGCAGAAGAAGTAGATAATATGGAGGAAGCAAATCAAACAAAGAAAACAAAAGAAGATGAAAAGGAAACGGATGATGAAGGAAAAACAGAAACAGTTGCCCGTCAACTGTATTTAATGGATGTAAATGGGATGGTAGCACCTCAGACATTAGATTTACCTTTACCGGATTCAAAAGAGGTAGCAAAGCAAGTATTAGAATATCTAGTAAAGGGAGGACCAGTAACCTCATTGCTTCCAAATGGATTTCAGGCTGTACTTCCAGAGGGAACAGAGATTCTTGGATTGCGCTTAGAAAAAGATGGAACAATGATTGTGGACGTTTCGGAAGACTTTAAAAATTATAAGGCAGAAGACGAGACGAAAATTCTCGAAGCAATGACCTTTACCTTAACTCAATTTGAAAATGTAGATCGAATTAAATTATGGATAAATGGTCATCCTCAAAGCGAGATGCCTGTGAATGGAACACCACTTACGGATGGTTACTCCCGAGCAAATGGAATTAATGTATTGAAAACAGATACCGTTGATTTAATTAATAGCAAGCCTGTCACGATGTACTACCCTGCTGAACATAACGAAAATCGATACTATGTTCCAATGACACAGCATGTCGATGTAACAGGGAAAGATATGTATCAAGCAATTGTCGAAGCGATGCTTGATGGACCTGGATACACAACAAATACGGTCCATGTGTTTAATACAGAAGCAGAACTAATTTCAGAACCAGTGTTAAGTGATGGTGTGCTTCAATTAAAATTTAATCAGCAAATTTTAAAGGATAAAGATAAAGCGGTGATTTCTGATGAAGTCATTGAAACAATTGTCCGGACCCTGACAGAACAACAACTAGTTGATGCGGTTGACATTAAAGTGGACAACATTGACAAACTTGTAAATGAAAATGGAGAAGCATATGAGGAACCGGTGTCTAAAAAGTCATTTATTCCAAGTGAAAAATTATAAAGGAAATAGAGGCTGACTGCCTCTTCTTTTTTTTAGGAAATTGTCTTGGAAATTTTTAAGATTATAGGGCGGAAAGGGTTTTGTTGGATGGATTTTTTTCGGCAATCGGACAAAAATATGGTAAGCTAGATGATGAAAATGTTAGGAGGAAGCGTATGCGTAGTCAACAACGAAACAACAATAGTTTAAGACCAATTTCAATAACGACTAATTTTGTAAAACACCCAGAAGGCTCTGTCCTAATTCAGGTAGGAGATACAAAGGTTATTTGCAATGCAAGTATAGAAGATCGAGTGCCGCCTTTTTTACGAGGACAAGGTAAAGGCTGGATAACTGCAGAGTATTCTATGCTCCCTCGTGCTACCTCACAACGAAATATTAGAGAATCCTCAAAAGGGAAAGTTAGTGGGCGTACGATGGAGATTCAGCGATTGATCGGAAGGGCGCTTCGTTCTGTTGTGAACTTAGATATTATTGGTGAGCGAACAGTTTGGGTGGATTGTGATGTCATTCAAGCAGATGGTGGTACGAGAACCGCATCCATTACAGGTGCCTTTGTTGCTGTTGTGCTTGCTTTTGGAAAACTACTTAATGAGGGGAAAATAACGAAGATGCCTGTAACAGATTTTCTAGCTGCTATTTCGGTAGGTGTTCTTCCAGAAGGTACAGAAGTGCTAGATCTTGATTATGTAGAAGACTCGCAGGCATGTGTTGATATGAATATTGTTATGACTGGTGTGGGAGAGTTTGTTGAAATTCAAGGTACAGGTGAAGAAGCTACCTTTACATATAAGCAACTACAAGCAATGCTTCAGCTTGCAGAGGAAGGCATGAACGAAATTTTCACAATTCAAAAAGAAGCGGTAGGAGAATTAGCATCATATATTGCAAAGGGAAATGGTGATCCATCATGAAGTATGTTGTAATTGCTACAAAAAATAAAGGAAAAGTGATGGAATTTAATCAATTTTTTTCGGAATATGGCATAGATGTGAAGTCTTTATTGGATATGCCAAGTGTACCGGATATTGCAGAAACAGGTAGCACATTTCAGGAAAACGCAGCATTAAAGGCGGAAGAAATCGCTGCTAAATTAGGACAAGCGGTTCTAGCAGATGATTCAGGGCTTATCATTGATGCACTTGATGGCAGACCGGGAATCTTTTCAGCAAGATATGCAGGAGAGCCGAAAAACGATCAAGCCAACCTAGAAAAAGTGTTAAAAGAACTTGAAGGGGTGAGCTTGGAAAAACGGACTGCCCGTTTCATTTGTGTACTTGCTATAAGTGTACCAGGCAAGCAAACCGTTTTTCGTACAGGGTATTGTGAAGGGAAAATCGCCTTGGCTCCACAAGGAGAAAACGGCTTTGGCTACGATCCTATTTTTATTCCTGATGGATATGAAAAAACAATGGCCGAGCTCTCACCGGAAGAGAAGAATTCCATTAGTCATCGAAAAAATGCGATAGACCAGTTGGAAGATTGGGTACAATCAATTGTAAAGGAGGGATAGCTTGAATCAAGCACTGATTATTAGTGATAGTCATGGTATGACAAAAGAAGTGGATACGATTAAAAAAAGACATTCACTCGATCTAATGATTCACTGTGGAGACTCTGAATTAGACATGGATGCACCTATATTGGATAATTTTATTAAAGTAGGTGGGAACTGTGACTTTGATAGTCGGTATCCGAATGATCAATTTTTTACAGTTGGTGGGCTTTCCTTCTTTGTAACCCATGGCCATCTGTATGGAGTCAAAGAAGGATTGACTAGAATTTCTTATAAAGCAGATGAAATGGGCGCACAAGTTATTTGTTTTGGTCATACACATGTAGCTGGAGCCATTAAACAAGGGAATCAGCTTTTTATTAACCCTGGTAGTATTCGTCTTCCAAGGAGAAGGCAGGAAAGAACCTATGCAATCATCGAGTGGGATGAAGGGTTTCAGCATGTACAAGTATCCTTTTATGATATGGATGGTTCACTCGTTCCAGAAATGACTTATCAAACAACATTAAATGGAAATTAATAAACATCATGTCAGTGATTTATGGAAAAAGGATTCTGTTTATAGTTACAGGATCCTTTTCAAGTGTATAAACGAATGTAAATTTTGTTGTTGACAAAAAAAATCAAAGTGCATATAATAAATCTTGTGACCAAAAATGGTACATACATTTTACGGATTACAATGCGGGTGTAGTTTAGTGGTAAAACCTCAGCCTTCCAAGCTGATGTCGAGGGTTCGATTCCCTTCACCCGCTCCAATATGTCCCAGTAGCTCAGCTGGATAGAGCAACAGCCTTCTAAGCTGTGGGTCGCAGGTTCGAATCCTGCCTGGGACGTTAAACCAAACCTTTATGAACTTCGAGTTCATAAAGGTTTTTGTTTTATGCTGTTCTGATAAAAAATTTTCACACCACTTATACCCATTGGCAATCATGATAGTAATAAAAGTGATGGAGGAATATATAGAGTTGCATCAAAAATTTGATGTGGAAATTGGTACTTCGTTTAATATCACATGAAAAATAAGGGAGCGTTTAGCTCCCTCTTATTTTAAGGATGCGCTTTAGTTAAGGCTGAATTGTTGAGGGCTTACTAGTGGATAGTGAGATGTGAAATAAAAATAACTTAAAAATTAATATCCGTAACCTCCGCCGTAACCACCACCTACAAAGGCAGCACCTACGATAACTAAAAGAATGAAGAGAACAACAATTAAAGCAAAACCAGACCCAGCTCCGTATCCATAACCAGCACTCATACAAACACCTCCTTCCCTTTGATACAACATCCTATGAGAAATGTGTAAGTTCGTGTTGGCAGTTGTCATCATTATAAAAATTATCTGGTTTGCCTCGTGAAATTTAAAGGAGGGTTTCTATTAAAGAAGTCATTTTGATTTTCTTTCTGCCTTCATTACATATTTAATTCTGCAACGAGTAGTCAAAATTCGTAAAAAACAATTAGTGGATAATCACAGGAGAAACATAATAAAAGAAGTTACTTATTTCCCTCATTTGTTGGACTATTTTCAACCCTTCCCTTACTTGCTTTCGTAGTAACTAATCAACACTGTACCAATTATTATAGAAATAAGTCCGCCCAAACTAGAGGTTATTAGAGAAGATTCTTCTGGATAATACATTTTAAATAACTAATTATTACAATATAGATCCATCCAACTAAACGGATTATGGTTTATTTATTCATTTGGATGCATCCTCATGTTAGAAAAAAAAGTGATGAAAGTAATAGCATGCGAATTAGTCCACTTATTTATTTGTCGAGATCATTCTTTACAAAGGGCGTGTTTTTAAGCTGCTCCTCTTGAATCTCTAGCTTCATTTTAATAGCGTTTAAATCTTTTAAAATAGCACGTGTATTAAACCAAGCCGCAATTGCCGCAATCATGGCTGCTAGCATCAAAGCATTAATTAAAATTACCAAAATATAACACCTCTTTTTACATGTAATTGTACCATATTTAATTAGCAAGCTTTCATATACGATGAAAAAATATAATTTCGTATTCAAAGCAAAAATGAAAAAAATGTGATAATATAAATATATTACGTTGATTCTTGAAAACAATTTACATATTTGCATATGAGCTAGAGCGCTTGGAATGTTTAATGAGAAACCGAAATAAATGGTCTCTCATTTTTTATCTTTATCGTCATCTTTTTCTACATTTGAATATAAAATGTTTCACAGTAGCTGGAAGCGGGAATGTATACATTATGTTTTTTTACTTAACAATAAGAAGTGAAGGAGGGGAAATATGAAAAATGATACAGAAAATATCATCCTCTTTCCAAAATGGAGAGAGATACTAGAAGAAAAAGGCTTAAAAGCTTTAAAAGAAAAGCGTTATGAAGAAGCCTTAGAAGCGTTTGAAGAGCTCCTTGACTATGATGTTCAAGGTCATGAAATTATTATTGGGAAGCTCTTATGCTTGATGGAATTAGGAAAACATACGGAAGCCCAGCTTCTCTGTGAAGATGCAATGCATCAAAAGGACGATCATTATTTTCATTATGTACATATATATTTAACTATTTTATTTCAAACAAACCAATATGAATTGTTAATGGAGCAGGTCGAGCATGAACTTAAAGATAGAACACTTCCAGAAATCATGCGAGAACAGTTTCAACAGCTTTACACGATGAGTGAAAAAATGAAAGATGATATTCATATAGAAAAATCAAGCACGTACATAGATGATTTAATGGAAGCAATTGAAGCTAATGATTATAAAACACAATGGCGAACGATTAAGAAGCTGCAGGCACTTGGAGTAGTTCCAGCTTCAAAAGTTGTTGATTTACTGCATAAAGATGGAATGCATCCAGTGATTCAAACAGCTATTTTTCAATGGCTTCAAGCTGAAAAGTATCCTTATTTAGTCCATATACATAAGCTAGGAATGGAATTAGATGTGAAACCTATCGACATACCCGAAATTGAAGTACACCTAACAGTGAAGCAAGTGCTCTTTATAATAAGTAAATTGGAACAGTCGAATCCAACTCTCTATGAATTAATAGTTAGACTTCTTTATCGATATTTGTATGTGAAATATCCTTTTTTTCCTGCAAATGAAGATGCACCACAAATAGCTAAGGCATTGGAAATATTAGGAGAGCAATATTTTATGGGGAAAGTGGAAGAAGAAATAAATCTAGATGATAGAACGCAAAAATATATAGAAGAAATTACAATATGCGAAAAACTATATTTAAGCATTATAGAAGACTAGGAAATCTTAACGATAAATGCTTGAAAGGCTTGTCAATTATGTTATAATGAAATGGTTGTAAATTTGAGTCTGCAGTGAAGATCCTTGAATGATATACAATGGATAAGAAGCGTATCATATTGGAGGCTTTTTTTCGATATGTATACATAGTGTTATTGCAGTAATCCTTGATGTTTAGCGCCATACCAAATCAGATTAGCTGATGACATGTGCAGCTGTTTATCGAAATAATAGTGTTGGAGGGAAATAGTTATGTCAGTAAAATGGGATAAAAAAGAAGGAAATGAAGGTGTTTTAACTTTTGAAGTTAGCGCCGAAGATTTTGAAGGTGCTTTGGATAAAGCATTTAAAAAAGTTGTGAAAAAAGTTCAAGTACCTGGATTCCGCAAAGGAAAGATTCCACGTAATATGTTTGAAAAGCGTTTTGGTGCAGAATCATTGTATCAAGATGCAATTGATATCGTTCTACCAGAAGCATACACGAAAGCTGTAGACGAAGCTGGAATTGAACCAGTCGACCAACCAGAAATCGATATTGATGATATCGAACGTGGAAAGAGTCTTGTATTCACAGCAACAGTAACAGTAAAGCCAGAAGTAAAGCTTGGTGATTATAAAGATCTTGAAGTAGAAAAACAAGATGTTACTGTGACAGATGAAGATGTAGACCATGAGCTAGAGCATCAACGTGAACGCTTTGCGGAGCTTGTTGTAAAAGAAGAAGGTGCTGTAGAACAAGGTGATACGGTAGTAATCGATTTTGAAGGGTTTATTGATGGAGAAGCTTTTGAGGGTGGAAAAGGTGAAAACCATTCATTAGAAATTGGTTCTGGTCAGTTTATCCCAGGCTTCGAAGATCAGCTTGTTGGTAAAACAGCTGGGGAAGATACTGAAGTGCAATTAACATTCCCAGAAGATTATCATGCAGAAGAATTTGCAGGTAAAGAAGCTACCTTCAAAGTGAAAATCCATGAAATCAAAATGAAAGAATTACCAGAGCTTGATGATGAATTTGCTAAAGATGTTGATGAGAACGTTGAATCGCTTGAAGAATTAAAGAGCAAGAAAAAAGAAGAGCTAGAAGCACAGAAGAAGCAAAATGCTGAAAATGCAACGCGCGAAACGTTAATTGAAAAAGCTACAGACAATGCTGAAGTAGAAATTCCTGAAGCAATGGTCGATACAGAGCTTGACCGTATGATGAAGGAGTTTGAACAACGCCTTCAAATGCAAGGGATGACAATGGATATGTATTTCCAGTTCTCAGGTCAAGATGAAGCGGCTTTAAAAGAGCAAATGAAAGACGATGCACAAAAACGTGTGAAAACAAATCTTGTACTTGAAGCAATTGCTGCAACTGAAAAGCTAGAAGCTTCTGAAGAAGATATAGATGCAGAGCTAGAAAAGATGGCAGGCATGTATAGTGTGGAAAAAGATCAGCTAGTTCAAATGCTTGGTGGTAATACGAATATGCTTAAAGAAGATCTTAAAGTTCAAAAATCAATTGAATTTTTAGTTGAGCATAGCAAAACTGTTTAATACGAATAAGTTTAGATTAAGTTGGAAATGGTAATGATAACAAGGTGCGAGTGAATCGCACCTTGTTTTGCAATATAAAATGTAAATGTGAATACGTTTGGCAACATTTTTCTCCATAAGTACATAGGATAATTTGTAGAATGAAAAACGAAATGGAATTATCCACCACGTCATACAATAAACAATACGGATGATTTGACTTTTGAAAAAACTCCTCCATAATAAAAACATAAAATAATAATTGAAAAGGATATAGAAACAAAATACACAGCTTTAAGAAGTATTTTGTTTTGTTTTCCATTTTTGTTTTGATATGATTACATTAAGCTATTCTAAATTGTTGGTTAAATGAAGATACACATTAGGGGTGAAAAGCGAATGTTTAAGTTTAATGAAGAAAAAGGACAATTAAAATGTTCATTTTGTGGAAAAAGCCAAGAACAGGTTCGTAAGCTAGTTGCTGGTCCAGGCGTTTATATATGTGATGAATGTATTGAGCTCTGTACAGAAATCGTAGAAGAAGAACTCGGAACAGAAGAAGAATCGGAATTTAAAGAAGTTCCAAAGCCAAAGGAAATTTGCGAAATTCTTGATGATTACGTTATTGGTCAAGAAAAAGCAAAGAAAAACTTATCTGTTGCTGTTTATAACCATTATAAGCGTATCAATTCAGTTAAGAATTCAGAAGATGTTGAGCTATCTAAAAGTAATATCGCAATGATTGGACCGACAGGAAGTGGGAAAACACTTCTCGCACAAACGCTTGCTCGGATTTTGAATGTTCCTTTTGCGATGGCTGATGCAACGTCATTGACAGAAGCTGGTTATGTAGGGGAGGATGTAGAAAATATTCTCTTAAAGCTTATTCAAGCTGCTGATTATGATGTTGAAAAAGCAGAAAAAGGAATTATTTACATTGATGAAATTG
Source organism: Virgibacillus sp. MG-45 (assembly GCF_036409425.1). NCBI lineage: Bacteria > Bacillati > Bacillota > Bacilli > Caryophanales > Bacillaceae > Virgibacillus > Virgibacillus sp. MG-45. The sequence goes on along the minus strand of NZ_JAXOFU010000002.1, from coordinate 243,973 downwards.
ATAAAGTTGCGCGCAAGTCAGAAAATCCATCTATTACGCGAGATGTTTCTGGTGAAGGTGTACAGCAAGCTTTATTAAAAATATTAGAGGGAACGGTTGCAAGTGTGCCGCCTCAAGGTGGTCGAAAGCATCCACATCAAGAATTCATTCAGATTGATACAACAAATGTGCTCTTTATCTGTGGTGGTGCATTTGACGGTATCGAACAAATTATTAAGCGTCGTCTTGGTAAAAAAGTGATTGGTTTTGGAGCAAACACAGAAAACCAAGAAATGGACAAAGGCAAGCTTCTTTCAAAAGTATTACCGGAAGACCTTTTACGTTTCGGTCTTATTCCAGAATTTATTGGAAGATTGCCGGTAATTGGTAGCTTAGAGCCGCTAGATGAGGAAGCATTGGTAGAAATTTTAACAAAACCAAAAAATGCTTTAGTAAAACAATATGTAAAGCTATTTCAAATGGATGATGTTGAACTTGAATTTGAAGACGAAGCACTTGTTGAAATTGCTAAAAAGGCAATTGAACGAAAAACTGGTGCCAGAGGACTTCGGTCCATCATCGAAAGCATCATGCTCGATGTGATGTTTGAGCTTCCTTCACGAGATGATATTGAAAAATGTATTATTACGAAAGAAACAGTTACAGAGGAAGATGGAAGTCCGAAGCTTGTATTTAATGATGGAACCGTACAAAAAGGTAACGAAAAATTGCCAAAGGAAAGTGCATAATCGAATAAATATCGATTTTGGCATATGAGGACTGACTTGGCTTACTGAATCCTTCTAACTACAAGATGGAAGGCTATGTAACCCCTAGTCAGTCTTTTTCGTTATCTAAGATTATAGGATGATCAATCACGTCGAGATCTCTTAATGCAGAGTTTAGGAATAGCAACGAAGGTTATACTACGGATTAGATGCAACACCTGTTTTACTTTTGATACAATCGATTATACATACAGTCATGGAGGTACAATTATGCATAAAGATTCTAACCGTCTTCCTCTTCTTCCATTGCGAGGATTACTCGTTTTTCCAACGATGGTACTCCATTTAGATGTAGGACGAGATAAGTCAATTGCTGCTTTAGAAAAAGCAATGATGGAGGATCAGCGAATTTTCCTTGCTGCCCAAAAAAAAGTGAGCGTCGACGATCCGAAAAAAGAAGACATCTATCACGTTGGAACAATAGCAAAGGTTAATCAAATGTTAAAGCTCCCAAACGGTACAATTCGAGTACTCGTTGAAGGCTTGAATAGAGGGTCAATTGTTCAATATGTAGACGATGATGATTCGTTTTTAGTAGATATAGAAATAATGGAAGATATCGATGGAGATCCACATGAAGAGGAGGCGTTAATGCGTTCTCTATTAAGTCAATTTGAACAATATTTAAAGCTATCTCGAAAAATCACGCAGGAAACATTTGCAACTGTTTCAGATATTGAAGAACCAGGTAGACTTGCAGATATTGTAACATCACATCTTCCTTTAAAGCTGAAAGAAAAGCAAGAGCTGCTTGAAACGATCGCTATTGTTGAACGACTTCAAAAGCTAATAAAACTAATATCAAATGAACAAAAAGTTCTGGATTTAGAGAAGAAGATTGGACAACAAGTAAAAAGCTCAATTGAAAAAACACAAAAAGAATACTATTTACGGGAACAGCTTAAAGCAATACAAAATGAGCTAGGTGAAAAGGATGGCAAGAGTGGGGAAATCACCCAGTTAAGAGAGCGTATTGCACAATCTAATATGCCTGAACGCATATTAGAGGTTGCGTATAAAGAGCTTGAACGGTACGAAAGAATCCCACAAAGCTCCGGAGAGAGCGCTGTTATTCGCAATTATCTTGATTGGCTATTAGCATTGCCTTGGACTGAAAAGACAAAAGATAATATCCATATTGACCGTGCAAAAAAGATATTAGATAAGGATCATTATGGATTGGATAAAGTTAAAGAACGCATATTAGAATATTTGGCCGTACAAAAGCTAACGAATGCGATTAAAGGTCCAATTCTTTGTCTGGTAGGTCCTCCAGGTGTTGGAAAAACATCCTTAGCGAAATCGATTGCTTCATCAATTGAACGGAATTTCGTCCGCATTTCCCTTGGTGGTGTTCGAGATGAGGCAGAAATAAGAGGGCATCGAAGAACCTATATAGGAGCGATGCCAGGTAGAATAATTCAAGGTATGAAAAAAGCGAAGACGGTAAATCCAGTCTTTTTACTTGATGAAATTGATAAGATGGCGAACGATTTTCGCGGAGATCCTGCCTCTGCCATGCTAGAAGTATTAGATCCAGAGCAAAATAATAATTTTAGCGATCATTTTATTGAGGAGACATATGATCTTTCAAATGTGTTATTTATCGCTACAGCGAATTATGTAAATAACATTCCTCGCCCCTTATTGGATCGCATGGAGCTTATTTCTATTTCAGGATACACGGAAGTAGAAAAACTTCATATTGCCAAAGAGCATTTACTTCCAAAGCAGTTAAAAGAAAATGGCTTGAAAAAAGGTAATTTACAAATTAGAGACGAAGCGATTGTTGAATTAGTTCGAACGTATACGAGAGAAGCGGGGGTTCGTAATTTAGAAAGACAGATTGCTACCTTATGTAGAAAAGCCGCTAAGATTATTATCTCAGAGGATAAGAAACGAATTATTGTTACGAAAAAAACGTTAGAAGATTTGCTTGGAAAGCCTATTTACCGTTATGGTCAAATGGAGAAGGAAGATCAGATTGGAACAGCTACTGGCTTGGCATACACTGCTGCAGGAGGAGACACGCTTTCGATTGAAGTCTCTCATTACCCTGGAAAAGGGAAGCTCATTCTTACTGGTAAGCTTGGCGAAGTAATGCGTGAATCAGCTCAAGCTGCATTTAGCTATATTCGTTCTAGAGCAGAAGAGCTCAACGTGGACCCTGATTTTCATGAGAAATATGATATTCATATCCATGTGCCAGAAGGAGCAACACCAAAGGATGGTCCTTCTGCGGGAATTACGATGGCGACAGCACTTGTTTCTGCGCTAAGTGGACGAGCGGTTCGTAAGGATGTTGGAATGACAGGAGAAATAACCTTGCGTGGTCGAGTGCTCCCAATCGGAGGATTAAAAGAAAAATCGATGAGTGCACATCGAGCTGGGATTACAACAATTATTATTCCAAAAGAAAACGAGCGCGATATCGATGACATTCCAGCTAGTGTTCAGAACGATTTAACCTTTATTCCTGTGGATCATTTAGATGCCGTATTAAAACATGCATTGGTGGGGGAAAAATCATGAAAATAACAAGTGCAGAAATTATTATTAGTGCGGTTAGTCAAAAACAATATCCGAATGATCGCTTACCTGAAATCGCTTTAGCGGGTCGATCAAATGTTGGGAAATCCTCTTTTATTAATAAATTGATTACCCGCAAAAATCTTGCCAGAACATCATCAAAGCCAGGGAAAACACAGACGTTAAATTTTTATAAAATTAATGAACAATTTTATTTTGTAGATGTTCCTGGCTATGGCTATGCAAAGGTTTCTAAAAAGGAACGTGAAAAATGGGGCCATATGATGGAGGAATATTTCCAATTAAGAGAAACGTTAAAGGCTGTAGTACTTATTACAGACATACGCCATTCTCCTACTCGAGATGATATTCAAATGTATGAATTTGTGAAATACTTTGATCTTCCAGTAATTGTAGTTGGAACGAAGCTAGATAAAATTCCTAAAAATAAAAAAGCAAGTCATCTAAAGCGACTCATTAACGAGATGGGGATTCAAAAAGGAGATCCAGTCGTGTTATTTTCAGCTGAAACGGGAGAAGGAAAAGATGAGGCTTGGGGGCTAATCAAGCACTATTTATCTATTTCATAGGTATTCGTTATAAAATATGAATGATTAATTCTATAAAGCACGGCTCCTTCCATCGATAGTGGGAAGAGCTGTGCTTTTTGGTGATTCTATTCTACGAGTTCAGGTGTATCCGAGAGTAAATTGCACGATAATTAAGTATATTAGAGATATTATATCGACATCACGTATAAACTAGCTATAGGCATTAATATCAGAAAATACCAAATTAGTTAATTGGAAAGACTATTGCTATAATTTTTATAGACACATAATTTGTGTCTTTCGTTTTCAAAATATATGAAAAGATGGACAAGGAAAGGAAGAATTTCGATTGAAAAAACTGAATTTTTTGATACTTATCGCTTTATTTACGATTCTCCTGACGGCTTGTGGAGAGGAAAAAGACAAAGAGACAAGTGCGGAACAAGGTGAAAGTGATTATAATCTTGTGAAGGAAGGAAGCTTTACATTTGCTGCATCTGGTGAGTTTAAGCCGTTTAGCTATGTTGAAGCAGACGGTAAAATGACTGGGTTTGATATTGAAGTTGGCAATGCCATTGCAGAAGAGCTAGGACTTGATCCTGTTCAAAAAAGATATAAATTTTCTGCCATTGTAGAAGGTGTGAAAACAGGAAGGTTCGATGCTGCAGTTGCGAGTCATACGATTACACCTGAACGCTCCGAAAATGTCGATTTTTCCACCCCATATTATTATTCCGGTGCCCAAATCTTCGTTAGACCAGACAGTGACCTAGAGAAGTTGGACGATTTAGAAGGTCTAGAAATCGGACTATCTAAAGGCTCTACATATACCGAATATGCAGAGCAAGTAACAGATAATATTAAAACCTATGATAGTGATGTAGTAGCCCTTCAGGCATTAGAAAAAGGACATCATGATGCAGTCATTACCGATTTCCTGACAGGAAAAGAGGCAATCGCAAGTGGATTGAAAATAGAAGGAAAAGATTTAATTGAAAGAAGTGAACAAGCAGTTGCGGTCTCTAAAGATAATCCCGAGCTTCTAAAAGCAGTGAATGATGCACTAGAAACACTTCGAGAAGACGGAACACTGAAATCACTTAGTGAAAAATACTTTGATGCAGATATAACCGAAGAACCGAAATAAAGTTGTTCGTATATGAAAAAGTGGATACTGCCCTTTATCCAAGTGATGAAGGGCTATTTTAAACGGTTACTAGAATGATAACTATTCTCGGTATATCGTTGTTTAATTCATAGATACAGTAGGAGATGAATAATGTGTTTGAAGATTTTATTAGCTATTTTGGTCATTTATGGCAAACCTTTATTGACAGTAAGTGGCTATTTTTAGAAGCCACCCTTTTAACATTAAAATTGACTGCAATTTCTATTTTTATTGCTATTTTTATCGGATTATTATTTGCCTTGCTAAAGATCACTAAAATTAAGCTGTTTGTTTGGTTGGCAAATACGTATATCTTTGTCGTGCGAGGGACACCACTTATTGTGCAAATTTTTATATTCTATTATGGTTTATCCTATGGTCCATTGCAAATAAGTGGATTTTGGTCTGCGGTTCTAGGATTAGCATTCCATAACGGGGCATATATCGCAGAAATATTTCGAGGCTCCATTCAATCGATTGGTAACGGGCAAACAGAGGCAGGTCGTTCAATAGGAATGACAAGCTGGCAAACGATGAAGCGTATTGTATTGCCGCAAGCTTTTCGGCGCGCACTTCCCCCTCTTGGTAACCAATTTATAATCGGTTTAAAGGATTCCTCTTTGGCAGCATTTGTTGGATTAGCTGAGATATTTAATGTGTCAACAACAATGGGGTCAAATACGTTTGATTTTATGACCTGGCTATTAATTAGTGCAATCTATTATTTGCTTTTAGTTTTCCTATTAACGTTATTAGTAAGTTATACAGAGAAGAAACTAGCTGTAAGTGATTAAGGAGGACCTGGAAATGGAAAAGCAGAAGGAAATGATTCGCGTAGAAAAGCTGAATAAATATTTTGGTGATTTACACGTTTTAAAGGATATTAATCTAACCGTAGGAGAAAGTGATGTCGTTGTTTTAATCGGGGCTAGTGGATCTGGAAAAAGTACGTTACTTCGCTGCTTAAATTTTTTAGAGATTAAAACGAGTGGAACAATCCAAATCGAAGAAGAAACGGTTGAGCCTACCAAAACAAATTTAAATAAGATTCGTCAAAGGGTTGGGATGGTTTTTCAGCATTTTAATTTATTCCCACATAAAACCGTACTTCAGAATGTTATAGAAGGACCTATTCAAGTAAACAAAGTACCAAAAGCAACTGCGATTCAAGAAGGAAAGGAACTCTTGGAAAAGGTTGGCTTGTCTGATAAAGCCAATGTATATCCTTCTAAACTATCTGGTGGACAAAAACAGCGCGTTGCGATTGCAAGATCATTAGCAATGAAGCCGGATATTATGCTGTTTGATGAACCAACATCAGCGTTAGACCCTGAGTTAGTAGGAGAAGTGCTCACAACGATGAAGGAACTTGCCAATGAAGGAATGACTATGGTGGTTGTAACGCATGAGATGGGGTTTGCTCGTGAGGTAGGAGATTGGGTTGTGTATATGCATGATGGAAAAATTATTGAATATGGAAAACCAAACGAGTTATTTGATCAACCGAAAGAAGAAAGAACGCAAGAATTTCTAGGCTCTATTCTTTAAAAAGAAATAAATCAAGCTCTTTAGCTTGATTTATTTCTTTTTTAATAAGTAAAGACCGACTATAATAAGTGCAATTGGCCAATATAACTCTATATAGGAAATGAGATCATATATCCAGTGAAACCATGCAGGTAGTTGGATTGAAAAAATAATCAAAAGAGACAAACCAACTAAAATAGCGCCAGGTAATAATCCCTCTTTCGTTTTGAAAAAACGCACGAAGAATGCAAGCCCAACAATTAATGGAAAGACAGCCCAATGATCAATCCAGAATGGGTAATGCTGAACCCCGTGAAAGTGAATACCGATTCCTAATAAAATTGTTCCAGGAAACAGATTATTATAATCTCTTGTTGAATAGCCATGCACTAAAAAGGCTATTCCCAAAATAATTAAAAGTGTTGGCCATGAATAGAAATCGGTAAATATTGGAATCTTTAATTGTCTCAGCAAGTAATAAACGCCAATGCCAATTAGCACATATGCTACAAAAATTTGCTGTTTTTTCATCGTATCCCCCGCTTAACTCCCTTTTAATAAGGTTTTCTTGCTTCCACAAACTGGTTGTGGTAGAGTTCCATTTAGAGTGTTATATACGATTAATCGTACCATATTGTTTCAATTTCTGTTCACATAATTTACATAGTGGACACAGTTGTTATGTTATAATTTATATAAATAAGTATTAGCATGCGATAAGGATGGTCTTGAACCTCTTCAAGATTTATTGGAGGAGATTAGGTGCATATTATAAAAGTGGGATTCAATCATAAAATAGCTCCAGTTGAAATAAGAGAAAAGATGACTTTTCCAGAAAACGAGCTTGCGAATGCAATAACTTCCTTGAATAACGAAAAAAGCGTATTGGAAAATGTTATTGTCTCTACTTGTAACCGTACGGAAATTTTTGCAGTTGTAGATCAGCTTCATACAGGTCGCTATTATATTAAGTCATTTTTAGAAAAATGGTTTCAAATGGAAAAGGAAAGCTTTGTCTCCTATTTACACATTGAAGAAAACGAGCATGCAATAGAGCATCTTTTTCAACTAGTTGCTGGACTCGATTCTATGGTTCTAGGAGAAACCCAAATTCTAGGACAAGTACGTGATGCCTTTTTAACTGCTCAACAAGCACAGGCAACAGGTACCATTTTTAATGAGTTATTTAAACAGGCGATTAGCTTCGCGAAGCGTGCGCATAGTGAAACAGCGATTGGAGAAAATGCAGTTTCCGTTAGCTATGCAGCGGTGGAGCTTGCGAAGAAAATCTTTGGCAAAATTCACGAAATGCATGTTGTTATTTTAGGTGCTGGAAAAATGGGAGAGTTGGCGGCAAAGAACTTACATGGATCTGGTGTGCATCGTATTACAGTTGTAAATCGCACGCTATCAAAGGCAGAAGAACTTGCCAAGACCTTTCATGGAAAAGCTGCTGCCATCACAGATTTGCAGCAAATATTAACCGATGCAGATATATTAATTAGCTCTACTGGATCAGATTCTGTTGTACTGTCAAAGGAAGAATTAGCACCAGTACAAAAAAAGCGGAAAGGCCGGCCACTATTTTTAGTGGATATAGCTGTTCCAAGGGACATTGATCCAACGATAGGTAGTTTAGACAATGTGTTTTTATACGATATCGATGATCTGCAGCATATTGTCGATGAAAATTTGGCCGCACGCGAAGCTGCAGCGATAAAGATAAAATCAATGATCGGTTTGGAATTAGAAGTGTTTAATAATTGGTTAACAACATTAGGGGTCGTTCCAGTTATTTCAGCATTACGGCAAAAGGCATTGACAATACAAGCAGAAACAATGAAGAGTATTGAACGCAAAATGCCTGACCTTACAGAACGTGAGAAGAAAGTGTTAAGCAAGCATACGAAAAGTATTATTAATCAATTGCTAAAAGATCCAATAACGCAGGCAAAGGAGCTTGCTGGAAAGGACGATCCTGAACAAGCCTTAGCTTTGTTTATTAATATTTTTGGAATTGAAAAAGAGGTTGCAGCAGAGAAAAATAAACACACAAAAAAAAATGAAAAAATGATTGAATCCAATCCGAATTCATCCTTTTCTTCTCTTGAAAGAATGCCAACGAATTAATGAAGAAAGGATTCTGTGAGTGGTTGTTATGAAGCTTGCATATGAAATGGTTATTGCGATATATGGCCTTAGCTTGATAGGTTATTTTATTGACTTTATTCAACATAACCGGAAGGTAAATCGAATTGCCTTCTGGTTACTTTGTATGGTTTGGATTATTCAAGCCGTTTTTTTATTTAGTGTGTTGATCAAAGAACAGCGCTTTCCTATTCAAACATTAACGGATAGTTTATTTTTTTATAGCTGGACACTTGTAACGTTTTCTTTAATTATTAATAAATTCTTCAGAATGCATTTTATTGTTTTGTTTACCAACTTATTCGGTTTCTTTATGCTGCTTCTCTATATTCTTTCGAGCGCAAAGCAAACGATGGGAAGTGGTGGAGTAGAATTAGTAAATGAAATTCTGGTGACGCATATTACACTTGCGGTCATCTCCTACAGTTTTTTTACATTATCGTTTATTTTTTCTTTGATATACATCATGCAATATCGTTTTTTAAAAAAGAAAAAAGGGTTAAAATGGATACGGAAGCTAGGCGATCTAAATCAGATGGATGATTATTCCTATAAATCTGTAACGATTGGTGTACCATTACTTTTGATTGGCCTCACCCTTGGAATTGTCTGGGCTCATGTATCAAATGATGAATTTTATTGGTTTGATATAAAGACGATTGGTTCTATTTTTCTTTTATTTGTGTATGCGGGTTATTTATTTTTACGTTTGGTTCGTGGTTATCAGGGGAAGACGATTGCCTTATATAATTCAGCAGCTTTCTTAATTTTACTAATTAATTTCTTTTTATTTAGCTTACTATCCAACTTTCACTTTTAATAAGGGGGCATTAATGTGCGAAAAATAATCGTTGGTACAAGAAAAAGTAATTTAGCAGTAACGCAAACAAATTGGGTAATTGATCAATTAAAAAAAGCTGGGGTTAACAATCCGTTTGAAGTAAAGAAGATTGTTACGAAAGGGGATAAAATTCTAGATGTTACGTTATCGAAGGTAGGCGGAAAAGGATTGTTTGTCAAAGAAATAGAACAAGCAATGTATGAAAAGGAGATTGATTTTGCAGTACATAGTATGAAGGATATGCCTGCTCTTATGCCAGAAGGTCTTATTATTTCCACCATTCCTGTTAGAGAAGATCATCGTGATGCGTTTATTTCAAACAACGATGTCCCCTTAAGGGAGCTTCCTGAAGGAGCAATTGTTGGGACGAGTAGTCTACGGAGAGGTGCACAGCTTCTTGCGTATCGACCTGATTTAGAGATTAAGTGGATTCGCGGAAATATTGAAACAAGAATTCGCAAATTAAAAGAAGAGGATTATGATGCCATTATTTTAGCTGTTTCAGGCTTAAAACGAGTGGGGTTAAGTGAATCATTGATTACGGAATACTTGGCACCTGAAATTTGTGTGCCAGCAGTAGGACAAGGCGCACTTGCTATTGAATGCCGGGAAGACGATAAAGAACTCATTGAGCTTCTCCGGGTTATTCATGATGAGGAAACTTGTAGAACAGTAACAGCCGAGCGGACCTTCCTGCATTTATTGGAGGGCGGCTGTCAAGTTCCAATTGGCGGGTATGCGTTTTTGGATAAGGATGAAATCGTATTAACAGCATTAGTTGGTACACCCGATGGAAAAACAATCTTAAAAGAGACCGTACGAGGAAATGATCCTGAAAAAGTGGGGCAAGAAGCTGCAGAGAAACTTATTGAACAAGGCGCAAAAACAATTGTAGAAAAGGTAAAAGCGGAGCTCGATAACGAATGACAGCTTTGCTAAAAGGAAAAAATATTTTAGTAACTCGTGAACGAAACCAAGCAAAGGAATTTTCTGCGAAGATAAAGCAGTGTGGTGGAAGCTCTTTTGAAGTACCTTTACTTTCAATCGAGTGTAAGGAAGATGCTTCTGTAAAACATTATCTCAATCAATTGCACGTATATAAATGGATTTTCTTTACAAGTGCGAATGGGGTTGATTGTTTTATCAAACTAGCTTTAATTCATGGTGTTTCGATGGATGCTTTAAAAACACTAAAAGTGGCAGTAGTCGGACATAAAACGGAGGAAGCAATACAAAGATATGGTATAACAGCTGATTTTATTCCTTCTGTGTATGATGCAGAGCATATGGCAACCGAGTTTTTGCAGAAGAAAGAGTGGACAGGACGTATACTGTTAGTTCGTGGCAACCGTTCGAGATTTGTATTACCACACGAGTTTTCGCATGCAGGAATCGCTTTTGACAATATAGAAGTATATGATACGACGATAAACACTCGTGTGAAGTCTGAGTTGAATCAACTATTACAAGATGTGCATTTCGACTTTCTTACTTTTACAAGTCCTTCTACGATTGATGCATTTATACAAATGATTGATTTAGACATGGAACAGTTCCGAGAACAACAATGTGTTTGTATTGGCACAACAACAGCAAAACAAGCAAAGGCTGTAGGATTTAAGCAAATATTAATACCAAAGGAATTTACTATAGAAGGCATGATAGCTTGTATGAATGATTACTTGAATGAAAGGATAGATTCTAATGAGTGAAACGATGGACTTTAAACGACATCGCAGACTAAGATCCTCTAATGCGATGCGAGCAATGGTACGAGAAAATACTGTAACAACGGACGACTTTATCTATCCGTTATTTATTGTAGAAGGAACGAATAAAAAGAAGGAAGTTCCTTCGATGCCAGGTGTATACCATTTATCATTAGATTTGTTACCACAAGAAGTAAAAGAAATAGAGGCATTAGGAATAAACGCAATTATCTTATTTGGGGTACCAAATGAAAAGGACGAAGTTGGTACTGGTGCATATGCAGAAGAAGGGATTGTACAGCGAGCAACGCGTGTTGTAAAAGAAACGAGTCCTGAAACGCTAGTTGTTGCAGATACCTGTCTTTGTGAATATACATCCCATGGGCATTGTGGTGTTATTCATAATCATGATGTGGATAATGATGCTTCATTAGAATTGCTAGCAAAAACGGCTGTATCACAGGCGAAAGCGGGTGCAGATATTATTGCCCCGTCAAATATGATGGATGGGTTTGTTCAAGTTATACGACATGCATTGGATAAAGCAGGATTTAAGCATATTCCAATAATGTCTTATGCTGTTAAATACGCTTCTGCTTTTTATGGTCCATTTCGCGATGCAGCAGAAAGCACGCCGCAATTCGGAGATCGGAAGACATATCAGATGGATCCAGCTAATCGACGGGAAGCTTTGCGAGAAGCTACTTCAGACGTAGAGGAAGGCGCAGACTTTCTAATTATTAAGCCTGGTTTATCTTATTTAGATATTGTTCGCGATGTAAGGAACGATACGAATGTTCCTATTGTTGCTTACAACGTAAGTGGAGAATATTCGATGATTAAAGCAGCTGCTCAAAACGGATGGGTTGATGAGAAAGCATTAGTAATCGAAATGCTAACATCGATGAAGCGTGCTGGGGCAGATTTAATCATCACTTATTTTGCAAAAGATGTAGCGACATGGCTAACAGATAAATGATCTAAATATTGGGAGGGTATATTGTGAAGAGCTTTCAACAATCAATCAATGCGTACGAAAAAGCAGTAGATCTAATGCCTGGCGGGGTTAATTCTCCAGTGCGTGCTTTTAAATCAGTAGGAATGGCGCCTGTTTTTATGGATCATGGAAAAGGTTCAAAGATTTATGATATAGATGGTAATGAATATATTGACTATGTATTAAGCTGGGGACCATTAATTCTAGGACATGCCGATGAGCGTGTTGTACAAAAGCTAAAGGAAGTTGCTGAGAAGGGGACAAGCTTTGGAGCACCAACTACTTTGGAAAACGAAATAGCATCCCTTGTAATTGAACGCGTTCCATCTATTGAGATGATTCGCATGGTTAATTCAGGAACAGAAGCCACGATGAGTGCGTTACGATTAGCAAGAGGCTATACGGGAAGAGACAAAATCTTGAAATTCCAAGGGTGTTATCATGGGCATGGGGATTCATTACTTATTAAAGCAGGTTCTGGTGTGGCAACGCTTGGCTTGCCAGACAGTCCAGGAGTGCCACAATCAGTAGCAAGTCAAACGATTACTGTTCCATACAATGACATCGAGAGTGTAAAACTTGCTTTTGATAATTTTGGTTCAGAAATTGCAGCAGTAATTGTAGAACCGGTTGCTGGAAATATGGGTGTTGTTCCACCAACTGAAAACTTTCTCACCGGCTTAAGGGAGATTACCGAACAAAATGGAACATTACTCATTTTTGATGAAGTAATGACCGGCTTTAGAGTAGGCTATCATTGTGCACAAGGTTATTTTGGTGTCACGCCTGATCTTACGTGTTTAGGTAAAGTAATTGGAGGAGGACTTCCAGTAGGAGCTTATGGTGGTAAACGGGAAATAATGGAGAACATCGCGCCAACGGGAACGATTTACCAAGCTGGTACGCTCTCAGGAAATCCTCTGGCAATGACTGCTGGGTATGAAACATTAAAGGCATTAGAACATGCTTCATATGAAGAAATTAATTTAAAAGTCGATCGTTTAGTTGAAGGGTATCAGCAAGCGGCTGCGAAATACGGTATTTCACTCCAAGTAAATCGTGCAGGCTCTATGGTTGGGATCTTTTTTGCAGATAACCCTGTTGTAAACTATGAAACAGCTGCAGCCTCTAATCTTGATTATTTTGGACAATATTATCGTTCCATGATTGAAGAAGGCGTATTTCTGCCGCCTTCTCAGTTTGAAGGTTTGTTTATGTCAACAGCTCATACCGATGAGGATATCGAGCGAACGATTAAAGCAGTTAATAAGACTTTCGCAAAACTAGCGAAATAAAGGAATAAACGAGTAGAGTAAAGCTGTTCAGAAACCGATATTACCCTTGGTATCTGGACAGCTATTTTTTGCTTTCTCTTTTGAAAAAGTAATTTTGGAAGGAACGAGGATGTTGAATTATTCCATATGATGTAACTGAGAAGAATTTTTTGAAAAAGATGGCTGTTATTTTCTCGTGATTCATGATAATGATTTTTTGTTCTAAAGCATATCCCCTTCAACTAGGTCATATAGATAAATAAGACAACGGGAGTAAAAATGATTTACATATGCTGAAGGGAGGAAGTCACTTGTCTAATGATCAAGCTATCTTTAGCTTTGAGTTAAACGAAACACTTTATTTTCAAAGAGGACAGGAAGTTGCAGAAATTGTTGGTATTTCATTAGATCCAGAAATATTAATCCAAACGTTTAATGAGTATATTTCTATACGTGGAGTTGTTGAACTACAAGGTGAATATAGAATGGAACCAATGTTTCAAGAAGCGGACGAATATGATGAAGTAGATGATTACGCTGTAAAACGATATGTAGAGAGAGTAGAAGAACAAGCGAATGATTTAGCTGTTTTCGCGCACCGCTTTCCCGTAGAGATTTCTGTGCCAACGTATCGTGTGGAGGATATTGAAAATGTAACAGTAAATATTGCAAGCTTTGATTATGAGATGCCGGATTATACGCAGTTAAGATTACAAGCTACAATTGATATTCATGGAATTAGTGATCGTGCGGATTTAAACACAACAGATACAGCGAAACAACAAGAAGCGGATCGTTTTTCAAAAGAAGAAAATGAAGAAGCCTTTTATATTGATATAAAAAAATCAGAGGAATCAGCATCATCGAGTTATGAATCTGAGTCTTCAACAAAGCATGATGAATCAAGCGAAAGTTCATCTTCTTCAAGTAATGCTGTCGAGTCAACTTCTGAAGAAGAATCAGGGCGTTGGAAAAAGAAGAAAACGCAAACATTAGCAGAGTTCTTTGGAAAGACGGAAGAAGTAGAATCATCATCGTCGGAATCAAGTGGGCAAATGTCATCTGAGGAGTCTTCAATGGAATCGTCATCTTCATGGTATGAGTCATCACGTGAAGCGCACAAGCATAGTGAGAAAGGAAAGGGGAGAAATAAAAGTAGTGTGCCAGATGAATCTATCGAAAGCAGTAGTGCGAGTAGATTTGCTGATTTAAGCTATCTTTCTGATATGATTCGAAATGATGAAGAACGGTATGCTAAAATGCGTCTATGTATTGTGCAAGAAAATGACACACTGGAAAGCATTGCAGAACGTTATCAAACGACTTCAATGCATATCGCTAAAAAGAATAGTTTAGAAGCGGACAGTGTGCAAGCTGGTCAGCTATTATATATTCCCATTCGAAAAAGGGAACGCTAAATAAAGTAGAATATGAAAAGAAAACTAATATTGTATGTATATACCCCTTGCCTATTAGGTCAAGGGGTAAATGAGTGAAATAGGGTGGTGACATATGGAAGCAATTAGAGAAGCATTGTTACATTATGGTATTGCCCCAATGGAGATCGATCAACGAACAAGTCGCATGTTTCGTATTTTTGATGGGAACAAGAGCTATGCATTAAAAAAAAGCAAGCTAAATGCTAATTCTCTTAAAAACTGGGAACATATATATCATTATGGGTATGCCAATGGATTATCCACTATTTTGCCCGTCTATTTAACAAAGGATCGTTCATTATTCGTAAAGATAAATGGTGACTATTACTATTTATCTCCATGGATACAGACGCGATATTTACGTAGTCGTCCAAAGGAAGTGTATCAAGCAATCGGAAAACTTCATTCAGCAACAAAACAGACGAAACCTTATTCTAAAGATGATTCCAAAGATAATATGCTGCAGGATTTTCGACAGTATGCAGCTTATTGCGTTACCTCCCAAAAAAAATTACTGTCAACTGTTGAGAAATTTGAGGCTTCTCATTTTATGTCCCCGTTTGAGCTTCAAGTGTGCACGCATTATCGTGATATGGAACGCTTATTTTTCTGGCTTCAAAAACGTATTGATCAATATCTTGAGGAACAACAAGAAAGGGACGATTACGTATATAGTATTATTCATGGTAACCTGCATAAGGATCATATCTTACAAGGAGAACAGCTTCAATTCATTAATTGGGAGCAAAGTCGATTGGAGCATCCTACGATAGACATTGCGACCTATATTCAAAGCCAAACAACGTATTATGATACAGATAATGATGAATTAATTTCCCATTTTCAATATTATACAGAAGAAAATCCATTAGCAAAACAAGATAAATATTTATTAGCGCTTTATTTATTACACCCTACTTCATATTTGCAATTGGTAGAGGATGATGTGAAGCAACGCTCTTCAGAAAGTATGATTTCACGTGTGCAGAAGCTAGAGAAAGTGTACCGACAGTTGCTTTTTGGCATTCAGTGGAATGAACAATTGGATGAAGAACTTATGCATCAAGATTTAGAAGAAATGGAAAGCTAAATCCATTCCAAGTAAAATGCGATAAATAAGCCGACAAGCAAACCAAGCAAGAACACATCTAATGTTGTCGGAAAAAATAATGTTCGGATTAATTGATAGATTAAAATTGGCAATGTACATGTTTCAATGACGATGAGACATTTTAATATCCAAGGTGGAAGGCGATAACGATAAAACCTAGCCATTGGAAGCTCCTCCCCTCACTGATTTTTATTGTTTTAATATGATATGTATGAAGCAGGCTTTTTCGTGAAAGAATAAAAAAGATATTGTAAATAAATCTATGTGTATTTTTATAAAGCCCCTTTAAAAATCCAGTTGCTTTTTTAGTCAGCATTCGATATGATAAATTAATAAGTGAAATGTAATGATAGGGAGTAGTACAATACGATGTCCTACAGAGAGGGGAACAGATGCTGGAAGTTTCCTAGGAAAAAGTCGGTTGGAAAGTCGCCCTTGATACAGCTGCTTTGAAATGATGAAGGAATTGTTCTTCACCAAATTAGAGGTAGCCGGACACAAGCGTCCGTTATCAAATTGAGTGTACAAAAATGTTTTATGTTTTTGTAAACAAAGGTGGTACCGCGGAGAAGCCCAAGTCTTTTCGTCCTTTATTTTTAAAGGATGAGAAGGCTTTTTTATTTTAATAATTGTACATTTCATTCAATAAATCATTTTAGGAGGAGAACGGATATGCAAGATGAAAAAAATAATACCTTACCATCCAAATATGACCCGAAAGAGGTAGAAAATGGCCGCTATCAATTTTGGCTAGACGGAAAATATTTTGAAGCAACAGGAGATAAGGAAAAAGAGCCATTTACGATTGTGATTCCCCCACCAAATGTAACAGGGAAGCTTCATCTTGGGCATGCATGGGATACAGCAATGCAGGATACAATTGCACGTATGAAAAGAATGCAAGGCTATGATGTACTATGGTTACCTGGTATGGACCATGCCGGAATAGCTACACAAGCAAAGGTAGAAGCTAAATTGAGAGAGCAAGGGAAAAGCCGCTACGATTTAGGGCGCGATAAATTCTTAGAAACGGTTTGGGAATGGAAGGAAGAATACGCGCAATTCATTCGCACGCAATGGGAAAAGCTTGGACTTGGACTTGATTATTCCAGAGAACGCTTTACGATGGATGAAGGATTATCAAATGCAGTACGAGAAGTGTTCGTCACCCTATATGAAAAAGGACTAATCTATCGTGGCGAGTATATTATCAATTGGGATCCAGCAACAAAAACAGCGCTATCCGATATTGAAGTAATATATGAGGAAGTACAAGGAAAGTTCTATCATATGCACTATCCAATTAAAGATAGTGACGAGACGATTGAAATTGCAACAACAAGGCCAGAGACAATGCTTGGAGATACAGCTGTAGCAGTTCATCCAAAAGATGAGCGTTACCAGCATTTAATTGGGAAGAAAGTAATCCTACCTATCGTTGGTCGAGAAATCGAAATTGTTGCAGATGATTATGTAGACATGGAGTTTGGTTCTGGTGCAGTAAAAATCACTCCTGCTCATGATCCGAACGATTTTGAAATTGGCAATCGTCATCAGCTTGCTCGTGTGCTTGTCATGCATGAAGATGGTACGATGAACAATAATGCGGGAAAATATGAAGGACTTGACCGTTTTGAATGTAGAAAGCAAATTGTCAAAGATCTTCAAAAAAGTGGTGTTCTATTTAAAATAGAAGATCATGTTCATCAGGTTGGTCATTCTGAACGTAGTGGGGCCGTTGTAGAGCCTTATTTGTCTACACAGTGGTTTGTTAAAATGCAACCATTAGCCCTTGAAGCGTTAGCTATGCAGAATACTGAAGACAAGGTGAATTTTGTTCCTGAACGCTTCGAGCGAACTTATTTTAATTGGATGGATAATATACGAGATTGGTGTATTTCCCGTCAGCTTTGGTGGGGACATCGAATACCAGCTTGGTATCACAAGGAAACTGGTGAAGTTTTTGTTGGCAGAGAAGCCCCAGAAGATATCGAGAATTGGCAGCAGGATGATGATGTACTTGATACATGGTTTTCATCGGCATTATGGCCATTTTCCACGATGGGCTGGCCAAATGAAGATGCACCAGATTTCAAACGACATTTTCCGACAGATGTGCTTGTGACAGGATACGATATTATCTTTTTCTGGGTAGCACGCATGATCTTTCAATCAAAGGAATTTACTGGGAAGAAACCATTTAAAGATGTTCTATTACATGGATTGATTCGTGATTCGGAAGGTAGAAAGATGAGTAAGTCGTTAGGAAATGGCGTCGATCCAATGGATGTCATTGATAAATACGGTGCAGACTCGTTACGATATTTTCTCCTTACCGGATCAACTCCAGGTCAGGACTTACGTTTTTATTGGGAAAAGGTAGAATCTACGTGGAACTTTGCCAATAAAGTATGGAACGCATCACGATTTTCTTTAATGAATATGGAAGGATTCTCTTATGAAGATATTGATCTTTCAGGAGAGCTTTCGCTGGCAGATAAGTGGATTCTTACACGATTAAATGAAACCATTGAGCATGTGACGAAGAACGCAACAAAGTATGATTTTGGAGAGGCGGGTCGTCAGCTTTATAACTTCATTTGGGATGAGTTATGTGATTGGTATATCGAAATGGCTAAAATTTCGTTATATGGAGAAGATGAAACAAGTAAGCAAACAACACGGTCTGTTCTGGCATATGTACTGGATCAAACAATGCGAATGCTTCATCCGTTTATGCCTTTTATTACAGAAGAAATTTGGCAACAGCTTCCACATGAAGGCGAATCAATT
The DNA here is from genome assembly GCF_036409425.1 of Virgibacillus sp. MG-45. Classification (NCBI taxonomy): domain Bacteria; kingdom Bacillati; phylum Bacillota; class Bacilli; order Caryophanales; family Bacillaceae; genus Virgibacillus; species Virgibacillus sp. MG-45. Next base: position 225,119 of record NZ_JAXOFU010000002.1, on the reverse strand, counting down.
ACCGTAGCTGGTTGGCCACAGGTGAAAGAAGAATTTCATGATCCCAAGGCTGCAGATGAAATGAGGCGTCTTGTTTCCATTATTAAATCAGTTCGTAATATTCGTTCTGAGGTTGATACACCAATGTCACGGGAGATCTCATTGCTTATCCAAGCAGAAAATGATGCTGTCGTTTCCGAGTTAGAAAGTGAACGTCATTATTTAGAACGATTCTGTAATACAGCTGAACTTAGCATTGCTACATCTATCGAAGCGCCAGAAAAAGCAATGACTGCGGTTGTTACCGGTGCAGAGTTATTTTTACCGTTAGAAGGCTTAATTGATTTCGGAAAAGAAATCGAACGGTTAGAAAAAGAGCTTGATAAATGGACGAAAGAAGTGGATCGCGTGCAGAAAAAGCTTGCCAATGCAGGCTTTGTTAAAAAAGCACCTGCTGCAGTTGTAGAAGAAGAAAGACAAAAGGAAAAAGATTATGTAGAAAAACAAGCAAAGGTAAAAGCTCGTTTGGATGAGCTTCGTAAGTAAAATAGTAGGGAAGGGACTTTGACCTTCTTCATTCCATCAGAAAATCGCCCTCGTTATTAGAATAAACGATTAGGGGCGATTTTTTTGTGTTTTAAATTTGCTTATCCATGGTGCGCTTTATAAAGGATAGATAGGTACGCAAAATATTAACATCACTAACAGCACTTAATGTTCTGGAGCCGACAACATCTTCAATTTCATTAAATAATAATTCGTCATTTTTACCAATTAAAAAGTCAATACCGACCATGCCAAAATCGAAGTGTGAAATAATTGGATTAATCATTGCGATTTCTTCTCTAGATAACGTGTACAAGCTAGCAGTACCGCCCAGCTTGTAATTCGCGCGAAAATCTAGACTGCTTTCTCGAAGAACGGCACCGATTATGTCTTTTCCTACAATAAAGACGCGTAAATCCTTTCCTTTCTGTACATTCGTTTGTTGAATGATCCATTCTTTTCCAACTAACGTCTTTAACTGCTGATCCCATTCAGCGATATTCTTTATTAAATAAACGTGCCTTCCACCTCGTCCAGCAACTTCTTTTATTACAAAAGGAAAGGGCATCGGAGGTTTTTCCTTTTGTAACATCTCCTTGGATACAAAGAAGGTATCAACCATAGGAATGCCGAGCTTACTAATCTCAAAATGGGTTAATCCTTTATGATTAGCTATTTTAGCGACCTTAGCAGAGTTGAAAACAGTGACTCCAAGTGATTCAAGAAATTCATTTAATAACGGTTCAACTGTACGAACAATAGCGATATCTGGAAGTTCTACACGTGTAGAATCAATAAATAATGCGCGTTCATTTTCAACTACACCAATTTGCATTGTTTCACGCAATACAAGGGTCAATTGAATATCCTGTTTTTTAGCTTCTTCTTTAAACCACTCGATATAAGCGTGATTATCAGCTGCATCCATTTTTTTATAAATTAGCCAAGCAGTATACATATAAATCTATCTCCTTAATGGGATATCGTTTCGAAAATATATTCCATGATTTTATCCGCTACATTAACACCGGTACAATCTAATAAATTGCGGATATGGGCATTCGAGTTAATTTCACATATGTAAGAAGCATCCTCTTTGCCAAATAATAAATCAACCCCTGCAAAATCCGCTCCGATTGCCTGTGAGCTTGCAATCGCTAGCTGCTTTTCCTTTTCACTAGGTGTATAAGGTTCCATCACGCCTCCAGCAGTAATGTTTGCTCGGAAGTCATCTTTAGCTATCCGCTTCATTGCAGCGACTACGCGATTTCCAACTACCTGTAAACGAATATCCTTGCCATAGCTTGTGGAAATAAATTCCTGAAACACAAAAGGTATTGTTTGCAACTGCTCCGTAATCTGTTCTAGCGCTCTCATCGATTCAATCAAGTATACTTGCTCTCCAAAAGAACCAAATGCCTCTTTGACAACCATTGGGAAGCCAAGCTGTTGTACAATAGTATCAAGCTTGAAGAAAGCTTTAGCATCATGCTGCAGAAATGCTTTTGGTGCAATGATTGTTTTCGGGATAGGGAGATTTTTGCTCGCTAACGCTTGATATGTAGCAATTTTATCATCACTCATTGCAATGGTTTGAGCACGATTAAACACTCGAATGCCGAGTAGCTCTAATTGCTTTGCTAGATAAATATCCTTATCTGTAAAAATAACATAATCTGGTTTTTCTAATGCTGCTTTTTGAAGTAGTTTGCTTTCTTTTCCATCAAGGAAGACAGAAAGATCATTATTTTTGATGATATAGGCCAAGCTTCCTTTCTTTTCTGCAGCTTGTTGTAGCATTTCGGCATAATCCTTGAATTTATTTCCACGTAAGTTTCCATTATATATTATCCATCCTGTTGGCTTCATTGTTAACTTCCTTTCTATATTTCTGCTCATCATAAATTTTAGGCTATATAACTCGAATGATTGAGCAGTTAACCTTTTTAAAGTGATTATGCTATACTTTCTTACATATTGAATGAAAAGAGTGACGATAATGCGTATGAATATTGATCAATTATCACAGTTTCTAAGACAAAGAGAAACACTTGGTATAAAACCTGGACTTGAAAGAGTGAATCGTTTATTAGCCTTGGTCGGAAATCCACAAAATAAGCTAGCTGCTGTTCACATTGCTGGTACAAATGGGAAAGGTTCAACTTTGCAATATATAAATGGAGCGCTACTTGCCAATGGCTACCAGGTTGGTATGTTTACTTCACCAAGTATGGAGGGACTTACCGGTCATATTTTACATAATGGTACCCCTATTTCAGAAACAACATTTTTATTTTTATTTGAGACATTATATCCAGCTATTCAAACGCTAGATAGAGAAAACATGCATCCTACCGTTTTTGAAATCATTACTGCTATGGCAATGCTGTATTTTGCAGATCACGTTGATTTAGCATTAATAGAAGCAGGAATGGGTGGAAGGGAAGATACGACAAATTGTTTTACTCCCGTGCTTTCCATTATAACAAATATTGCATTTGATCATACGGCTTTTCTTGGAGATTCGCTTGCGGAGATAGCTAGTCATAAAGCAGGAATTATTAAAACAAATAGACCTGTAATTACAGGAGAAATAAATGAGGAGGCTCTGCAAGTAATTGAAAACGAAGCGAATCAAAAGCAAGCGTCAATTTTCAGAATGGATAAAGAGTTTTCTTATTCGAATATAACGCAAGACGAACAGGAGCTGCGATTTTTCTGGGAATGTGAAAGTACGAGTACGTTAAAAACTACCGTAACAATTAAAAAGGGGGCATTTTATCAAGTGAATAATGCTTCCTTGGCATTAATGGCTTTGAAGCAATTACAAGCTTCCGGCATTCGCTTAGACTGGGATAACGCTGTGCAATCCTTTCATGAGTCATGTCTAAATGGAAGGTTTGAACATGTCTCTTGCAACCCGGATATTATAATAGATGGCGCCCATAATCCTGCGGGAATGCAAGCTTTCCTTCAAACTGTGGAAAGGCAATATGCTGCTACACCAAAGTGTCTGTTGTTTGCAGGATTCCGAGACAAGAATCTCCATGCGATGATTTCTGCCGCGCTTCCTTATTTTGATGAGATTACAATAACAACATTTGACCACAAACGAGCCGCATCATTGAGCGAATTACAAGAAGTTGTAAACGATCCCAAGATTCGATTTGTGGAAAATTGGCAGGAAGCGATTAACATCAATAACCCTCATGTCACACAATTTATTTGTGGTTCGTTGTATTTTATTAAAATAGTCAGAGAATTCTTGGTAAATAAATAGGACTTATGATATAGTTAAGTTATCATAAAGTTATGAACATTAGGTATAAAGTAATGTTTAAATAAGGATTCTAGGAAAGAGGGTAGCTGAAATGGTAGATAAATGGAAAATAAGTGCACTTTGGTTTGCTTGGCTTCTTTTTTGGCCGGCAATATTATGGGTTTCCTACCATTTCTATTTTATAAATTTGCAAGGTAATATCACTGATATTGCTTTATTTACATTTTTTATTATTGTTGTTGCCTTTTTTCCTTTAACAATTAATAGTGTTCCCATCTTTTTTATTAATGGAATTAGTATTGCTGTATTTCTAGCGTTTGGCTTATTCGTAGAAATTATCGTCACCTTAATTGCTGTTTTATTTGTTATTTTAAAGGTAGGTATTAAGAGGAAGGTCATATATCGTATACCATTGAATATGCTTCTGTTTAGTGCCGGTTCTTTACTTGCTGCCTCTGTTTATCAACTTTTAGGTGGTACGTATGCGCAATCTCAATATCAAAGTTATACTGAAATGATCGCGATTATCGTTTACGCCGTCATTATCGTTGCGTTTAACCATCTTTTTAGTTATCTAGTTCGGCGTTTTTTTTATCGGCAATCCGCACGTTTTTTTGACCGTGGTTTAAAGTGGGAGTTGTTTTCATTTCTACTAGTTATTCCTACTGGCTTCGCGCTTTATATACTTTATGAAGCGATTGGAATACGGGCCTTATTGTTCATTGGGATACCGTATATTAGCATATCCGTCATTTTGAAATTGCTATACTCTTATAAAGAAATAAACTATTACTTGAAGCGAACAGGAGATATTGGGCATCGGTTAGCGCGAAGGCTTGAAGAAAGAGAAGTATATGACGTGTTTCTTCGGGAAATCAAATCGGTACTCCCTTATGATACGGCTTATATTTATTTAGTTTCTAAGGATGAAGCTATGAAACTTGTTACATTTTCGCACAATGACCTTATGGAAGCTAGTGAAGCATTATCCCCGGATATGAAGGAGACATTTAGTAAGAAAACAATGGAAATGAAGCTTCCCTTAGTCTATCAATCAGAGAAGGATTGGAAAAATGAGGATATTCAAATATTTCCGTCTCATACGCAAAGTGTGTTATCAATGCCTATTCAATATGAAAAAGAAGTAATTGGTGTGTTTACCTGTATATCAACAAAAGAAAAAGAATATGAAAGCATGCATGTTAGAATTGCAGATATTTTATCAAACTATTTAGGAGTTGCTATTGAAAATGCTAAAAATTATGAAGTGACAAAAACGAGAAGCGAAAGAGATGCGCTTACGAAGCTATTCAATTATCGATATATGGAAAATGTTATGAAGCATAAAATTGAGGCAAGTTATTCGACTGATACTGGGAACGAATTTTCATTATTGCTTGTTGATTTGGATCACTTTAAACTGATTAACGATTCATACGGACACGAGGCAGGAAATGAAGTGCTTTGTCAAATTAGTAATCTACTAACAGCACATATCGATGCAAATGGAATTGTCGGGCGATATGGTGGAGAAGAATTTATGATTTTGTTATTAAATACAAAATCGAATGAAGCGATAAATATAGGTGAAACGGTACGAAAAACAATCGAGGCGACCCCTTTTTCTATTCAAAACCATTTGTTACCAGCAAAGAAGCCTTTAACAATTCAAGTTACTGCTAGTATTGGAGTTTCTAGTTTTCCATATCATGGTTTGATAGTAAGTGATCTTGTTCGACATGCAGATCGTGCACTTTATATTGGCGCAAAGAAGAAAGGTCGAAATCGTGTAGCATTTCTTTCGCACGATACGGAAGAGAATGTGTTCTGAACAAATCTTTTAAGAAGCGTGACAAATAGTGAGAAATTCCAAGAATGATTAGAATTTATGAAGAATAAAAAGGATACGAGTTTGACAATATTCCCCTTACTTTTTATATGCCCTATGCTAGAGTGAACTTTAAGACAAGCTAGGAAGTGAGGGGACTATAATGAATAGAAAAAAACCAGTAGTCGTAAAACTAAATCAAAAAGATGTTTTAAAAAATGCCAAAAATACGTTTGCTAAATTTCAAGGCGAATCGGATTCTACTGAAAATAATAAAGAGGTTCCGTCTTATATAAGAAAAAGCAGCAATAGAAAGCATCCCCCAAAAAAGAGAGCAAATAATAAAATCGTAAAACCTTTTTTGTTATCCGCGATATCTGCAGTAGCTGTAGGATTATTGCTAGGGTTTATTATGTTAAATATGTTCGGAAATATGGGAGAAAAACCATCAGCTGTCGAACAGCCGGCAGCGCTAACATCTGATTCAGATAATAAATCAAGAGATTCACAAAAAAAAGCAGTGAATCTAATAGATGCTAGCTTTGGTGAGATGAACGCATTTGTATTACAGGGTGGCGTCTTTTCTCAACAAGAAAATGCTGATGTGGTAAGAAAGCAATTTGAAAAATCGGGTTACCCAGCAATTAGCTGGAAAAAAGATACAAATTTTTATGTGCTTGTAGGCTTGGCAACGACGAAACAGGAGGCAAAAACGGTCGCAGACAGTATGAAAGAAAACGGATTTGAAACGTATATAAAAGCGTGGCAGGTTGAAGAAAAGGTACTGCAATTAACGACAGATGAAGACCAATGGCTGCAGTCCTTTTTCGAACATTGGGAGCAAACCGCTGCCTCTATTACTGATGATAATGTGAGTGTAGATAATTGGAATGCACTAATGGAACAGCAATTGAATAAGGGCTCTAAGCTGATATCATTACAGGAAAAAATCCAAGCTAAACAAGATAAGCTGAGTAAGCTTGATCAAAAAGGGTGGCAAGCATTTTTATTAGAACTTTGGAAGGAGTATGCTTCTATCCGTTCATCTTAATAATTGGCAGGTTACGAAATGACTTTTAGTTTATAGATAATGTTTTCTAGTAATAAAATGATTTCTCTAATAGGAAATCTATTTTTTTTTGCATTTTTAAATCGTACAACCATAATATCGGAGGTTGTCTGTCTTTCATTCCTTCGCTATGCTCGAGTTATCTTAAGAAAGGAGGGAATTAAATGAAAGCAGCTTCTATTATGATTAAAGATGTACCAAAAGAAGATCGACCGAGAGAAAGGTTCTTGAAATATGGACCGGATCATCTTAACAACCAAGAGTTACTTGCCATATTGCTTGGAAGTGGTACAAAGGAAGAATCTGTCATGACACTTGCGAATCGTGTACTCATGCATTTTGAAGGAATCAAGCTCCTTCAAAATGCAACGATTGAAGAATTAACAGCAATCAAAGGTATCGGAAGTGCAAAGGGGATTTTACTATTGTCTGCTTTAGAGCTAGGAAAGCGATTAAATCAATATAAGCCGATTGAACGTTATGTAATCCGTTCTCCTGAGGATGGGGCAAACTATGTGATGGAAGAACTACGTAGTTTAACACAGGAGCATTTTGTTGCTTTATTTTTAAATACGAAAAACCAAATTATTCATCAACAAACGATTTTCATCGGCAGCCTCAACGCCTCGATTGTACATCCACGCGAAGTATATCGTGAAGCAGTCAAACGATCCGCCGCATCAATTATTGTTGCCCATAATCACCCTTCCGGCGTGCGCCTGCAAGGTGCATAATTTTAGCGGTTTCATAAGAAATCTAGAACTCCTTACGATGTTCTATGGTCAGCATCTTACTTTACGAGGAAACTCTAATAGGGAACGAAGCATGATGTGAAAAGGGGAATAGACGATAAAGCTATCTATATCGATTCAGTTCTTCAGACCAAGTGATGTACGGTAAAAGCTATACTGCTTGAATCCTAGGCGAATGAGCGATGGGTGCGCCATTATCTACGATAGCTAACAGGTAATGAGGATAAAATGGAGACGTATCGTCTGAGCGTCCATGAAAGCTTTTGCTTTCTCATCCATAGTAAGGTTTATCCTTCAATTCTCTAATAGAGTAAACCGTCAAAAGGGATACCTAACCATCACGCAACTAAAATTATGGATAATGCAGGGATTACCTAAGTGCGAGTATTATAACATTTGTAGCATTGTTTTATGAACACTCCATAAGGTAACGGAGTCTCCATAGTACTCAACGTTTGCTTGTAATGAGTTTAGCATGGGGAAGGGAGACAGGCTGATGAGAACTTTAACTAGAAAGGAGTCATGAACATGGCAAAGAATCCATTTCACCAGTTAAACGTTATAAGGGAAGCCTCTCGAAAAGGTTACATCATTACAGATTGTTATCGTCTCATGTATCACAAGGCATTGTGGCTGAAAGTACACGAAAATTTATATGGAATAAAAGAGAGTAGCAAACGTTTTGATTTTCCATACATGCTGAAAATAGATGGACTCATTGAAAAATTAAAGGCTGGAATATTTCGCTTTAGTGCTGTAAATAATTGTGTGAAGTTAAAAGTGAACAAAAAAACAGCTGTCCTTAATGAAGTGATGTGGGAAAACGAGCTTGTAGGAGAAGGAATTCGCATCATACTAACAAATGTATATGATCCACTATTCTCGGAGCATGCACATGGAAGTAGAAGCGGCAGCGGAAGACATACAGCACTTTCTAGCATTAAAAACAATTGGAAAGAATTAAATTGGTGCTTGAAAGGGGAAATAACAGCTTTGCACGACCATTTGACCCCAGCAAAAGTGGTTCAAAGTATTGCAAAAAAAATCAATGATCGACGCTTTCTTCTTCTTATCCACAATGCAGTAGCAAATGGTGTGCTAAAGCAATCCAAAGCACCTGCAAATTTCGGTAGATCAATATATAATAAGAAACTCTACCTATTGCTAACCGACATTTTCCTAAGACAGTTCGATTGTTTTATTGAGAATCAATTTCTTAAAAGGGAAATGAAACAGTCAAACAACGCTCTGGAAATGGAATATGTGCGTTATCATAATCATTTTGTTATTGGTATTGCTGCTCATAAATACTTTTCCAAAAACACGAGCGAAACTATTCATCATTATTTAGAGAAGAAGCTTTGTATTCCTGCTAATTTACAGATCATTCATTTCGATAAATCCATTCCTTTTCTTGGTTTTCATCTTCGCCGTGAACAGAATAAAGGTCAAATGAAAAAACAACATCCGATAAAAAAGAAAAACACCACTCAAAGCATACGTTTAGAAATCCCGCAAAAGAAATTGCAGGAAGCCGCTAATAAACACAACTATGGAGATCTCATGCGGTATAAATGCACGCATCGCCCCAACCTCATCAACAAGTCAGAAGTCACCATCCTGCGCATGTATAATAAAGAATTATATGAAATAGCAGCCTATTATAGGTTGGCCGATAACTTCCATCAGTTAGATGGCTTCTTTTACTTTGCTCAATGCAGCTTTATTAAAACACTAGCTCATAAAAGGAGAACTACCTTTAGAAAGGTTATCTTAAGTACGAAAAGACATAGACAGGGAGCTATATGTATTGTAAGCAAGGATAAAGCGGGAAATAAATTAACTCACTCTTTTATAAAACGAAATAAATTATCTTTCGAATGAAGTGTAATACATGTTGGGAAGACGTATTGTAAGTAATGGACTTTGCACATTGTAAACAAAAATGAAATGTTTTAATTAGAGTGATCGGTATTTAGATACATGAAATGGATGGACAACGCTTCAGATAATAAATAATCGATGTACACATAAACTAAAAAGAGAGGTATCACTTGTTTCATCAGCTGGCGAGCCGTATACGCTGAAAGGTGTACGTACGGTTCTGAGGGGGGAGCAGTGGAACCTGCTTTAGCGATTAAGCAAGGCACATAGCTTCTACCCTACGACCCCACTCCATCTCAAGAAGATATTCACGTAACGCGACGTTTGGTTGATTCTGGAAAGATTATTGGAATTGAATTGTTAGATCATTTAATAATAGGAGATCGTAAATTTATATCATTAAAAGAAAAAGGATACCTATAAGTACTATCAATTTTATTACTTTTTTCGTATAATTAAATAGACAATCAAAATTAGGCGCCATTTTCGAATCGAGTTGAAATTGGCGCTTCTTAAGATTAGGATACAATAAGCGTATTTTTTAACAAAGTAGTACGTTTCAATAGCTTTTAAAAACGAATTAACCACCATTATTGAGGGAAGTAAAGTCGATTATAAAAAGCTACCCAATTTAGAGTTTATATATTTTGATGCAACTGGAGAGGAAGATTTTTTTGGGCAAATTTAGTTTTTCACAAGACCTAGGAATTGATCTAGGTACGGCAAATACACTTGTATTTGTGAAAGGAAAAGGTGTTGTAGTAAGAGAGCCATCTGTAGTGGCTAAAAATATTGAATCAAACGAAATTGAAGCAGTTGGTAGTTCTGCTCGAAATATGATTGGAAGAACACCAGGTAATATTTCTGTTATCCGCCCAATGAAGGATGGCGTAATCGCAGATTATGATACAACAGCTATTATGATGAAATATTATATTAATAAGGCAATGCGAAAGCGTTCGTTTTTTGCGAAAAAACCGAGTGTCATGATTTGTGTACCTTCAGGAATTACGATGGTTGAAGAAAGGGCAGTTATTGATGCTACAAAGCAAGCAGGAGCAAAGGATGCGTTTCCGATTGCAGAACCATTCGCAGCAGCAATTGGGGCAGGCTTACCAGTATGGGAACCTACTGGTAGTATGATTGTGGACATTGGTGGAGGAACGACTGAAGTCGCAGTAATTTCCTTAGGAGGAATTGTTACTAGTCAATCGATTCGAACAGCTGGTGACGATATGGACGAAGCAATTATCCAATATATTCGTAAAACGTATAATTTGATGATTGGAGAACGATCAGCAGAATCGATAAAAATGGAAATCGGTGCTGCGGGAGAAGTTTTAGAGGATGAAACAATCGAAATTCGTGGGCGAGATTTATTAACAGGTCTACCTAAAACAATAAGTATTACTGCTTCCGAAATCTCTACCGCATTACAAGATACAATTACAGCAATTATAGAATCTGTAAAAGCAACATTAGAAACAACACCACCTGAGCTTGCAGCGGATATTATGGATCGAGGAATCGTATTGTCTGGTGGTGGAGCGCTGTTGAAAAACTTAGATCGTGTAATTAGTCAAGAAACTAAGATGCCTGTGTTTGTCACTGAGAATCCATTAGAAAGCGTAGCAATAGGTACGGGTAAATCATTGGAATACATTCAGCATTTTCGGTCACATCCTAATGTATCCACACGCCCTACCATAGAATAGGTAGGTGTTTCGATGTCATTTTTTCGAAAAAAACGATTGTTTATTCTTTTAATGGGTTTTATCGTTCTTGTTGTTTTGATAGGCTTTTCCATGCAAAAACGCGGAGGACTAACTACGCCGGAGCAATTTATTAATGACGCAGTAGGATGGACACAAAGTGTTATTCAAGCACCTGTTAAACTAATTTCCTCTTTGATATCGAATATTGATGATATTAAAAATACGTATGATGAAAACCAATTATTGAAAGAAAAATTAGCTCAATATAAATCGTTGATTTATGAAGTGCAAGAGTTAAAGCAAGAGAATGAAGAATTAAGAAAAACAATTGATAAAACGAAATCCATTCGTGATTATAATCCAATTCAAGCAATTGTTATCTCACGTTCTCCTGAGCAATGGATGGATAAGGTAACAATTAATAAAGGAAAGCAGGATGGTGTAAAAGAAAACATGGCGGTCATCACGGCGGATGGAATGGTAGGTAAAATTAAAAAAGCATCTCAGTTCACATCTACGGTTCAACTGCTTACAGGTTTTGACCAATTTAACCGGATTTCAGCTACCATACCACGAAAAGATAACAAAAATATCGTTGGGATGATTGAGGAATTTGATGCAGAGAGCAACTCTCTTCTATTCCGGATTATTGAGGAATCAGATAAGGATATTAAAAAAGGTGAGATGGTTATATCCTCTGGAATGGGTGGGGTTTTTCCTTCCGGATTAGTTATCGGGACTGTGAAAGAGGTTATTCCTGATCAATACGGTCTAACACAGACAGCGCTTGTTCAACCAGCAGCGAATATGTATGAAATTGATAATGTAATTGTTGTTGATAGACAGCTTGTTGAAAAGAAAGAAAAGACAGAGAAAGAAGAGGATAAATAATGAAACGCTTATATATCCCTCTTATTCTGTTTTTGTTGTTAGTGTTAGAAGGCGTTGCGTTAGATTTTTTACCAACAACATTCTTTCACGCACATCTAATGGTTGTCCCACATTGGGTTTTGTTATTTTTAATATGTGTTGCAATGTTCTATGAACGAGAGAATGTGCATATTGCTACATTTTATGCTGTATTATTCGGAATGTTAATCGACATTGTGTATACAGATGTATTAGGTGTATATATGTTCATTTATGGAGTAGCAGTATATATTGTTCGTAGTTTAACAAAATATTTACATGCGAATTTTTATGTTGCTATCTTGTTCACGATTTTAATTGTTGGCATTGCAGACACAGCCATTTATATTATTTACACTGTTATTGGCATTACAGATATACAGTGGGACACATATGTGATTTATCGCCTATCTCCTTCTATAATAGCCAATATAATCTTTATGTGCTTGTTGTATCCGCTGGTAGTAAAACGGTTAAAAGTAGAGTAAATAGAAAACCTTTTAAAATGGTGTAAAGGATTGGTTAATAGCTCTGCTAGGATGAGGAATGATGAGGTGAATGCATGTTGCATGAAAAGAAGCAATTAATAACAATAAAGGGAACAAGAGAAGGTCTAACTTTCGTAATCGATGATTCCTGTTCATTTGAAGAGGCATATATTGAACTAGGTGAAAAGATGTCCATAAGCTTAAATCAAAAAGAAGAACCAATTGTACCGGTAGTTGTAAGATTAGGTAATCGTTATATACATAGCGAACAAAAAGAAAAAATTAAAAATTTAATCGAAGCGCAAAATCGATTTTCGGTCCAATCCTTTGAATCTGATGTAATAAGTAAGCAGGACGCGCTTTTATGGCAAGAAAATAGTACAATTAAAGTGGAAAATTGCATCGTTCGATCTGGACAAGTTTTAGAAGTGACAGGAGATTTGCTGTTAATCGGTGATGTTAACCCTGGTGGGAAGATAATGGCTACTGGAAATATATATATTCTTGGTAGTTTACAAGGAATTGGACATGCAGGTACGCTTGGAGATCGAAATGCAATTATTGCTGCATCTTATATGAAACCATCCCAGCTTAGAATTGCAGATTATATAAGTCGAGCACCAGATTATGAGTCAGAAGGTGTATTTATGGAATGTGGCTTCATTGATGAGAAACAAGATAAAATCATCATTGACCGACTTAGTGTGCTGTCGCATCGATTAAAAACGCTTAGCGGGTTCGAAAGGAGAATAAAAAATGGGTGAGGCTATTGTCATTACTTCTGGTAAGGGTGGGGTTGGAAAAACAACCACTACCGCAAATATTGGAACCGCTCTTGCATTATTGGACAAGAAGGTTTGTTTGATTGACACAGATATTGGTCTTCGTAATTTAGATGTAATTATGGGGTTAGAAAATCGGATTATCTATGATATTGTTGATGTTATTCAAGATCGATGCAAATTAAAGCAGGCATTAATTAAAGATAAACGATTTGATTTTCTATCACTTTTGCCAGCCGCACAGACTAGTGATAAATCTGCAGTAACAACAGATGGAATGAAAAAAATTGTTGCCGAATTAAAGCAAGAATATGATTATATTCTTATTGATTGTCCTGCTGGCATAGAACAAGGATTTCAAAACGCGGTGGCAGGAGCAGATAAAGCAATTGTTGTTACGACCCCAGAAAAATCGAGTGTTCGCGATGCTGATAGAATTATAGGCTTACTAGAAAAAGAAGAAATGGAACCACCTACCCTCATCATTAATCGTATTCGTAATCATATGATGAAGAATGGAGATATGCTTGATATTGATGAAATTGTACAAATTCTCTCGATTGATATCATCGGGATTGTAATGGACGATGATGAAGTAATTAAGGCTTCTAACCAAGGGGAACCTATTGCGATGCAGCCAAAGTCAAAAGCGTCGCTTAGCTATCGAAATATTGCGAGAAGAGTTCTAGGTGAAACTGTGCCACTTCAATCATTAGATACAGATGCAGGTATGTTTAGCAAAATGAAGAAGTTTTTTGGTATTCGATCATAGATTTATACTCATTCAAATGCTATTCTGTCTGAAAGCTTTTTCAAGCTATTCGGATGTAGAATAGCATTTTTTTATCTATCATACCGTTGTAAATACGCTAAAAGATTCATATCTCCTTTCTTCTTTTCATACACTTAGACAAAAGCGTAAAGAGGGATTGAGGCGAATGAACAGAGGGGTACAAAAAGTAAGGAAATCCATTACAAAGCGGAAAAAAATACGCAATTGGGAGCCATCTCCAAGAAGAACCGCCAATAATAGAAAAATCGTTTCTCCGATACCACAAGATGAAGAGAAGCACGGGTATTATAAAAGCTTTGTTGACAATACAGAACTGGGAAACCGAAGAAGTCAGCTTGTTACAGGGGTTGTGTTAAAGGGAATATTATCTGTCATGCTTTTTTTTGCAGTTGCCTTGTTGTGGCAAACTGATTCGGTACGTTTTTCTTCTCTTCAAAGCTGGACAAGCTATGCATTGACCGAAGAATTTCCATTTGCAAAAGTTAATCAATGGTATCGCACAACCTTTGGTAGCCCAATGGGGATTTCCCCTCAACAACAGCTTGTCAATTCAGGCGATAACCCACTTGCATCACAAGTAAGTGGGAATGTAAAAGAAACCTTTCAAGTAAATGGCAAGGGAATCCGAATTGCTCCAGAAAAATCCACAAATATATCATCGTTACGTGATGGTATTGTTATATTTGCTGGCCAAGATCGAAAAACAAATAAAACTGTCATCGTTCAACATGCAGACGATAGTAAGTCTATATATGGGAATTTAAGTAGTATAGATGTTCATTTATATCAATCGGTGGTTGCAAACCAACGAATAGGAAATTTTAAACCAACCGTAGGAAATGATTCGGTTTATATCGCAATCGAGAAAGACAAGCAATATATCGATCCGATTCAGGTGATAAAAGTTGATGACAGTCCGTAATATGCTTCCACCTATTCGTATTCATCCAATCCTCTATGTATTTATAGTAATATCGTTTGTTACGGGAACATTTATACAGCTGTTTATTATTCTTTCTATCGTTTTCATTCATGAAGCAGGACATTTTTTTGCAGCAAGATGGTTTCAATGGCGAGTCTCAGAGATTAAGCTATGGGTTTTTGGAGGTGTCATGCGAACGGACGAGCACAGTAATCGCCCATTGTATGAAGACATCATCGTGACAATCGCTGGTCCGTTACAGCATATTTTTATTTTCTTAGTTTGCGTTATGTGCACTTATTATCAACTTCTTTCACCGACAGTAGTAGAAATGATATTATTTTATAATGGAGTTATTTTACTATTTAACTTACTTCCAATCTGGCCATTAGATGGTGGCAAGCTTATTTTTTTTGTGTGTAGTCATTTTTTTGCTTACCGAAAAGCGCATCAGCTTATTGTTCAACTATCACTGTTATTATGTATGATTATGATGGTTGTAATTCTATTTGTTCTTCCGTTTAATTTAAGTGCATTTTTAGTATTTATCTTCTTATTTGTGGAAAATAAAACCGAATGGAAGCAACGTTTCTATGTGTTTATGCGATTTTTGATAAATCGTTATGAAGAGGATGCTTCTATTCATCGTGTTTTACCTATATCAGTAAACCATCAAGAAAATTTAATGGATGTTTTTCAGCAGTTTAAAAGAGGAAAAAAGCATTCCATCTACATCAACTATCCAAATAAGCGCCGAAAGATGATTGATGAAATGGATTGTTTAAGGTGTTACTTTCATGAAAAGGCACATGATAAAACAATCGGAGAGATAGCGAAGTATTTATAGAAATATTAAGAGGTTGGCTTGACACAACTATGTTTTTTATGATAACATCAATACGTTATTCATCGTAGCACCAGTGCTACAACCGCACAGATCAGGTGATAAACCATTGTGGTACCTGCATGGCGAGTCTTAGTTTATCAGGGAGGTGCAAACATGTACGCAATTATTGAAACAGGTGGCAAGCAAGTAAAGGTAGAAGAAGGTCAAGTAATTTACGTTGAAAAAGTTGCAGCTGATGAAAATGAATCAGTAACTTTTGACAAAGTGTTATTTGTTGGTGGAGATGATGTAAAAGTCGGTGCTCCATTTGTTGAAGGTGCAACTGTAACTGCTAAAGTAGAAAAACATGGCCGTCAAAAGAAGGTTATGGTTTACAAATTTAAGCCAAAGAAAAATTACCATCGCAAACAAGGTCATCGTCAGCCTTACACAAAGCTAATCATTGACAAGATTAATCTTTAAGTTTTGAGTGAAATAAATGATACATGTATCGATATTTCGTAAAGACAACCAAATAAGAGGCTTCGAGCTTTCAGGACATGCAGATAGTGGACCATACGGATATGATTTAGTTTGTGCTGCTGTATCTGCGGTTTCATTTGGTGCTGCAAATGCAGTTGAAGAGCTTTGTAACATTGATGAAAAAGATATAAAGGTTAAACAAGGCGGCAAAGGTGGATTTCTCCATATCATGCTCCCTATTGACCTAGATGATGATACTGCGAAGAAGGCTTCCTTATTACTGGAAGGTATGGTAGTTTCATTGAAAACAATCGAAAAAGAATATAGTAAGTATATAAAAATAAAGAATTAGGAGGTGACTCGGATGCTACGTTTAGACTTGCAGTTTTTTGCAACGAAAAAAGGTGTTGGTAGTACAAGAAACGGACGTGATTCTGAATCAAAGCGTCTTGGTGCGAAACGCGCAGATGGACAATTTGTAACTGGTGGATCCATTCTTTATCGTCAACGCGGAACGAAAATCTACCCAGGCGAGAATGTTGGACGTGGTGGTGATGACACACTTTTTGCTAAAATCGATGGTGTTGTTAAATTTGAGCGATATGGTCGCGATCGTAAAAAAGTAAGTGTTTATCCAGTTGCCAAAGAAGCTTAATATATCATAAAAAACTCCAGCCTTTCAATGGTTGGAGTTTTTTTATGGATCCGTTCGTATGGGTGAAGAATCCTTTTTAAGTTATTTTCGTATAAAGTGCCGTTCAACACAATTAATCGTAACTCATCATTGAATAGCATCTAAGATTACATGAAGTTATAGTTGTTTTCTGTTATAATTTTCTTCATAATGGAGGGAAAAAAATGGAGAGTAAAGATGTAATGATGTTACTCCGTCATATTCGACATGATGTGATGAATGATATGCAGGTTATCCAAGGCTATTTAAGTATGGGGAAATCTGATAAAGTACAATCTAAAATTACACGTGTGTTAGAACGATATGAAGAAGAACGGAAGCTGATGAATTTAAACACCCCTCATTTTGCACTTTGGTTAATCGGATTCAATGCAATGCATACGAATATTCGGTTAACGTATGAGATAGACGCCCAAGATATGAATCTTAATCGAATTGATAATGAGTTGGTTAAGCAATGTAATCAATTGTTTGAAGCGATTGAAGCATGTTGGGATCGAACACAGCTTCATGAGGCTGTGGTTCGTTTAAAAGGAGATAAGGTAAAACATAATATAGAGGTACAAATAGTTTTTGAACGTAAGACGGACTGTATTTCTGTACAAACATTGCTAGCAAACTATAATCAAGAAAACATTGGTTTGTTTGTGAATGAAGCAGGTAATGAATATCGATTTGTATTTAATAATTTGGATGTATAGGTGAGGTGAACAGCTATGTTTGTAGATCAGGTTAGTGTCTATGTAAAAGCCGGTGATGGAGGCAATGGTCTTGTCGCATATCGACGTGAGAAATATGTTCCAAAAGGCGGTCCGGCTGGAGGAGACGGCGGAAATGGTGGTGATGTCGTCTTTCAGGTTGATGAAGGTTTAAATACGCTAATGGATTTTCGTTATAATCGTCATTTTAAAGCAAAGCGTGGGGAAAATGGGATGAGTAAAAGCATGCATGGAAAAAATGCACACCCATTAATTATTCCTGTTCCACCAGGGACTACAGTTATTGATGAGGATACAAATGAGGTAATTGCTGATCTGACAACACATGGTCAAGAAGCAATTATTGCAAATGGAGGAAGAGGTGGTCGGGGAAATATCCGCTTTGCTACTCCAAGAAATCCTGCCCCTGATTTTGCCGAAAATGGAGAGCCAGGTCAAGAAAGAAATATTAAAGTAGAGCTAAAAGTAATTGCAGATGTTGGACTTGTAGGATTTCCGAGCGTTGGAAAGTCTACGTTTTTATCTGTTGTCAGTGCGGCAAAGCCGAAAATTGCGGATTATCATTTTACAACCTTGGCTCCTAACCTAGGTGTAGTAGAAACCGGCGATCAACGAAGCTTCGTTATGGCTGATCTACCTGGTCTTATTGAAGGTGCACATGAGGGTATTGGCCTTGGACACCAGTTTTTACGACATGTAGAACGGACGAGAGTAATTGTACATATCATTGATATGGCTGGAACAGAGGGAAGAGATCCCTATGAAGATTATGTTAAAATTAATCAAGAGCTAGAAGCGTATGATAAAAACTTACTTCAGCGCCCACAAGTAATTGCAGCGAATAAAATGGACATGCCTGGTGCAGATGAAAATTTAGTTCATTTTAAAGAGAAGCTGGAGAGTGACATTCCATTGTTCGCGATATCTGCAATAACAAAGAATGGGATTCGCGATCTTCTCTTTACTGTCGCCGATATGTTAGAGCAAATTCCAAAGCAAGAGCCTATTATCGATGATACAGAAGAAAAGGTTGTATATAAGTATGAGCGCCTAGAGGATGGATTCTCCATAACACGAGACCCAGATGGAGCTTATGTGCTTTCAGGTGTAAAGATTGAAAAATTATTTAAGATGACGGACTTTGCTAGAGATGAGGCTATTCAACGTTTTGCTAGACAAATGCGAGGTATGGGAGTAGATGATGCGCTACGCAAAAAAGGGGCAAAGGATGGAGATACGATCCGCCTGCTTGATTATGAATTTGAGTTTGTAGAATGATTATCTGCAATTGTAAAAGAGGGATACTGTGAAACGTCAGAGGGATGAATCGTTTTTTTTAGTACGAAGTGACGTGCTACCTGAATCAATGAAAAAAACAATTCAGGTAAAGGAAATGCTTGAACAAGGGAAGGCAAGTTCCGTCTATGAGGCAGTAAATAAGGTTGAACTATCAAGGAGCGCCTTTTATAAATATAAAGATACTGTCTTTCCTTTTCAGGCAATGGTGAAGGAAAAAATCATCACCCTATTTTTTCATTTAGAGGATCGATCTGGAACTTTATCGAAGCTTTTAAAATTAATTGCTGGGGCTGGATGTAACGTATTAACTATTCATCAAACAATCCCTATTTTTGGTAAGGCGAATGTTACCTTATCATTAGACGTTTCCATGATAAATGAAGACATAGAACAAATGTTACATCGCCTAAAACAACTGGATTTCGTAACGCGAGTTGATATGCTTAGCTCAGGAGCATGAGCATGGTACATCGCACGATAATAATGGCAAGGTGTATAAAGGGAGAAGAGCAAGATGACGAAGCGAATAGGTTATTTAGGACCAAAAGGGACGTTTACAAAACTTGCAGTGGACGCAGCGTTCAATGGTGAAGATAAAAAAGCATTTGACACTGTCCCCGCTTGTATTGATGCGGTTGATACCGGAGAAGTTGATATCGGTGTTGTTCCGCTGGAAAATGCAATTGAAGGTACTGTACATCTTACAGTGGATTATTTAGTCCATCAAGTAAGATTGCCAATTGTAGCAGAAATTGTTGTACCAATTCAACAACATTTAATATGCACACCTAACTTTAAAGGAACATTAAAAGATATTGAAGCGGTTTATTCGCATAGTCATGCGATTGCACAATGTCACCAATATATTCATCAAAATTTGCCAAACGCTGTATTACATGTTACTTCTTCCACTGGAAAAGCAGCGGAACTTATATCCGTTAAAGAAGGAAACATCGCAGCGATAGGGAATAAGCTAGCAGCAAAAGAATATGGTTTATGTATTGTAAAAGAAAATATTCATGATTATCCAAATAACCATACACGATTTGCGGTGTTGACGAAAAATACGGAAGCCTTATCTATTCAACATCCTATTACAACAGAAAAAACGAGCTTACTTGTTACATTACCACGAGACTATGCAGGCGCATTACATCAAGTATTGTCTGCTTTTGCATGGAGGAAAATGAATCTATCTAAGATCGAATCTAGACCAATGAAGACTGGATTAGGAAATTACTTTTTTATTATTGATGTAGATGATCCATATGATGCTGTTCTTTTTCCAGGTGTTCAAGCAGAATTAGAAGCACTAGGTTGTAGTGTAACGATTTTGGGTACCTTTCCAGTTTATCATTTACAAGCAAACTCTTCTTCTTTATGAACGAATCTAATTTCACCTACTTCTTTTGAAGTGGGTGTTTTTTGATTTGCTTTTCAAAAGAATATGCATCACTTAAATAATCGTTCAACATTTATTGGGTGATTGCATATGTTGATATAGAGTTATTAGCCTACCTATCAGAAATGAAAGGAGTATCGAGGAAATGAAAATTCATATTGTGCAAAAAGGGGATACACTTTGGGATATCGCCCATAAATATGGCGTTAATTTTGAAGAATTAAAGCAGCTTAATTCCCAATTGTCGAGTCCAGACATGATTATGCCAGGAATGAAAATTAAGATCCCAAGCTCTGCAAAAACAGTTAAAAAAGAAGCATATCAACCTCCAAAAGCACAACAACCTTATAAAGAAATTTCACCAAAGCCAATGCCAGTTATCAAGGAGGACGATAAGATGAAAAAGAAAGAAGTCGTTAAGCCGATGCCAATGCCTCAGCCTCAAATGCCACCAGTACAAATGCATCCACAAATGATGCAAATGCCAATGATGGAACAAGAATTAACAAATTATACAACAATTAATCTCCCGCCATATCAAGAATCGAAGGAAGAAAAACCAGCAAAAACGAAGCCTGTGATGAAACCGGCTCCGCAGCCAATGCCTCAACCCACTCATTTAGTCCCGCTTTGCTGCTATGTTATGGATCCGTGTCATCCATCAGAACCGTTTGTTTTGATGGCGAATATGCAAGGAGGCTATCCTGGTCCTCAACAGCCAATGCCT
Organism: Virgibacillus sp. MG-45; assembly: GCF_036409425.1. NCBI lineage: Bacteria > Bacillati > Bacillota > Bacilli > Caryophanales > Bacillaceae > Virgibacillus > Virgibacillus sp. MG-45. Next base: position 204,022 of record NZ_JAXOFU010000002.1, on the reverse strand, counting down.
CAGCAGTGGCAAGCACCACATATGGGTTGGGATATGGAATCCTCTAGTTCAAGTAGCTCTAGTACTAATATGCCAGTTAATCCAGCTAAAATGGGTTATTATGATGGCGGTGGGTACTATGGAGCAGATCCATATGCGGGAACATACTATGGTAATCCAGCGTTTCAGCAAGGCATTGCACCAGGATATCAAATGCCACCTGGTCCTGCTTACGGACAACAACCATATTCGCCAATGCCTAGTGCACCTTATCCAGCTTATCCAACACCACCTGGCTTTCCGATGTATCGTGATGAAGAGGATGAAGCAGGAAGTGAGTAATAGGTACAAAGGAGAGGAGATGACTCACCATCGTCTCTCTTCTTTTTTGCTCTCAGAAGGAGGTCTATCCGTACAATATGTACGAAAAATAAAACAACATGTATTTCACATCGAGACAGTAAATGAAAAAGAATATATTGTAAAGGCACATGCCAATAAGAAAAACGTTATGCAACAATGGGATTTCTTTCGGCAAGTAAGCAACCCACATATCGTTCCGTTTATTTTTTTCCCTAATGGGAAAAGAACAATATCCTTGCAGCCATTCACTTGGACGTTATCTCCATTTATACGGGGAAAAAAGCTACGCTATGCGAAAGCCTCTGATCGACAAGAAGCATTAGAGACAGTACAAAAGTTTCATGCTCAAGCTTCTGGCATCTTTATAGAAAAGCGCTTAAAACGTAGACTTTTGTTTGAAAGATGGTATGATAGGTTATTATCCTTTCAAAAGACAGCGCATTTGTTTGCTGAAAATGGCTATACAGCTTTGTATAAAGATATTGTAATAACTGCGGAGCACTTTTTTAAAAAAAATATGCGGTTTCCATGGAAAACAATGCAACAAGAAGCAGAGCAAAAAGGACAGTGGATTCATGGGGATGTTGCATCACATAACTTTATTCATACAAGGAAAACAACTTGTTTAATTGATTATGACTTACTGCAAGCTAGTCCACATATTTTTGACTTCATTCAACTTGGACAACGTTTTTTACCATTTTTAAATTGGGATCTATCTGCGTTAATTTCCTATCACATGGTGGATGAGGAGGCTATTCCAAAGTGGCTCTGTGCGATTGCGATTCCTAGTGATGTCATGCGAGAATGGATGTATTTTCTCCCGGAAGCAACAGATGATAAGCTGAAAACATACCTCGAAGAAATGGAGCAGGATTGGGAAGCACGTAAAAACTTTTTTAGAAAAACGGAAAAAATGGTAAAATCAATGTGATGGATGAAGAAATTATCCGATAATAATAAAGGAATTTTAGTTGCATACTGGAGGAATATTCATGAAAAAAACAGTGGAAAAATTAACAAGTTGGTTAAAAGATCAAGTCGATGGAGCAGGAATGAAAGGGTTAATCGTAGGTGTTAGTGGCGGTTTAGACTCGGCAGTGGTAGCTTATTTAATTAAGCGAGCATTCCCCGATAACTCCATTGGTGTTATTATGCCATTAAATAGTAATCCTTCTGGAATGGAGCATGCGCAGAAAGTTATTGATGGTTGCGGTATTGAAGGAGTAACGATTGACTTAACGGCTGCACACAAGCAATTGCTAGGAACAATTCAGGAGAAGCTTCAGGACAATATAATAGAACATAATCGTCGATTAGCAGATGCGAATTTACGTGCCCGCTTACGAATGAGTACATTATATACAGTTGCTACGAATTTTAATTATTTAGTTGTTGGAACAGATAATGCTGCGGAGTGGTATACCGGTTACTTTACAAAATATGGTGATGGTGGCGTTGATTTATTACCGCTAAAAGAGTATACAAAAGGCGAAGTTCGCGAGCTTGCATCTTACTTAGGCGTTCCGGATGAAATTATTCAAAAGCAGCCAAGTGCCGATCTATGGGAAGGGCAAACAGATGAAGAAGAGATGGGGATTTCGTATGATACGATTGACGCTTTCTTACAAGGCAAACAAATATCACAGCAAGAAAGAACGGTTATTGAACGGATGCATCAACGTACGGAACATAAACGATCTCCATTACCATATTTTTCTCGGACAAATTAAATAGCTAGCACGATTAAATCATCCTCCCTTAACCAAACTAATCGTTAAGGGAGGTTTTGGTCATGCTGAAACTGCAAAGTATGATTTGGATGACGCTCGTAATCACCGTGTTAGTTGCATGTGACGGGGATACAAGTGTGAAGAAGACAAAAGAAAATGATAGCGAAGCAGCTCCTATACATTACGAAACTGAGCAAGAGCAACAAGAAAGGTTAGGCTCACATCAGTCTGATAAACATGAAAGAGACGCTTATCCACAACAAGAAGAGAAGTCGCTAAATGGAGGAGATCGGACAGGGTCATATACGGATAAGTACACGACTGAGGATGGAGTAAGAGTGGCGGACCACTTGATGAATATGAAAGAAGTAAAAGTTGCACAAGTTGCAATTACAAAGGATAAAGTAATCGTTGCTGTTCGATTAGCAGAAGGTGTTGATCCAACTATTCAAAAAAATATAGAGCGCGAGGTATCTAAATTTATCTCCGATAAACCCATTGTTATTTATACAGATGACAACCATTGGGATCGGATACGAAATATGAATTCACGTTTTAAGTAAACTTTGGATCATTGTTCCGTTCTTATACGTGGCGGGCTGTTCTTCTTTATGTAGACTAGAAGTTTTGATATAGTAGAAGTGGAAATTTGAAGAGAGGAGAATGTCCAGTGGCTGGTCATTCTAAGTGGAAAAATATTCAAAGAAGAAAGAATGCGCAGGATGCTAAAAAAGGAAAAGTATTTATGCGGCACGCAAAGATTATATACATTGCCGCTAAAGAAGGTGGCGGAGATATTGAAACAAATGCCGCTTTAAGAACGGCTGTTGAAAAAGCAAAAGCCGATAACATGCCAAACGATAATATAGAGCGGGCAATAAAAAAAGCAACAGGAACACTTGACGGAGTAAGCTATGAAGAGATCACTTATGAGGGCTATGGACCAGGTGGTGTAGCAGTCATCGTTCATGTGCTCACCGATAATCGGAATCGAACAGCAGCAGAAATCCGCCACGCGTTCAAGAAAAACGATGGGAACCTAGGGGAAAATGGAAGTGTTTCCTTTATGTTTGACCGAAAAGGATATATGTTGATATTAGATGAAGAACACAAGTATGAAGAAGATGATATTTCATTGGATGCAATTGAAGCTGGCGCAGATGATGTTGTTGTGGAGGATGGGGCCTATGAAATCCTAACAGCTCCTGAAGATTTTAAAGAAGTTCGCGAATTTATGGAAGCGAAAGGCTATGTATTAGAAGAAGCAGAGGTTACATTAATTCCGCAAACCTATACATCGGTATCAGAAGATCAGGAACAAAAAATGGATCAGCTTATAGATATGCTTGAAAATGATGAAGACGTACAGGATGTATATCATAACTTAAAAGAAAACGAATAGATAGATGTGGTTGGGACAAAAAGGTGTTTAACTGATAACAACCGAATGAAGCCGTATCCAAAGTATAGAAAACGGCAAGGCTATTTTAAGCTATAATGCAATTATTTGGATGTTGAGTGAGAAGCTACCGTTTTGTCCGAACCATTTTCTTTGTCTTCTCAATGGTTATAGTGGTTGGATTTTATACGGATATAAAGAAAATGTGATAAAATGAGGGAAGGTTTAAAAGAGGAGAATTGTAAATGATAGCATATGTAAAAGGAAAGTGTACTGCGATAGAGGATGAAGCAGTAATAGTAGAAATGGCTGGCATTGGGTATGAAATTATATGTGCCAACCCTTTTATTTTTCAAGCATCTTTAAATAAAGAGATACAAATTCAAACCTATTATCATGTTCGCGAAGATGCCCATCTATTGTACGGGTTTAAAAATAAAGATGAAAAATTTCTATTTACGAAATTAATTTCAGTTTCGGGTATTGGACCTAAAAGTGCGTTAGCGATGATGGCTACTGTTGATATTCCAGAATTTGTTGCTGCTGTTGAACGAGAAGATGACAAGTTCCTATCCCAATTTCCTGGCGTTGGTAAAAAAACAGCTCGACAAATTATTCTAGATTTAAAAGGAAAGCTAACGACTACATTTTCAATTAGTCAAGATCAAGGACATGCATCATCACCGCTTGTATCAACAGCGAAAGAATTTAATGAAGCAAAAGAAGCGCTACTTGCACTTGGATATACCGATAGGGAGATTAAAGCAATTATGCCACAGCTTCCGAAGGATCAAATACATAGCACGGATGAACTTGTTCGCAAAGCATTAGCTTTGTTAATGAAAAAGTAATAAAGGGGGGATATTATGGATGAACGGATGGTTACAGGTGAGTTGCAGGCGGAGGATTCTGTTGTAGAGCTTAGCCTCCGTCCTACAACTTTAACTCAGTATATCGGTCAGGACAAGGTAAAGGAAAACCTTGAAATATTTATTCAGGCCGCAAAAATGCGTGAAGAACCATTAGATCATGTATTATTATACGGTCCCCCAGGACTAGGGAAAACGACACTTGCTGCGATAATAGCCAATGAAATGGGCGTTCAGTTTCGATCAACTTCTGGACCTGCCATTGATCGTGCTGGAGATTTAGCAGCAATTCTATCGTCACTTGAACCAGGAGACGTTCTGTTTATTGATGAGGTGCATCGTTTACCAAGAACAGTGGAAGAAGTATTATATTCTGCCATGGAGGACTTTTTTATCGATATTGTGATTGGAACAGGGCCGAGTGCGCGTTCGGTTCGTATAGATTTGCCACCTTTCACGCTCGTTGGGGCAACTACACGTGCAGGGCTATTATCAGCTCCTTTGCGTGATCGATTTGGTGTGCTAAGCAGACTGGAATTTTATGAAAAGCAGCACCTTTGTGCGATTGTAGAGCGCACTGCAGAAATATTTGATACTGCGATTAAAGAAGATGCTGCAATGGAAGTAGCAAGAAGGTCTCGAGGTACACCACGAATAGCGAATCGCTTGTTAAAACGAATTCGTGATATATCACAAGTTAGCGGAGAAAAGGTAATTAGTATGGATACAACGATACGTGCTTTACATATGCTTCAGGTAGATGATGAGGGATTAGATCATATCGATCACAAGCTACTAAAGGGTATCATTGACGGTTTTCAAGGTGGTCCTGTTGGATTAGAAACTATTGCAGCAACGATTGGCGAAGAAGCTCAAACAATAGAAGATGTATATGAGCCTTATTTATTACAAATTGGTTTTATCCAACGTACACCACGTGGCAGAGTCGTTACATCGAAAGCATATGCGCATTTTGGATTGAAAAGGAATGATGAGGGATGAATCCAGGAAAGTGGCTAATGATAACCGGTGTAATTCTTCTTATCGTAGGTTTTGTTTGGACTTTTATAGGTCGGTTGCCAGGGGACATTAGCTTTAAGAAAGGAAACTTTTCCTTTTATTTTCCGATTATGACTTCGATTGTGGTCAGTATTATTTTGTCGCTTATTTTTTTTCTTATTGGTAAATTTCGTTAAAGATATGGAAGGAAGTTAGAGGTAAAAATGAATGTAGAAGATTTTGATTTTGAATTACCAGCTGAGTTAATCGCACAAACTCCATTGGCAGACAGAGCTTCTTCAAGGCTTCTCGTTCTGAACAAAGAGACAAAGCAAATAGAACATAAGCAATTCCCGAATATAAAAGATTATTTAAAAAAGGGAGATTGTCTTGTGTTAAATGATACGAGAGTACTTCCTGCTCGTTTATATGGGATGAAAGAAGATACTGGTGCTAAAATAGAAATATTATTATTACATCAAGAAGAAAATGATCGTTGGGAAGTACTTGCAAAGCCGGCACGAAAAATTAAAGAAGGAACCGTATTAACGTTTGGTGATGGAAAACTAAAAGCAACATGCACGCGTATGTTAGAACATGGTGGACGTATTTTAGAATTTTCATATGAAGGAATTTTTTATGAAATATTAGACGAGCTCGGAGAAATGCCGTTACCTCCATATATCAAAGAACAATTACCAGAAAAAGAACGGTACCAAACCGTTTATGCAAAGGAGGAAGGCTCTGCTGCTGCTCCTACTGCTGGCCTTCACTTTACACAACAATTACTTCATGAAATTGAAGAAATGGGAGTAACCATTGTCTTTATTACGCTTCATGTTGGATTAGGGACCTTTCGACCAGTAAGTGTAGAAGATATCGAAGCACATGCGATGCATTCAGAATTTTATCATATGACAGCGGAAACCGCTGATACATTGAATAAAATCAAAGAAAATGGTGGTAGAATAATATCTGTAGGGACAACATCCACCCGTACATTAGAAACGATAGCAAGAGATAATCAAGGTCGTTTTAGAGCTACTAGTGGTTGGACGGACATTTTTATTTATCCACCCTTTCATTTTAAAGCAATCGACGGGTTAATTACTAATTTCCATTTGCCGAAATCAACCTTGGTAATGTTAGTTAGTGCGCTAGCAGGAAGAGAACCAGTCTTAACAGCATATCGACAAGCTGTCGAAGAACGCTATCGATTTTTCAGCTTTGGCGATGCAATGCTAATCATTTAGAAGAGGAACGATTAGAAATGACACCGATAAAATATGAATTAATTAAAACATGTAAACAAACGGGAGCGCGATTGGGGAAGGTAACGACACCACACGGTACCTTTGAAACTCCGATTTTTATGCCAGTAGGTACATTAGCAACGGTTAAAACAATGAGTCCAGATGATTTACATTCTATGAATGCTAAAATCATTCTTTCGAACACCTACCATTTATGGCTCCGCCCTGGAGAGGATATTGTACAAGAAGCTGGTGGCCTTCATAAATTTATGAATTGGGATGGCCCTATTTTAACGGATTCTGGGGGATTTCAGGTTTTTAGCTTAAGTGATATGCGTGAAATAAAAGAAGAAGGTGTTCACTTCCGAAATCATCTAAATGGAGAAAAGCTATTCCTTTCACCAGAGAAAGCAATGCACATTCAAAATGCGCTCGGATCAGATATTATGATGGCGTTTGATGAGTGTCCACCATATCCTGCTACTTACGAATATATGAAAAGCTCTGTAGAAAGAACTTCTCGATGGGCAGAGAGATGTTTAGAGGCTCACCAGCGCAAATCAGATCAAGGATTGTTCGGCATAATTCAAGGTGGAGAATATGAAGCACTTCGAAAACAAAGTGCATCTGATCTCATTTCCTTAGATTTTCCAGGCTATGCTATTGGAGGGTTATCTGTTGGCGAACCAAAAGAAGTAATGAATCGAGTGCTTGAATTTACAACTCCGTTAATGCCGAATGATAAGCCGCGGTACTTAATGGGAGTAGGATCACCAGATTCGTTGATTGATGGTGCGATTCGTGGTGTAGATATGTTTGATTGCGTGCTTCCGACCCGTATTGCACGAAATGGGACATGTATGACTTCTAATGGAAGACTAGTTGTTCGAAATGCAAAATACGCCCGTGATTTTACACCAATTGATGAAAATTGTGATTGTCATGTGTGCAAAAACTATTCACGTGCATATATTAGACACTTAATAAAATGCAATGAAACATTCGGTTTTAGACTTACTACTTATCATAACCTCTATTTTCTGTTAAAATTAATGGAGCAAGTACGAGAAGCTATACGCGAAGATCGACTTGGTGACTTTAAAGAAGCATTCTTTGAACAATATGGGTTAAATAAACCGAATGCGAAAAACTTTTAATGAAAGGAGTGAATTAAATGGAATTTTTAGGACCATTACTTCCGATTATCCTAATGTTTGTTATTTTTTACTTCTTGTTGATTCGTCCGCAACAAAAGCGACAAAAACAAGTAAGACAAATGCAGGATAGTCTTCAAAAAGGTGATTCTGTTGTAACAATTGGTGGTTTTCATGGTGTGATTCATTCAATCGATGAAAGCACTGTTGTGATTCAAGCTGGTGACGGTACAAAGCTTACATATGATCGTTCAGCAATTAGAGAAGTTACAACTGCATAATAATGTAAAAAGCGGCTGTCCAAATGACAGTCGCTTTCTTTTGCTTGCTATTTGTTTGCAGAGGTTAGCATGTTTACACCAAAAACGCCTCCGATAAGTGCTGCTAATACATAACCAGCATGATGAAGGGATTGCTCCATTGAAAATGCTTGCTGATAGCCTAAGTATTGCACGAGAAATGTAAATAAGGTAAATCCTAATCCAGTAAATGTCCCCATAAACCAGCCTTTTTCTTTTCCTTTCATTCCAGCAATAAAACCTCCAATAAATAATACAAGTAATCCAATTGATAACGTAATCCAAGAAAGTGTTGGTTCATTAAGCGAAGTAAAGCGCAGAATTGTTGCTAAAATAATGCTTGTAAAAAGAATGAGTGAAAATATTGCAGTCCAGCCGTACAAAAGTCCAATAAACTGTTGTCTCATGTTTTTCTCCCCCTATGATTGTCCTTTTATTACATCCTATTCGGAAACAAATTTTTTAGACGAGTTTCCTAAAAAATAACTATACCCACTTTTGGATAAAGGGAATTTGTTTTAATTCTTCTCTTGTAATAAAGCGCAGTGCAAATAGAAATAGTAAGTACATAAATGATAAAAGGATAAATATGAAACTAAGCAGAAATACATTTGCTTCTCCTTGTATAAAAATATTTCGGATAAGATTGCCAGATCCCCATGTAAGCAATAAAAGAAGAATCATTTTCCCTATATCGATGAATGGAATAGAAAATGATAGAATTTTATTCAAGGAAGCAAGGTGAAGTAGGGTTACAAGAATGACACCGATAGACATAGCAATTGCTACCCCCATAATTCCAAAATTTTCATTAGATGCTAATACGATTAAGATAACGAATTTAAATACATTTCCGATTAAGCTGTTCCACATTGCTGGTTTTGCTAAATCAAGCGCTTGTAATGCTGCTTGTAGTGGCGATTGAATGTAAAGCAATAGAAAAAAAGGAGCCATTAATACTAAGAACCTGCTAGCATTTGCTGTGCCGTACATTAGGCTTAAGATTTCATTTGAAAATAGGGTAAGAATGATAGTTGCAATTGCTCCTGATGCAAATGATATTCGAATTGCTTGATGTATGCGATAATGTATTAATTTATGGTTGGCCATCGCATCTGCTTCAGATATAGAAGGTACGAGCGCAATTGATAATGATTGTGTTATAAAAGTAGGTAGGAATAGTAATGGTAGAACATATCCTGTTAATTCACCATATTGCTTCGTTGCTAGCGTTGTTGAAATGCCTGCTATTGCTAAGCATTGCGCGACAACAATTGGTTCTAAAAAATGAGATATCGATCCAATCATGCGACTGCCTGTACTAGGCAAAGCAATAGAGAACAATTCCTTTAATGTCTCCTTGCTTGTCTTTAAATAAGAAAAAAATCGATAGCGAATCTTAATGGTTTTCTTTCGCTTAAATTGATAAATCATGTATAATAGTGAAACAAATTCGCCAAGGATAACACTAAACATGGCACCAGCTGCCGCAAACTCAATACCATACGGTAAGAATAGATTTACAAATAACGCTACACATGAAATACGAACGATCTGCTCAATAACGAGCGAATAGCTTTGTGGCTTCATATTTTGTCTTCCTTGGAAATAACCTCGTAGAATAGAAGAGATGGCAACAATGGGAACGATTGGACTAATTGCTAGTAGTGGATAAAGTGTGCGTTCATCTGTTAATAAATGCTGTGCGATAAAAGGCGCACCAATCATCATAAGCCCTGTGAAAAACAAACTAGATATGCCGGTAACAATTAAGGAAACGATTAAAATTTGTTTTATTTTTGCTCGATCATTTCTTGCTTCTGCTTCTGCAATTCTTTTTGAAATGGCTACCGGAAGTCCAAGCTGTGTCAGCGTCATAATTAAGAATAGGGTTGGTAGTGCCATCATATAAAGGCCAACCCCCTCTTCTCCCATAAGGCGAGCTACAACAAGTCGGTTAATAAAGCCTAGAAACCGTGTGATCATCCCAGCAGCTATTAATATAAGTGTACCTTGTAAAAAAGTTTGTTTAGACACATCGACAACCTGCCTTCTCAAAAAAGAAATTTTCATATACAATGATATATATGCAATAGAGTGGGCCAAGCATGACAAGTTGTCAGATAGAAGGGATATTTTTGCAGGAGGGAATGTCTTGGAATTAATTCGCACAGTTGAGGATTGGAAACTAAAAATAGAACCAGCGCTTGCAAGCAAAGTGAGTGAATTGCAGTTAATGGGCTATAAAGAAGCGACAAATGAGAATGTTTGGGATTGTCTAAGACAGAAGGTTTGGAAGGGTAATCCTGAAAAAAGATTATATGAAGCAGTTCAGGACGTGTTTCACCTTAGCTCTAATATTTATATGAGTTATTTGACAGTTTCCGCATATCAGGATGAAAATGATTTATTTGCTTCAATCGCCGCTTTAACTGGTGAAGTACAAGCAAAAATGAATGTATAATTCGAATTGTTGTTTAGTTGAGGGAGGAAATAACGAAATGAAAAACAGAGGCAGAATCATTGCCTTTTTTCTAATCGTTTTATTGTTCGCAGGAACGATTGGAACAACGGTAAAAGGAATTGTAAAAGATATTAACCTTGGACTCGATCTTCAAGGTGGCTTTGAAATTTTGTATGAAGTCGAACCAGTTGATAAAATCCAGGAGACAAATAGAAAGCTATTGGAAGCAACGGTTCAAACCTTAAATGATCGTGTGAATCGACTTGGAATTAGTGAAGCGAGTATCGACATTGAAGGGGAGGATCGAATCCGTGTACAGCTTGCTGGTGTAGAAAACCAACAGCAGGCAAGGGAAATGCTGGCAACGTCTGCACGTTTATCTTTTCGCGATGTAGATGATAAACAGCTCTTAGATGGTTCTGATATTAAAGAAGGAAGTGCCAAACAGGATTTTCATCCAGATACAAATCAACCAATTGTAACGTTACAGTTGAAGGATGCTTCTAAATTTGCTGATGTTACGAGCAAAGTAAAAACAATGAATCCAAACCTGTTAGTCATATGGATGGATTATCAGGAAGGTGATTCTTTTACTGCGGAATCAGATAAAGAAGAGCCAAAATACATATCAGCTCCTTCAGTAAATCAAACCTTAAATACTACAAATGTCATGATTGAAGGTAATTTCACTGTAGATGAAGCGAAATATATGGCAGATATCATTAACTCAGGTTCATTACCTGTGAATATGAAGGAGCTTTATTCTACTTCAGTTGGGGCACAATTTGGTGAACAAGCATTAAATAAAACGGTTTTTGCAGGCTATATAGGCGTAGGACTTGTCTTTTTGTTTATGCTGTTCGTTTACCGTTTTCCGGGCTTGATTGCCACAATTAATTTAAGTATCTATATTTATCTTATTCTTCTTGTATTTACATTAATGAATGGGGTATTGACCCTACCAGGAATAGCTGCATTAATTCTAGGGGTTGGTATGGCAGTAGATGCGAACGTCATTACTTTTGAACGAATTAAAGAAGAAATCAGAGCTGGAAAATCTATTCCGGCAGCATTTAAAGCAGGTACAAAAAATTCATTGTCAACGATTTTTGATGCGAATATTACAACGCTTTTAGCGGCGATAATTTTGTTCGCGTTTGGAACAAGCTCTGTAAAGGGTTTTGCAACGATGCTAATTGTTTCCATTATACTAAGCTTCATTACCGCGGTATATGGAACACGATTACTTCTATTGCTATGGATTAAACAGCCTTTCTTTAAAAGGCGTCCAGCATGGTTTGGTGTTAAGCAAACCGACATTCGAGATATCGCCGAAAAAGAAGAAGAGGAAGCAACATTTAGGAATCGAAAAGTGAATGTAGTGCAGCACCGGAAAAAGTTTTTTATCGGTTCACTTATTATGGTGATTGTTGGAATTGTGTCCTTGCTTCTTTTCCAATTAAATCCTGGAATTGATTTTACGAGTGGCTCTCGTATTGAAGTGATGTCGGAAACTAGTTTAACAACAGAACAAGTTAAAGATAATCTCGATGAGCTAGGTATAAAAGCGAAGTCAATCGTTATATCTGGTGATAATAACGATCGGGCAGTTACCCGTTTTGATAAGGTGTTATCTGAAGATAAAATAAAGGAAGTTGAAAATTATTTTAGTGAGAAATATGGTGTTGCTCCAAGTGTGAGTGTCGTCTCACCAGTTGTAGGAGAAGAGCTGGTAAAGAATGCATTATACGCTGTTGGTATTGCGACAATAGGGATGATTTTATACGTGACGATGCGGTTTGAGTTTTATTTTGCAATTACCGCGATTATTGCATTGTTACACGACGCATTTTTCGTCCTTGTCGTCTTTAGTATCTTTAGAATAGAGTTTGACATAACCATTGTCGCTGCAATCCTCACGATTGTCGGATATTCGATTAACGATACAATTGTTACGTTTGATCGAATAAGAGAGAATTTAAGAAAGAAAAAACGTGTTAAATCTGCGAAAGAATTAGCTCGAATTGTGAATAACAGCTTAATACAAACCTTTACAAGAAGTATTAATACGTCATTTACAACGATGCTCGCAGTATTAGCATTTCTATTCTTAGGCGCACAATCAATTACAGGCTTTGCAATTGCACTAGCTGTTGGGTTATTAGTCGGAACATATTCTTCCTTATTCCTAGCTTCACAGCTGTGGTTAGTATGGAGAGGCAAGATGATCAAGGATAAGCCGGTCGATTTCACGAAAAAGAAGCGAGTTGATGGGCCACAAGTATAATTTGAACAAAGCCTAATCGTTATTTACATAACCTCCGTTGCAGGTAGCAAAGGAGGTTATGCTTATTTTTACAGCGAAGTGGGTAATAATTTAGTAGAGTAGATTGGAGGTTAACCTATGAAGGGACAAACGTATGTTGTATTTGCCATTGTGTTCATCATTATTATATCTATTTTTGCAGTAACCAATGTTTCACCAGTTAAAGTGAATTATTTATTTTGGACTGCAGAATCCCCACTGATATTAGTTATTTTATTTTCAGTTCTTATGGGGGTGCTCATAACTGCCACAGTAGGTATGGTAAAGGTTTTTCGTTTACAACGAGATATTAAAATACTAAGAACAGAAAATCAAAAATTGCATAGAACCTTGCTTGATAATGGACTTGAAGCGGAGAGCATTAACGAGCAGACCAACAAAGAATAGCTATCAATAAGCATAATTTCAAGAAAATGTATTTGCCGCCCCTGATCCTGTTTTGTATAATGAATAGGTCAGGGGTGAACGTATGTTACATAGTAAAACTAAATGGAAAATTAACGATCATATCGAGGAACATGTGCATTGGAATGATATTAAAGCATCAGTTCCTCCGATCATAAAGGATTTGTTAATACAACGAGGGATAACGAACGAACAGGAAGCATTACAGTTTTTATCCCCAAATATAGATCAGTTGCATCATCCAGAAGGATTTGACGCAATAGAGAAAGCAGCAGCTCGGGTACACCAAGCAATAGAGAATAAAGAAAAAATTCTCGTTTTTGGTGATTATGATGCGGATGGAGTGAGCTCGACAACTGTTCTCTTACATGCATTAGAGGAGCTTGAAGCAAGCTGTGATTTCTATATACCGAATCGGTTTACAGAAGGCTATGGTCCAAATGAAGAAGCATTTCGTGTCGCTGCTCAAAATGGGTATTCATTAATTATTACGGTTGACACTGGAATTGCATCTGTTCATGAGGCAGAACTAGCTAATGAACTTGGAATTGATTTGATTATTACCGATCACCATGAACCACAAGAAACGTTGCCAAATGCCTTCGCAATTATTCACCCGAAGTGTTCGCCGAACTATCCATTTAAGGAGCTTGCTGGAGTTGGCGTTGCGTTTAAATTTGCACAGTATATACTAGGCTATTTCCCAGAACACTTATTGGATCTTGTTGCTATTGGGACAATCGCTGATCTTGTTCCATTAGTTGGAGAAAATCGTATATTTGCTTATTATGGGTTAAAAAAACTAGCAAATACAAAAAGAGCAGGCTTAATGGCGTTAAAGCAGCAATGTAAGCTTACAAATGAAGTGACTGAAGAGGACGTTGGTTTTTTAATAGGCCCACGCTTAAATGCTGTTGGAAGATTACAAGATGCTGATTTAGCAGTGGAACTACTTTTAGCAGATAATGAAGAAGTAGCTTTGGAGCTTGCTGAAAGGATTGATCAGTTAAATCAAAAGCGTCAGCAAATTGTATCAGAAATAGTAACCGAAGCGGAAGAAATGGTCGATCTTCAAACAACGACAGGCATTATTGTCATTGCTAATAAAGGCTGGAATGAAGGTGTCCTTGGTATCGTTGCATCTCGATTAGTACGAAAGTATGATCGACCTGCAATTGTACTTGCAATTAATGAGGAAACTGGAACAGCAAAAGGATCTGCCCGTAGTATTCCTGCGTTCGATTTGTTTCAAAATTGTATGAAAGTGAAAGATCTTTTTGTCCGATTTGGTGGGCATGCACAAGCAGCTGGGATGACCCTTGAATTGGACAAAGTGTCAGAGCTACGAACAGCATTAAATCATCTTGTTATGGACCAATTAACAGAAGAAGACTTTAAACAAGAATTAGAAATAAGTAAGCAGCTTGCAGTAACAGATATGAGTGAATCTCTCATTCAAGAAATAGGAAAGCTAGCACCATTTGGAATGGGAAATCCAAAACCACGATTTCTTATTCAACAGGTTCCGGTAGATGCTCGACAGCTAGGAAATAATAAGAAGCATTTAAAGCTTCAATTTAAACAAGCGGATACAGTAGTAGAAGGTATTGGTTTTGGACTAGGTGAATTATATTCGTTTATCACACCGAAAACAGAGGTGTCTGTTGCTGGCGAATTACGAATAAATGAGTGGAATGGGTTTAAGAAGCTGCAAATCGTGATGGAGGATATTCAAATTAATGATTGGCAATTGTTTGACCATCGCGGGAAGAAAAATGTAGATCTACAATCATTTAAAGGATTTGAATCAAGTGCGGTCCTAGCGAATGACATAGATAATGTAAGGAAGGACTTGGGATCCAATATTCCAGTTATCTCCTATGACTCTGATCTAGATGCTTTACAAAAAGTAAATACGCTATTTATTGTTGATCTTCCACCAGCGTTACCAATGCTTGGAGATTATCTCACGCAATTAAGTCCTGTTAACATCCATGTTTGTTTTCAATTGGAGGAAAGCATGTATATGGCTCGTTTTCCTTCGAGAGAGGACTTTAAATGGTACTATGCACAAATATGGAAACAAAAGACGATTGATTTAAAACAAGACATTCGAAAAATCATGGCTGCTAAGAAATGGACGAAGAATGATATTATTTTTATGTCAAAAGTGTTTTCTGAGCTTGAATTTGTTAAAATAGATAATGGTGTGGTGACATTTATGCCAACATCAAACAAAAAGGACTTACATGAATCATGGACCTACCACCAACGGTTAACTCGTGCGAAGGTGGAGGAAACACTTTATTATTCAACCTATGAGCAACTAAAAGATTGGGTAGGACAATTTATTGATTTGGAAGGTTCCAAGGAGGAAAAGGCAAATGGATTACAAGCAATACATTAAGATTGTTCAAGATTGGCCAAAGGAAGGCATCGAATTTAAAGATATAACTCCTTTAATGGATAATGGAAAAGCATTTAAATCTGCTGTAGATGAAATTGTTGAATTTGCGAAAGAAAAAGATATTGATCTTGTAGTAGGACCAGAGGCAAGAGGCTTTATTATAGGCTGTCCTGTTTCCTATGCATTGGAGGTTGGATTTGCCCCTGTACGTAAAGAAGGAAAGCTTCCAAGAGAAGTAATCAAAGTGGACTATGGCTTAGAGTATGGAGAAAATGTATTAACAATACATAAGGATGCAATTAAGCCTGGTCAGCGGGTATTAATTACAGATGATTTACTTGCAACTGGTGGGACGATTGAAGCGACTATTAACCTAGTTGAGCAGCTTGGTGGGGTAGTGGCAGGCTGTGCATTTTTAATTGAGCTTTCTTATTTAGACGGAATGGAAAAACTAAAAAACTATGAAGTACTTGCTTTAATGAAATACGAGTAATAGTGAAAAGTGTAATGCAAGGGTCTGGCGTGTTTTATCCTAAAATTCGTCAGACCCATTATATTCGTGGATTTTAATGTTTTTTACTTTACTTTTAGCGAAAAATTTTCGATACTATAAGGTATATTCTTTTTTTATTCTCTCCAACAAATTAGGTGATTGAATGGCTAACGATAACATATTAACAATAGATACGATTTTAGAAGAAGCAGGACAATATCTTGTGGAAGATGATATTGCATTTATTCGACGTGCTTATCTTTTTGCAAAAGATGCACATGCAGATCAATTCCGAAAATCAGGAGAAGCATATATTATTCATCCTGTGCAAGTAGCTGGAATACTTGTTGGACTGAAAATGGACCCAGTCACAATTGCCGGCGGTTTTTTACATGACGTTGTAGAGGACACGGAAGTAACGCTTGAGCAGCTTGAGGAAGTATTTAATCGTGAAGTTGCCATGCTTGTTGATGGTGTAACAAAGCTCGGAAAGATTAAATATAAGTCCAAGGAAGCACTACAAGCTGAAAATCACCGTAAAATGTTTGTAGCGATGGCAAAAGATATCCGTGTAATTTTAATAAAACTAGCAGATCGCTTGCATAACATGCGTACATTAAAGCATCTCCCCCCAGAAAAACAACGCCGAATTGCCAATGAAACGTTGGAAATATTCGCTCCCTTAGCGCACCGTCTAGGGATATCTACAATAAAGTGGGAGCTAGAGGATACGGCACTTCGATATTTAAATCCACAGCAATATTACCGCATCGTTCAATTAATGAAGCAAAAGCGTAATGAGCGTGAATCATATATTGAAGAGGTTATGAACGAAATTCAAAACCAATTAAAAGAAGTAAAGATTACGGCAGATATATCAGGAAGACCAAAGCATATTTATAGCATTTATCGAAAAATGGCGAAACAGAACAAACAGTTTAACGAAATTTATGATTTGTTAGCTGTTCGGGTTATGGTGAATAGTATTAAGGATTGTTATGCAGTATTAGGTATTATTCATACATGCTGGAAACCAATGCCTGGAAGATTCAAAGACTATATTGCGATGCCTAAGCCTAATCTTTACCAATCATTGCATACAACGGTTATTGGTCCAAAAGGAGACCCGTTAGAGGTTCAAATTCGAACGAATGATATGCACGAAATCGCAGAATATGGAATCGCTGCGCACTGGGCATATAAAGAAGGAAAACAAGTAAGTAAGGATAAAAAGTCATTCGAAGAAAAACTAACATGGTTCCGTGAAATTTTAGAATGGCAGAATGAAACCCATGATGCAGAAGAATTTATGGAATCGCTAAAATTGGATCTGTTTTCTGATATGGTCTATGTGTTCACACCTAAAGGAGATGTAATTGAGCTTCCTTCTGGGTCCATTCCGCTTGATTTTGCCTATCGAATTCATACTGAAATAGGGAATCAAACAATCGGAGCTAAAATAAATGGAAAGATGGAGCCACTAGATTATAAGTTGAAAAACGGCGATATTATTGAGGTTTTGACTTCAAAGCACTCTTACGGTCCTTCACAGGATTGGTTGAAGATTACGAAAACATCACAAGCAAAAAATAAAATAAAAGCGTTTTTTAAAAAACAGCGGCGAGACGAAAATATCTCTAAAGGGAAGGATTTAGTGGATAAGGAAATTCGTGCGCTTGGAATCGAGCCAAAAGAGGCTTTAACAAATGACAATATTCAACGTGTAAACGAAAAATTCAATTTTTCAAATGAAGAAGATATGTATGCAGCAGTTGGCTATCAAGGAATTACAGCTGCATTGATTGCTACTCGTTTAACGGAAAAAATAAGACGCTCAAAGCAGCAGGAACAGGATCTTGCGCAAACAATTGAAGAAGCAAAAAGTGAAGTAAAAGAAAAGAAAAAAGCGCATCGCGGTGATTCTGGAGTTAGGGTTGCGGGCATTGAAAATCTGTTAGTAAGACTTTCAAAATGCTGTAATCCAGTCCCTGGGGATGAAATTGTTGGTTATATTACGAAAGGAAGAGGCGTTTCTGTTCATCGGGCCGATTGTCCCAATGTGCAAACAGATGAAGCGAAAGAACGCTATTTGCATGTTGAGTGGGAAAGTCATCCGATGGACCAAAAGCAATACCATGTTGATCTTGAAATAACAGGATATGATCGCCGGGGGTTGCTTAACGAGGTGCTCCAATCTGTTAATGAAGCAAAAACAAATATAACGCATGTTAACGGAAGATCCGATCGAAATAAAATGGCAGTAATTCAAATAACAATTTTAATCCATAATACAGAGCATTTGCGCAAAATAGTAGAACGGCTAAAACAAATAAAAGATGTATATACGGTAACGCGAACCGTACAATAAACCCATTTGTTTTAAAAAGCAGATGAAAAATCATTGAAGGTGGAAGTTAGATGAAAGCAGTAATTCAACGAGCAAGTAATGCGTCAGTAACGGTTGACAATCAAATTATCGGGGCAATTGATAACGGGTATGTCATTCTCTTAGGTGTAACGCATGAAGATTCGATGGAGGATGTCGCATATCTCGTTCAAAAAATTGTTCATTTACGGATATTTGAAGATGAAGAAGGTAAAATGAACTGGTCTCTAAAGGATGTAAATGGCGGGGTGTTATCTGTTTCACAGTTTACATTGTATGCAGATACGCGCAAGGGACGCAGACCTAGTTTCGTTAAATCTGCTCGACCTGAAATGGCTGAAACACTTTATGAGCAATTTAATGACCAATTAAAAGCAGAAGGAATACATGTAGAAACTGGGGAGTTTGGTGCGATGATGGATGTACAGTTCACTAATGTTGGTCCTGTTACCATCATTATTGACTCGAAGGATAAATAACCTGTTATGGAAAGAACATTGAAGTAGGAATCATTTATAATATAGGTTGAACAAGAAAAAGGAACTATTTTTAGTTGATAGCTGCTAGAAATTAGAAAAGGCATAGTCGTAAAAATTGCGGCTATGCCTTTTTGATGTGAATACAATTTTAATTGAATCTCACCTGCTAAAATATCGTTCTAATCCACTTACAATTCCTTTTACGAGCTTTTTTTGATATGCGTTTGTTTGTAACAGCTGTTCCTTTTCAGGATTAGAAATAAAGCCAAGCTCTAGTAAAATTGCCGGTTTCAAATTTTGACGTAATACTTGAAAATCAGCAAATGCAGTGCCTCGATCCTTTGCTGTAGTTTCATTTATTAGTTCTTTTTGAACAAAGGAAGCTAACGCTTGGTTTTGCGTATGATAGAAATAGGTGCCTATCCCTGTAACAGAAGGAGCCTCGGGGAAGCTGTTATAATGGAGGCTAATAAACGCATCTGTATTCATGATATTAGAAAGGCTTGTCCTGCTTGCAAGCGAAATGTATTCATCCCTTGATCTCACAAGAATTACCTCTGCTCCAAGAGTCGTTAACTCTTGCGCTAATTCCTGTGCTGTTCGCATTGTCATGCTTTTTTCGATAGAGTCCTTTGCCCCTAACGCACCAACATCTCTTCCACCATGCCCCGCATCAATAATGATCACTTTATTTTTTAATCCTTTTGAAGAATGAAAACTAGTCTCCTCAACTAATGCTTTATGTAAATAACCTTCTCCGTTTTCACCTTTTACTTTTAACCATTCCTCTTGCTCGTCGATAACCTTCAATTTCGTTCCTTTATCAACAAAATAATTGATTTCCGATGTGGTAGATGGTGCTTCTCTAATTTGCGTATGGTCATAGATAACATTAATTTCATTTGATTGCATGTCTTGGTTAGTTGGAGCATTCGCTTTTTTCTCCGGTTGTATTGTTGTGTATTCTTTTGTGACCCAGCCTGTCTTTTCAGCAAGCTGAATTTCAATCCATTCACCATCTTCATTTAGGATGGTGTATTTCTCATTGGTATGTACTTTCGTTATGACTTCAAATTGCGTTCCAGGGCCTTCTCGGACATTGAGATGATCCGTCATTATGATGGCTTCATCGGCATAGACTGTTGTACTAAATAAGGAAGCAATTAAACCGATTAATAGCACTGACCACAAATTTATTTTACGAGCCATTGCACCACTCCTAAATTTTTTTCGAAACAAAATATTTCTCCCTTTATTTTAATAAAAACAATTGATTAAGGCAAAGCTAGATAGAAAAAGGGAGAGAATGAATATGCGATATCATGAAAAACAGTGGGCAACAAATGCAAACCAAGATATTTTTCAAGTTGATTTTCATCGGTTTATAGAGCTTTATGGAGATGCTACCCATATGGAAATTGCTGAAGAGCTTGGAATTTCTTTAGGTGAGGTAAAAGCATTAAAGAAAAAACTCAATCGTGCTTGACTTTATCCCCATTTCCAATTATTATAGTATTCATTCATAATTAAATAAACGAAAATATCCGATGATGGAAAAAGTAGTTGGTTGTCATTAGTCTAGAGAGAAAATGTCGTGGCTGAAAGCATTTTTACTTTATGCACCAATGAAGGACGTTCCTGAGGATCTATATTGAACCATTTAAAGTAGATATAGACGAGTTGCAGGCGTTAACTGTGTAAAAGAGGGTGCATTTTTTTCGTGCATCAATCAGGGTGGCAACGCGGGTAACTCCCGTCCCTTATATATTATATATAAGGGACGGGAGTTTTTTAATTGGTAGTATTTTTCTTGCCGCTTATTCGATAATCATTATTATTATTTATTACATTTATACAGAATGGATCAATTGGAGGGATTGAAATGATTATAAAGGCTCCTAGAGGAACTGCAGACATATTACCAATAGAAGCTAAAAGATGGCAATATGTAGAAGATCAAATTAAGAAGGTATGTGAAAGGTACCATTATGATGAAATTCGAACGCCAGTATTCGAACATACCGAAGTTTTTCAGCGTGGGGTAGGGGATTCTACGGATATTGTCCAAAAAGAAATGTACACCTTCGAGGATAGAGGTGGAAGAAGTCTCACGTTACGTCCAGAAGGAACTGCTGCTGTAACGAGAGCCTTTGTTCAAAATAAATTATATGGTGATCCGAGTCAGCCTGTGAAGCTATATTATTTTATGCCGATGTTTCGTTATGAAAGGCCACAACAGGGTAGGATGAGACAGTTAAATCAATTTGGTGTGGAAGTATTAGGAAGTGCCGACCCTGCCGTTGATGCAGAAGTCATTGATCTTGCTATGACCTGTTATCAAGAACTTGGCCTTCGTTCTTTAAAACTCGTTATAAATACGTTAGGGGATAAAGAAAGCAGAGCAGCATATCGCCAAGCATTAATTGATTATTTCGCACCTGTAAAAGAAGAACTGTGTCAGGATTGTCAGAGCCGATTAAATCAAAATCCGATGCGAGTCCTTGATTGTAAAACGGATCGTAATCATCCAGCAATGGAAAATGCCCCATCGATCTTGGATTATTTAAACGAAGAAAGTAAACAGTATTTCGAACAAGTAAAAACATACTTAACAATGATGGGGATTGCTTATGAGGTTGATCCAAATCTTGTGCGTGGACTTGATTATTATAATCATACAGCATTTGAAATTATGAGTGAGGCAGAAGGATTTGGCGCAATTACTACATTAGCCGGTGGTGGAAGATACAATGGTCTCGTGGAAGAGCTTGGAGGACCAAGTACTCCTGGTATCGGTTTTGGAATGGGAATAGAGCGCTTATTAATGGCTTTAGAAGCAGAGAAGAAGGATATTCCAGTAGACGAATCCTTGGATTGCTTCGTCGTTACAATGGGAGATGAAGCAGCTAAGCAGGCTGTATTGCTTGTTCATGAATTGCGTACACATGGAATTCAAGTCGATAAGGATTACCAAGGAAGAAAAGTGAAAGCACAGTTTAAAGCTGCAGATCGATATAAAGCAAAGTATGTACTCGTGCTTGGCGATGAAGAGTTAGAGATGCAAGTGATTAATTTAAAGGATATGGATACAGGGGATCAGATTCAAGTACCATTAACAGAATTAGCTGTTATTATGCAGGAAAAGCTTCAAGGAGGAAAATAAGATGAGTGAACGCGTATTTGCGGGGACATTGGGAATAGAGAATATTAGTAAAACAGTGCTTTTAAAAGGTTGGGTTCAAAAAAGAAGAGACCTAGGTGGACTGATCTTCATTGATCTACGTGACAAATCAGGAATTGTTCAGATCGTATTCAATCCTGAAGTTTCAAAGCAAGCACTAGAAATAGCCGAAATGGTTCGAACAGAGTTTGTAATAGAAGTAAGTGGAAATGTTGTTGCGCGCGATAATGCAACGGTTAATCCGCATATGCAAACAGGAAAAATTGAAGTTATAGCAACGGATATTACGGTCTTAAATAAATCAAAAAATCCTCCATTTCTAATTCAAGATGACACAGATGTATCTGAGGATTTACGATTAAAATATCGTTATATGGATTTACGAAGAAATGTTCTACAAGAAACATTTAAGCTAAGACATCAAGTTACCCAAGAAGTTCGTACGTTCCTAAATAACAATGCGTTTCTAGAAATGGAAACGCCGATATTAACAAAAAGCACACCAGAAGGAGCACGTGATTATCTTGTTCCAAGCAGGGTTCATCCTGGCGAGTTTTATGCGTTGCCGCAATCTCCACAGTTATTTAAGCAGTTAATCATGATGAGTGGATTTGAGCGCTATTATCAAATTGCCCGTTGTTTTCGGGATGAGGATCTTCGTGCAGATCGCCAGCCAGAATTCACACAAATTGATATTGAGACATCCTTTATGACAAGCGATGAAATCATGGAAATGACAGAAAAAATGATGCAGCAGGTTATGAAAAATGTAAAAGGAATTGATCTTACATTGCCATTACCTCGGATGAAGTATGATGATGCCATGGCAAGATTTGGTTCTGATAAGCCGGATACACGGTTTGCGATGGAATTAATTCATGTTTCGGATATCGTAGCACAGTCATCGTTTAAAGTATTTCAAAACGCGGTAGAAAATGGAGGGGAAGTAGCGCTTTTAAACGTAAAAGGTCAAGCTGCTAGCTTTTCTCGCAAGGATATTGATAAGTTAACAGATTATGTAAAAATATACGGTGCGCAAGGTCTTGCATGGCTCAAAGTAGAAGGATCAGAGTTAAAAGGCTCAATTGCAAAGTTCTTATCAGAAGAAGAAGCAATCGCGATAAAAGAAAAAGCAGAGGCAACGGATGGAGATTTATTGTTGTTTGTTGCAGATAAAACAGCAGTTGTCTACGATAGCCTTGGTGCACTTCGATTAAAGCTAGGAAAAGATTTGAATTTAATCGATCATTCGAAATTTAATTTTCTTTGGGTTACAGATTGGCCATTATTTGAATATGATGAAGAGGCAGGCAGATATTCAGCAGCACATCACCCGTTTACGATGCCAGCTGAAGATGATATGGATAAGTTAAGAAGCGCGCCACAAACAGCACGGGCTGTCGCATATGATCTTGTATTGAATGGTTATGAGCTCGGTGGCGGTTCTCTCCGTATTTATAAGAAAGAGCAACAGGATACAATGTTTGAAGTGCTTGGATTTACGAAAGAAGCTGCACGAGCACAATTTGGTTTCTTATTAGATGCATTAGAATATGGAGCTCCTCCTCATGGTGGTATCGCTTTAGGATTAGATCGTATTATCATGTTATTAGCAGGAAGATCTAACTTACGCGATACGATACTGTTCCCGAAAACAGCATCTGCTTCAGATCCATTAACAGAAGCACCAAGTAAGGTTAGTGAGGACCAGCTTGAGGATCTCTCGATAAGACTAGCTAAAGAAAATATGCTAAACCAATAAAAATGTTAGGAAACTGTAAATTTTGTAACTTATACTTCACATGTAGGGATATTGAAATACTGTTCTCGCTATGTTAAAATTAATTTACAATATTAAACAATTATTTTGTTGAAAAATCAATCCTGATATGTTCGTCTATTTCCATCGTTTTGACCGAACATTTCTATATTTGGGAGCTCCACTTGTTTTTATATGACGTGCAGGCCTCGATTGGGCACAAGAGGAAGCACAACATGTAAAACAGAGCACCCACCTGCCGAGAGCGGGATCAAAACAATACAGTAGACGGCATTATTGGGATTGATTTTACATAGCAGAACAATTATTAAGGGCTTCCCTTTCGTTTCTTCTTTAAACGATGGGAAGCCCTGTTTGTTAGTTACCTGAGCTTTGTGCTAATTGCTCTAAGTTACCGTTTTTATCCATTTTAAATGCAGGGGCTTGAAAGCTATCATGGTCATCAAGCACCGTCATTTTTCTAGCTCGATCCATAATTTGGACAAATACTTGATAGTCTTCTTGAATTGTTTGGAGTCGATACTCTGTTTCTTTTAGTTGGTTTTCAAGTGCATACACTTTGTTTTTGAGCTTCTCATTTTCTCGCTTTGTTTGTTCGAGCGTTATTTTTGATTGATTAGAAGCATAGTAATCTTTTTTTAGGTGAGTTAAAAAATGAATCACAGAGTCTAGTGAAATAGAACTTTCTTCTATCGGATTTTTCTCCGTGTTATCCAAATTCGCTGGCAATGCTAGCACTGGCTGTGTTTTACTCGTCTGCTTCCCATGTGTTTGCAACGCTCGTTTTTTCTCTTTTCGTTGTCTTTTGGCAAGATCAATGGCATTTTCATACTTTTTTCTAATCTCTGCATTCCAACGAAACCCGCAAGCTGCAGAAGTTCGGTTTAATTTATCTCCCACTTCTTCGAATGCATTTAATTGTGTACTTCCATCACGAATGTGACGCAAAACGGTTTCAGCTAATAGTAGGTCGTCTTCATGTGACCATGCATCTTGTCTTACTTTAGCCATTAAGTTTCAGCTCCCTTTCCATATCAGCATTTTATGTCTATGAATGTTGAATAAAAAGTCTTGTAGCCTTTCTTTTTATGGAATTAGACTTTTTCACCTAGACAAATGTTTATATTAGCTTTGCCGATAGAAGGGAGAATTATACTAGCTTCCTTGTAATTTTAAAGATACTTTAATGTGATTGATCATTTTTTAGTTTTTCATACACTTGTTTAAATGCTTTTTCAAATTTCCCGTTGCTTTTCGGATGATAATACTGTTTATGCTTTATCGTATCAGGCAAGTATTGCTGTTTCACCCACCCATTTTCCGCATTATGCGGATACTGATATTCTATTCCTCTGCCTAGTTCGGAAGCACCTTTATAGTGTGCGTCCTTTAAATGATTCGGAATATCTCCACTTTTACCTTTACGAATATCTGAAAGTGCGGCATCAAGCGCTTTATAAGCTGTATTAGATTTTGGTGATAAACACAATTCCACAATCGCAACAGCAAGGGGAATGCGTGCTTCCGGAAATCCAATTCGTTCAGCTGCTTGAACAGCAGCGACTGCCCGCGGACCTGCCTGTGGATTCGCAACACCAATATCCTCGTAGGCAGTAACAATCATTCTTCTTGCAATACTATCTAAATCTCCTGCTTCAATTAATCTTCCTAAATAGTGAAGTGCCGCATCTACATCACTACCACGAATAGATTTTTGAAATGCAGATAATACGTCATAGTGAGCGTCTCCGTCTTTATCATGTGAAAAGCTCTTTTTTTGCATGCATGTTTCGGCGATTTCAAGTGAAATATCGATTGAATCAAGCTCGTTTTTAGGTGTTGAATAGACAGCGAGCTCGAGACCATTTAATGCCGATCGCAAATCCCCATTCGATGCAAAAGCAAAGTGGTTAAGTGCATCTTCTGCTAAGTTAATATGGACATTACCTAATCCTTCTGTTACATTTTCCATTGCACGATAAAGTGCAAGCTTTACTTCTTCTGTTGTTAAAGGATGTAATTCAAATAAATGGCATCTGCTGCGTATTGCCGGATTAATCGAATGATACGGATTGCTCGTAGTACAACCGATAAGTGTAATTAAATTACTTTCTAGATGTGGTAGTAAAAAGTCCTGTTTTGCTTTGTCTAACCGATGTACTTCATCGAGAATTAAGACGAGGTGCCCGGTCATTTTCGCTTCTGCAACGATTATTTCCATATCTTTCTTTTTATCTACAACTGCATTTAGCATTTTAACAGGTAATTGAAGACTTTTTGCTAGGGCGGTTGCCATTGACGTTTTCCCTGTACCAGGCGGACCAAATAAGATCATTGATGCTAATCGTTCTGCTTGAACCATTCTGGATAATATTTTTCCTTCGCCAACAAGATGCTTTTGACCAATAATTTCTTTTATGTGGGAAGGGCGCATTCGATATGCTAATGGCTGTTGATTCATGTTAATCGTCCTTTACTAATAATAGAATGATAATTTAAGGTTAATCATGAAATGGATAAAATGCAAGATGGACATTGTTCATGATATAATATCATGTATTATAAATGAGAACGAATGATACGTAGGCGAGTTAAGTAATTGCGCATCTATGCATGCTTATTGAAAAAGAATTGTTTATTTAAATAGAGGTGTTTGAGATGAAGATATCTACAAAAGGACGATATGGATTAACGATTATGATCGCTTTGGCAAAAAATTATGGGGAAGGTCCTACGCCTTTAAAGGCGATTGCTAAAGCACATCAGCTTTCGGAAAATTATTTAGAGCAACTTGCAACGCCACTTCGTAATGCAGGGTTAATTCAAAGTGTTCGTGGTGCCTATGGAGGCTATAAATTACCTTGTAAACCAGAAGAAATCAGTGCGGGTGATATTATTCGTGTTTTAGAAGGCCCAATCACTCCAGTAGAAGGAATTGAGGATGAAGAGCCTGCGAAGCAAGCACTTTGGCTTCGTATTCGAGATGCGGTAAAAGATGTTTTAGATAATACGACCTTAGAGGATTTAATCCGTCATGAGCTTGATGAGCCAAAGGAAGCGTACATGTTTTATATTTAGATGGAATGTTTTTTAAAGGAAGGAAAGGATAGACCATGGAAACAATTTATTTAGATCATGCTGCAACAACACCAATTGATCCAGCAGTCATAGAAGCGATGCTTCCAGTAATGTCTGATGTTTTTGGGAACCCATCGAGTGTGCATTCCTATGGGAGGAAAGCGAGACAAAGCTTGGATGAAGCAAGAAGAACAATTGCTCAACGTATTCATGCACATGAAAAAGAAGTTACATTTACAAGTGGTGGAACAGAAGCCGACAATTTAGCTTTAATCGGTACTGCTCTTGCCAATAAGGATAGAGGAAAGCATATTATCACTACCGTTCAGGAGCACCATGCGACATTGCACACGGCTGAGTATTTAGAGCGTGAAGGATTCGAGGTAACGTATTTACCAGTTGATGAAAATGGTGTAATAAAAGTGGAGGACGTTCGTGAAGCACTTACGGCTGAAACGATTCTCGTATCGGTGATGTATGTTAACAATGAAACAGGAACAATTCAACCAATACAAGAAATTGGTGATTTATTAAAGGAGCATCAAGCTTATTTTCATACAGACGCAGTTCAGGCATTTGGACTGTTAGAAATAGATGTGAAGAAAATGGGGATTGACTTATTAACGGCCACCGCACATAAAATAAATGGTCCTAAAGGAATTGGTCTTTTATATGCTGGGAAGCATGTGAAACTGCAGCCACTCGCTTATGGTGGAGAGCAAGAACGAAAAAGGCGCCCTGGAACGGAAAATGTAGCGAATGTGGTAGGATTTCAAAAAGCGGTAGAACTTCGCACGAACAAGGAAGCTGAATACCGAAATTTATACCAGGCATACAAGGAACTATTTATTCAAACGCTGCAAGAGGAAGGAATAGCCTTTGAAGTCAACGGGAAATTGGAAAATACCATTCCATCTATTATTAATATTAGCTTTCCACACATGAACGTGGAATCGTTGCTTGTTAATTTTGATTTAAATGGTGTTGCAGCATCAAGTGGCAGTGCATGTACAGCTGGATCAATTGAACCATCACATGTATTGGTTGCTATGTATGGAGCAAATAATGAACGTACAAAAAACGCCGTTCGGTTTAGCTTTGGATCGGCAAATACAAAGGAAAATGTAAAAGAAGCAGCCGAGCGAGTTGCAGGAATCGTGAAACGAATGATGAAGAATAGGTAGGTGTTACAGCATGAACGATAATCAGCATATTAGAGTAGTTGTTGGGATGAGTGGTGGTGTTGATTCATCAGTGGCGGCTCTCCTTCTTAAACAGCAAGGTTATGATGTGGTAGGAATATTTATGAAAAACTGGGATGACACAGATGAAAACGGGGTATGTACCGCAACTGAGGATTTTGACGATGTGGTACGTGTATGTAATCAGCTTGATATTCCGTATTATGCGGTTAATTTTGAAAAACAATATTGGGATAAGGTTTTCACTTATTTTCTAGATGAATATAAGGCAGGCAGAACACCAAATCCAGATGTTATGTGTAATAAAGAAATTAAATTTAAAGCATTTATGGATCATGCCATGTCGCTCGGTGCGGATTTTTTAGCAACCGGACATTATGCGCAAATTCGTGAACAGGATGGTAAGGTAGAAATGCTTCGTGGTGTCGATCAAAATAAGGATCAAACATACTTTTTAAATCAATTATCTGCCGATGTGCTTAAAAAAGTAATGTTTCCACTCGGACATCTTCCGAAAAAAGAAGTGAGAAAAATCGCGCTAGAGCACAATCTTGTTACAGCAACGAAAAAAGATAGTACAGGGATTTGCTTTATTGGTGAACGGAATTTTAAAGAGTTTTTAAGTAATTATTTACCAGCACAACCAGGAGAAATGCAAACCTTCGATGGTGTTGTAAAAGGCAAGCATGATGGGCTGATGTATTATACATTAGGCCAGCGTCAAGGATTAGGTATTGGCGGTCCAGGAGATCCATGGTTCGTTGTTGGGAAAAACCTTCAAAAGAATATCCTTTATGTAGAGCAAGGATATACACATGATAGCTTGTATTCTGATGGATTAATTGCCACGGATGTGAATTGGATAAATCCAGTAGAATCGGCACAATCGTTTTCTTGCACCGCTAAATTTCGTTATCGACAAGCGGATAGTGAGGTAAAAGTAGAGGTATTAGAGGATGGCAATGTACGTGTAATATTTCGAGAGCAACAACGTGCAATTACACCTGGACAAGCGGTTGTTTTTTATCAGGATGACGTGTGTCTAGGTGGAGGCACGATTGATAAAGTATTTAAAGATGGAAGCTTTTTAGATTACGTTGGTTAAGCCAATGATGGAAACGAAATTTTAACATGGATAAGGGAGTTTTTTCATGGATACTATCCAACTAGCAATTGAACAAATGAAGGAACATAATTATGAAGAAGCTGCACGTCTATTTAATGCATACATTGAAGCGCATCCAGATGATGCACTAGGATATATTAATTTCGGTAATTTATTGATGCATATTAATGATCAAGGCCGTGCACAACGATTTTATGAGCGGGCTTTAGAATTAGATCCACATGCAGCTACAGCCTTTTATGGGCTAGGAAATGTTTATTATGAACAATCTCTTTACCCGAAGGCACAAGAAAATTATCAAAAAGCGATTGAATTAGGACTTGAAGAAGGTGATGTGTATTATATGCTCGGTATGACCTTCCAAAAAGAGGAGCATTTTAAACTAGCATTGCCCTATTTTCTAAGAGCAACAGAGCTAGAAGAAGATCATATTGATAGTTTGTTCCAATATGGACTTGCGTTAGCACAAAGTAATCATCTAGCTGATGCGAAATCCGCGTTTGAACAAGTGTTAAATAAAGATCAAGAGCATAGTGATGCCCATTATAATTTAGGAGTTATTGCCTTGTACGAAGATGCTGTAAAGAAGGCACAGGAGCATTTTGAGCGTGCAATAGAAATACAACCAGATCATTTATTAGCAGCGAAT
Source organism: Virgibacillus sp. MG-45 (assembly GCF_036409425.1). Classification (NCBI taxonomy): domain Bacteria; kingdom Bacillati; phylum Bacillota; class Bacilli; order Caryophanales; family Bacillaceae; genus Virgibacillus; species Virgibacillus sp. MG-45. The sequence goes on along the minus strand of NZ_JAXOFU010000002.1, from coordinate 173,998 downwards.
GGGTTAAAGCGAGTTATGGAGTTTATGAATCAAGACATGTAGAAACGTGGGGTAGGACCATGGAGAACGAAATTCAAGCAGTAGAAAAAGAGTATATAAAAGGTGATCTCCTTTATACGATCTTTCAAAATGAGACCGAAAATTTTACGATTGCTAAAATTAGTGTTCGTGAAACGAATACAGCGTATCAGGAAAAAGAAATTGTTATCAAAGGGTATTTTTCATTACAGGAAAATACAAGCTATATGTTTTTCGGTCAGTTTGAACAACATCGTAAATTTGGTATGCAATACAATGTAGAATCTTACCAAACGATTATTCCCGATTCAAAAGAAGGGATCGTCGCTTACTTATCCAGCGACTTGTTTTACGGAATCGGAAAGAAAACAGCAACTCGTATCGTGGATAAGCTAGGAGCATCTGCTATTTCTAAAATTCTTCATGATCCAACCGTACTACAGGATATTCCAGGTTTAAAAAAGGAAAAAGCTGCGAATTTAGTGAAATCACTTCAGGAAAACCAAGGATTTGAACACGTAGCGGTCTATCTATCTAAATATAATATTGGACTTAAGATGGCACAGAAAATCTACCAAAATTACAAGGAAGATGCGATTGATATTTTAGAAAAGGACCCTTATCAATATGTATTTGATATTGATGGTTTTGGATTTCAAACGGCAGATGCGATTGCAAGACAAAATGGAATTGAGTTTACCCATTCAAATCGAATTGGTGCGGGTTGCTTGTATATCCTTCAGAAAAGTGTTCAAGAAGGGCATGTGTTTTTACCAGTAGACCATTGTATAAAAGAAATGAAAGAATTATTAAACCATCCATCTTATGCGCTACCTGACGAAGAAATAGAGAGCGGTATGGAAAGACTGAATCAAGAAAAGAAAATTATCATTCAGGATGGGCATGTATATATGCCTTCGCTTTATTATGCAGAGGATGGGTTCGTATCTAATTTAAAACGCATCATCGAAAACCCGATAGAAAAAGAAACAACGTTGGCAGAACTTATGACAATTATCGGCGAGATTGAGGAAGAAGAGATTCTTAGCTATGGCAAAGAGCAATTTGATGCAATCCAGCAAGCATTACATGCAAAAGTAATGATTTTAACTGGAGGGCCAGGAACAGGTAAAACGACTGTTGTCAAAGGAATCATAAAAGCCTATGCAGCCATTCACCAGCTTTCTGTAGATCCTTCTTCCTATGATAATAAGTCAGATTTTCCTTTCGTATTAACAGCACCAACAGGACGAGCGGCGAAAAGGCTGAATGAGTCAACTTCACTTCCCGCAAGAACGATTCATCGCTTGCTTGGTTGGGATGGGCATGAAGGGTTTGAAAAGAATGAGCATGAACCACTTCAAGGAAAACTCTTAATTATCGATGAGTTCTCAATGGTAGATATTTGGTTAGCCAATAGCTTATTTAAGGCCATTCCAGATGATATGCAAGTACTTCTTGTAGGGGACGAAGACCAGCTGCCATCTGTTGGCCCAGGTCAGGTGTTAGCAGATTTATTGGCAAGTGGCTGTATTCCGTTCGTTTCTTTACAAGAGGTGTATCGTCAAAAGGAAGGATCTCAAATTATTCAACTGGCACATCAAATCAAACAGGATCGTTGTACACAAGCATCCTTAAACAATGCACAGGATTTTAGCTTCCTCAATTGTCGAGATCACCATGTTGTAGATGTTGTCACGAGTGTCGTTTCGAAAGCGCTGGAAAAAGGATATGATATTAGAGATATTCAGGTGCTTGCTCCGATGTATCGTTCAGTAGCAGGTATACATGCCTTAAATAAAGCATTGCAACAGCTCATTAATCCAAAGACGAATCAAAGACGAGAGGTTAAAGCGCTGGAGGCGGTTTTTCGTGTAGGGGATAAGATTATCCAGCTTGTGAACCAACCGGAAGATAATGTCTATAATGGGGACATTGGAGAAGTAGTTGCTATTTTTACTGAGGATGAAAACGTAGACGGAGTAGAACAGCTTGTCATTTCATTTGACGGGAAAGAGGTTGTCTATGAACGTAAGGATTACGTAAATATCATGCATGCGTATTGTATTTCCATCCACAAATCACAAGGCAGTGAATTTCCAATCATTATCCTACCAGTCGTATCGTCCTATCATCGCATGCTTCGAAAAAACCTGCTTTATACAGGGATTACGAGAGCAAAGGAATCTATTATTATTTGTGGTGAAAAACAAGCATTTTTAAAAGGGGTACAAACATTGGACGTTCATCGCAGGTTTACTTCATTATCGGACCACCTGCAAGAAGCATTGACATCCACAAGTCTTCCATTAGCAGAAGCTGATGAGGAAGATGCCCTTTCACCATATGATTTTATGGACTAATATGTATACTTTTAAGTAAAGCGGGCAAGCATAACAGCAAAACCTTCTGTTTATAGGGGAGATTTTATGTTGATGCAATGTCCAAATTGTCAGAGCAAGGATTTAGGTAAAATCGGCTCACAGCAATTCTATTGCTGGTCCTGTTATATTGAAATAGCTATTGTAGGAACTGCCTTAACTGTTCATCAGGTGGAAGTAGATGGTTCATTAAGCTCACTTGATGATTTATTTAGTGATGAGGAGCGGCAAGTTCAGTGACATCGCCTAGTATAATTATTTTTCAACATACTAAGGAGATGTCATGATGCGTAAGGATATAAAACCACTTCCATATTTATATTGGATGATTTTTGGTATTATTTTGTTTCTCTTTTTATTTTTGCTCGTAAAACTATTTCCATTTTATCAAGCAGTGCTGTCCTTTCTTTGGAAATTATTTTCCCCTTTTTTAATTGCTTGCTTAATTGCGTATTTATTGTATCCGATTATCAAAAAGCTAGATAAAGTTAACGTACCAAAAACACTCTCCATCTTAAGTATTTATTTGTTGTTTTTTGGTGGAGGAGCGTATTTAGTGTATTTAATCTATCCTGTAACGGTCCAACAATTACGAGATTTAAATGCACATCTGCCTCAGCTTGTGCGTATGTATGAATCAATCATTTATCAAGTATATGAATCGACCTCTTTTTTACCAGAATCCGTTCATGATAAAATCGATCACATTATTCGTGATGCAGAAAAATACATTGAAAATTTGCTAGGTAAGCTAATTGGAGGCGTATCTAAAATATTTGATATGATCATCATGCTTACAGTTATTCCTGTTCTTGTTTTTTATTTTTTGAAGGATTACGATAAGCTAAAAGAGCGTGTGAAAGCTTATATTCCTAAAAAATACCGAAAACAGAGCAGTAGTGTCATTCATGCGATTGATGACAGTCTTGGAAACTATATTCGTGGTCAGCTTCTTGTATGTTTTTTTGTTGCGCTTGCTACGTATATTGCATTTCAATTCTTTGGAATGAAATACGCGCTATTACTAGCGATTATTATGGGGTTAACGAATATTATTCCTTATTTTGGACCGATTATTGGAGCTGCACCTGCTGTGGCGATTGCGCTCACTATATCGGGGAAGATGGTATTGTTCGTAGTAGGCACCGTTTTCGTGATTCAATTAATTGAAAGCAATCTTCTTGCTCCATACATTGTTGGAAAGAGTATTGATATTCATCCAGTTGCCATTATTTTTGCTTTGCTCTTAGGAGGACAATTAAGCGGAGTAATTGGTATGATTTTAGCTGTCCCGTTATTAACTATTTTAAAAGTAGTTGTTAGTCATATGATTATTTTTAGCCAGAACAATTGACATTTAAGATGAGATTCAATATAATAACGCATAATTGCTATATGTAAATATGTTGAAGGTAAAGAGTACATGGAGACTCAGGCTTACAAGAGAGGGATTTTCATTAGGCTGCAAGAAATCCTAGCCATTGAGCCATGGAAAGCTACACCGGAATGCGACTAATCCTCGCCGGTTTTACACCGTTATCATACTTGAGAGATGAACAGTAATTTGTTCATAACTAGGGTGGTACCGCGATTATCCTCGTCCCTGCATAAGAAGCAGCGACGAGTTTTTTGTTTGCAATTTTTTTACTATGAAAAACGGAGGAATAAAGATGAAACAATTAACATCAGCTCAAGTAAGGCAAATGTTCTTAGATTTTTTTGAGGAGAAAGGACATCGTATAGAGCCTAGCGCTTCACTTATACCAAAGGATGATCCAACGCTCCTGTGGATTAACAGTGGTGTAGCAACATTGAAAAAATATTTCGATGGCAGTGTAATCCCTGAAAATCCACGTTTAGTAAATGCACAAAAATCAATTCGTACAAATGATATTGAAAATGTTGGATATACCGCCCGTCATCATACATTCTTTGAGATGCTTGGAAACTTTTCAATCGGTGATTACTTCAAAAAAGAAGCGATTCATTGGGCTTGGGAGTTTCTAACTAGTCCGAAGTGGATTGGCTTTGATCAAGCGCTTTTATCTGTAACCGTGCATCCAGAAGATGATGAAGCATATGATATTTGGTTAAATGAAATCAAATTACCAAAAGAGCGAATTATTCGCTTGGAGGAAAATTTCTGGGATATTGGAGAAGGGCCAAGTGGACCAAATACCGAGATATTCTATGATCGTGGTGAAAAATATGGAAATGATCCTAATGATCCAGAATTATATCCTGGTGGTGAAAATGATCGCTATTTAGAAATTTGGAATCTTGTATTTTCACAATTTAATCATAATCCAGATGACACATATACTCCATTACCAAAGAAAAACATTGATACAGGGATGGGCTTAGAACGGATGGTTTCGGTAATTCAAGATGTTCCAACGAACTTTGAAACAGATTTATTCTTACCAATTATCCGTAAAACGGAAGAACTCGCAACTACTTCTTATGGGAAAAATCCAGAAAGTGATACTGCTTTTAAAGTGATTGCCGATCATATTCGGACGGTTGCTTTTGCTGTCGGAGATGGTGCCCTTCCATCGAATGAAGGAAGAGGCTATGTGCTAAGAAGATTATTACGAAGAGCAGTTCGTTTTGCAAAACAAATTGGCATCGAAAAGCCGTTCATGTATAAGCTCGTTGCGGTAGTTGGAAAAATCATGCATGACTATTATCCAGAGGTGGAAAAGCAACGTGCCTTTATTGAAAATGTAATTAAAGTTGAGGAAGAACGTTTTCATGAGACATTGCACGATGGCTTAGAAATTTTAACACGAATTTTAACAGAAGAAAAAGCAAAAAATAGTACTGTATTTCCTGGTGAAGAAGTATTCCGACTATATGATACGTATGGATTTCCAAAGGAATTGACTGAGGAATATGTAGCAGAGCATGGATTCACCATTGATGAAAAAGGGTTTAAAGCAAATATGGAAGCACAACGTGAACGTGCGCGTAATGCACGTCAGAAGGTGGATTCTATGCATGTTCAAGATAGTGTGCTTTCTGAGTTAGAAGTAGAAAGTAAATTTATTGGGTATGATGCTTTAGAAGGTGCTACCGAAATAGCTGCAATTTTAAAGGATAAAGATTATGTAGATGCTGCGAATGCGGATGATGCAGTATTTATCATTCTAAAAGAAACACCTTTCTATGCAGAAAGTGGCGGACAAATTGCGGATAAAGGTTGGATTTATACAGATACTGCTTCTGCATATGTGGAAGCTGTTAAGAAGTCACCAAAAGGGCAGCATATCCACCATGTAACGATAAAAGAAGGCACGCTTGAAGTTGGTCAGCGTGTAAAAGCGATTGTTGAATCAGATTTCCGTAATGCCGTTGTTAAAAACCATACTGCAACCCATTTACTTCACCAGGCATTAAAGGATGTGCTTGGCTCACATGTTAATCAAGCAGGATCTTTAGTAGAGCCAGATAGGCTACGATTTGATTTTTCTCATTTTGGTCCTGTTACAGCTGACGAGCTCCAAAAAGTAGAAGAGATTGTGAATGAGAGAATTTGGCAATCAATTCCTCTAACGATTGATTACAAGAAAATCGATGAAGCTAAAAAGCTAGGGGCAATGGCTCTATTTGGAGAAAAGTATGGCGATATTGTGCGTGTTGTTCAAATTGGTGATTATAGCTTAGAGCTTTGTGGTGGCTGTCATGTTCGTAATACGTCGGAGATTGGCTTATTTAAAATCGTCTCCGAAGGCGGAATTGGAGCTGGAACGCGAAGAGTAGAAGCTGTTACAAGTAAATTCGCGTATCAATTTTTAAATGAAAAGCGGTCAACGCTTCAACAAGCTGCAAGTCTGTTGAAAACAAAGGAAGAACAAGTTCCAACGCGTATTGAAGCGTTACATGATGAACTACGTGCATTACAAAAAGAAAACGAATCAATGAATGCGAAGCTTGCTAACGCAGAAGCAGCATCTATTATGGAAGAGATCGTTACAATTAAGACGATACCACTTTTAGCTCAAAAGGTAGCTGTAAAAGATATGAACCAGCTACGGACGATGTTAGATGAATTAAAACAAAAGATAAATTCTGGTGTCATATTACTAGCAGCAGAAAATGATGGAAAGGTTCAGCTTGCGGCTGGTGTTACAAAGGATTTAATCACACGTGGACTCCATGCTGGCAATTTGATTAAGGAAGCGGCTCGTCTTTGTGGCGGCGGTGGTGGTGGCCGACCAGATATGGCTCAAGCTGGTGGTAAGGATCCCGAGAAGATCGAGACTGCATTAGCATATGCACAAGATTATGTTGCGCAAGCGATCAAAAATGAGTAAGGCTTTCAGTGACGAAATGAAAATAATATAAAATTGATGCTAAACATGTTAGAATGTGTATAGTAGAGCAAAAATCGGAATGAGGTGTCACTATGAGCTCAATTGACAAAACAATGAAATTTAATTTTTCAGAAGAACCATTTGACAAGGACATTAAGCAAATTCTCTTTACGGTTCATGAAGCATTACAGGAGAAAGGTTATAATCCAATTAACCAAATCGTCGGCTATCTATTATCCGGTGATCCAGCCTACATCCCAAGATATAATGACGCAAGAAATCTCATTCGCAAGGTAGAACGAGATGAAGTAATTGAAGAGCTTGTGAAATATTATTTGGAACAGCAAAGGGAGAAATAGATGAAGCTTGTTGGATTAGACGTAGGATCGAAAACGATTGGTGTTGCTGTTAGTGATGAATTGGGCTGGACAGCGCAAGGCCTCACAACCATTCATTGGAATGAAGAAGATATCCAATCAGCAGATCTTGCACTTCAAAAAATTATAATGGAACATCGAATTGGTAAAGCTGTAATAGGACTACCTAAAAACATGAATGGAACAATTGGAGAGCGTGGAGAAGCCTCACAACGATTTGCAAAGCATGTAGAACAGGTTCATGGTATCCCAACTGAATTATGGGATGAACGACTAACAACAATGGCCGCTGAACGTGTGCTGCTAGCGGCAGATGTAAGCAGAAAAAAACGCAAAAAAGTAATTGACAAGATGGCTGCAATGATGATTTTACAAGGCTTTCTTGATCACCAACAAAAATAGGAGTGACACGATGTCATTAGAAGAAAAAGAACGTATCATAATTCCAGATGAAAACGGCGAGGAACATTTATTTGAGGTACTATTCACCTTTGATGTGGACGAAACAAAACAATCATATATTGCGGTTGCACCTGCTGAGCAAGCAAATGACGAGGAAGTTGAAGTTTATGCTTTCCGTTATGAAGAAAAAGAAGGCGATGACAATGATTTATCACTATTTCCAATTGAGTCTGATGATGAATGGGAAATGGTTGAAGAAATGATTAATACATTGGCCGAAGAAGAAGAAAATCAATAATAAATTGTTGGCTGTTTCAACAGTGACAGGAGATCTCTTGCTTTGTTTTTAGATTTTTAAACAAAGACTGTCGCGTTGAGACAGCCATATCCTTTTTAAAAAAATAAATACATAAATAACGTATTATTATCAGGTATAGCATAACTCTCATTTTTTTAGTATAATATACCGGATGAGAGGGGTAGTCGTATGTCGAAGAAAAAAAAGACAAGCACTTATCGAGAAAACCTAAAAGCAAGAACAGAAGAAGCAAAGACGGTAAGAAAAATTGTAAGTATTATCCTTGTCTCCTTAATCTTAATTTTATTAATAGGTGGAATTTCAGGATATATGTACATAAAGTCAGCATTAAGTCCTGTTGATCCAAACAGTGAAAAAGGAATAAAAGTAGAGATCCCATTAGGGTCAAGTTCCTCTAGTATTGGCTCCATATTAGAAGAGAACGGAGTAATAAAGGATGGACGGATTTTTCGGTTTTATACAAAGTTTAAAAATGAATCAGACTTTCAAGCTGGTGACTATACATTTACAAAAGCAATGACTTTAGATCAAATCATTGAATCGTTAAAAAAAGGTCGAATTATAAAAGATCCCGTTTTTAAAGTAACGATTCCTGAAGGGAAATCAATCGATGAGATCGCTGAAATATATGCGGACAAGCTGTATTTTAAAAAAGAAGCATTTCTTGAAAAAGTAAATGATCCAAAATATATTGCTTATTTAATTGATACATATCCTGCTATTTTATCGGAGGATGTATTAAATCCAGAAATTAGGACACCATTAGAAGGTTATTTGTTTGCAGCAACGTATGATTTTTATGAGGAAGAACCGCCAATTGATACGATAGTAGAGACGATGCTGAATAAAACAAATGCGGTCGTTAATGCACACTTAGATGAGATCGGTGCGAAAGACTTAACCGTACACGAAGCACTTACGATGGCTTCGTTAGTAGAAAAAGAAGCGCAAACAGAAGATCAACGTCGTAAAATCGCGGGGATATTCTATAATCGACTTGATGTAGGAATGCGATTGCAAACAGACCCGACCGTTCTCTATGCATTAGGAAAGCATAAGGACAAAGTGTTATTAAAGGATCTTGAAGTTGATTCTCCATATAATACGTACCGAATAAAAGGGATTCCAATCGGTCCAATCTCGAATTTCTCGGAGAGCTCTTTACAAGCGGTGTTAAATCCAGAAAAAACAAAATTTAAGTACTTCTTACACGATGGGGAAGGTAATATATATTATGCTGAAACCCATGATGAACATTTAAAGTTAAAACAGCAGCATATTAAGTAAAGATCGGAAATGTGGGAGCTCGCTTTCACATTTCCCATTTTTACGTAAAAGTAAATGAAGCAAAGATATTAGTAAGTAAATGGGGTTTGAATATGAATGAAGCATTACACCATTATTTAAGAAGTCTGGTACCCTCTGCCGATGATTGGGTAAAGAAAATGCAGGAGACAGCGCATATTAATAGCGTTCCGATTATGGAGCCAGTCAGCATGGAGTTTCTATTACAACTCATTCGTCTAAAGAAACCAGCACGGATTTTAGAAATTGGTACTGCAATCGGGTATTCAGCATTACGCATGCTTGATGCTTGTCCAACCAGCCATATCGTTACCATTGAACGAGATAAAACACGCTATGATCAAGCTGTCGAATTTATCGCGAAAAGAAATAAAACAGAGCAGATTACAACTGTTTATGGAGATGCTTTAGAGAAAATCCATGACCTAACTGTTTCTCAAGAAGTGTTTGATTGTGTTTTTATTGATGCGGCAAAGGGACAATACCAACGTTTTTTTGAACTTGCGAGTCCGTTGCTTCAAAAGGGTGGTATGATTATCTCCGATAATGTATTGTTTAGAGGTCAAGTGGTGGAGCCAGAAATTGCACAGCCTCGACATCAACCAATGGTGAAAAAGCTTCGCAACTATAATGAGTGGCTCGCCCATCACCCAGACTATGTGACTACAATCGTTCCAATTGGAGATGGTGTAGCTATAAGTGTAAAAATAAGATAGTTTTTTGTTAGGTGCATAAATCGTATATAAAAAAGGAAATGTAATAGGATAGAAAGGGGATATTCCCGTGAAGGAGAAACCAGTTGTAATTGGTGTTGCCGGGGGAACTGGCAGTGGAAAGACGTCTGTTACCCGTTCAATTTGTAAGCGGTTTTCAGATAAAACAATTTTAGTAATCGAGCAAGATTATTATTATAAGGATCAAAGCCATCTTCCATTCGAGGAGCGTTTAAGCACAAATTATGATCATCCATTAGCATTTGATAATGATTTGTTAATTGATCACTTACAAGCACTATTAGCTGGGAAAATGATTGAAAAACCAGTTTATGATTATAAACTACATACACGATCTGATCGTGTGATACCTGTAGAGCCGAAGGAAGTAATCATTTTAGAAGGGATTCTTATTTTAGAAGATCCTCGATTAGTCGATCTAATGGATATTAAAGTATTTGTCGACACTGATGCAGATCTTCGTATTGTGCGTAGGCTATTACGGGATATTAAAGAGCGTGGCCGATCATTAGACTCGGTTATCGATCAATATATAAGTAGTGTACGACCTATGCATTTACAGTTTGTAGAGCCGACAAAGCGCTATGCAGATATCATTATTCCAGAGGGCGGCCAAAACCATGTAGCAGTAGACATTATGGCTACAAAAATCGAAACAATCCTTGCAAACAATAGAAAAAATAATTAAATAAAGTATTGAAAGTTTTGCTAAAATCTGCCATAGTAAGGGGTAGTATAGGTAAATAATGTATTGATCGAGCGCACACAAGTGCTGCTCGTTTTTATACTTACAAAAAAGGATTCACTTATAACGCGTTTTCGCGTGAAGATAAAAAGGAGTGTTCTTAATGGCTACAGAGAAAAGTTTTTATATGACACTAGAGGGGAAAGAAAAGCTAGAGAAGGAATTACTTTATTTAAAAACGGAAAGAAGACAAGAAGTTGTCGAACGAATCAAGATTGCTCGTGATTTCGGCGACTTATCCGAGAACTCAGAGTATGATGCAGCAAAAGACGATCAAGCTTTTGTTGAATCTCGTATTGCACAAGTTGAGAAAATGATTCGTAATGCAGTTATTATTGAAAATGACAATAATGATCCTGACATTGTTGCATTAGGTAAATCGGTTACTTTTAAGGAGCTTCCAAACGGAGATGAAGAAACATATACGATAGTTGGAAGTGCAGAAGCAGATCCTTTTGAAGGCAAAATTTCAAATGATTCTCCAATGGCACAAAGCTTATTAGGACAAGAAATTGGTGCTGAGGTGTCTGTAATGACACCAGGGGGAGAAATTCAAGTTAAAATTACAAAGGTCGAATAGATAAAAGAGCGGTTAAAGGTACTCATCCCTGAAAGCTAGGGGAAAAGCACCGAACCGCTCTTTCTTAATTTAGTTTATAAACAGGATCAACATCTGTTGCAAAGAAATGGTACTTTTCAACTTCATCAACCATCCATTGCTTTTCTTTTTCATCAAATAAAACTAACATTTTTTGACCACGTCGATAAATTCGCTTTTCATTGTCTCTAAACGTTGCCCATAATTTATCTTTAGGCTCATGATACGAAAACATCGCATGCAATTTAAACATATATGCTTTACGATCCTCATTATATTCAGGAATAATCTCCCATGGAATATTAAATTGTGATTGCAACAATGTTCCCTGATAATTAGGCTTTTCCTTCTTTATAAATTTAATATCCTCTTGCACTTGCTTTTTTAGATTGTCTGTTGCATTTTTATGTAATACGGAGACGTCACGCTTGTTTAGGGCATCTGTGTAACTTAACATTACATCGTTAATAATGCCAATGACTTTTTCTCTTTCATCTTCTGTTATGACTGAATTCCTTGTAATTCGAGTATTAATAAAACCATCGGTAATTATCGCTTTCTCACTTTTAATTATTCCCCACGGTAGTTCTTTTTCTAAATGAACAGGGATATCCTCTCCTAATGGAAACGGGCCAATAGATTGTTTTCCACGTTTAATAATCATATCTGTCTTTTGATCATTTACATACAAGGTTGCTTCGTCTAGAAAAGTAGAATGTAAAGAAATTTCACTCACCTCTAAATTAACCTTATGTTCTAGCGCATTTTTATCTAATTGAAACAATTCGACTTTGTCTTTTTGTTCAGATTTTAGAAAAGAGCGTTCAAGAATGCCTTTGATCGTATATTCACCAGGCATATATGGACCGTATGTGATATGATGTTCATCTTGATTAGGAGTAGTTTCTAATTTCTCATTATTAATGTAAAGATCAAGTTCGACTTCATTATTCCATTCAGATAGCCTTATAAAGGCAGGAATAACTTCAAATTGATAATCCGTAAAAGCTCCCCACTTTTTTCCTTTTTCTACTACATTTAACGTAGCAAATTGATGATTTGGGTTAATCTCTTTTCCTTTTTCGAGTGCGTTAGCTTGTTCTTCCAGTTGGGCAACTAAAACGTTAAGCCTATCTGGATTTTCCTTTAAAAAGGCAAGAAATTGTGCAGTGTTCTTTTCATCAATTTTTAAAGAATCGATAGAAGGAGTAAGCATCTTTAAAGCTGCTCCCACATTTTCCTCCTGTACCGCTTCTTTAAATGCGTCAATTTGAGCTTGGGGATCAAATGTTTCTTTCCCTATAAAAAAGAAAACGATGAATGCAGTAATCACTACAATAAATAAGGTACTCATCATATAATATCTTTTTCGTTTGGTTTTCTTTTTGGAATGCTGTTCATGTTGGGCGAAAAGATTGCTACCGCATTCAGGGCAATAGTGCTGCTCTTTCTGCTTAATTTCATGGCCACAATGATCGCATTTCATTTTATTCACTCCTTTTTAACAATGGTATGACAAGCGTAACATAACGACAGGAATATGTGATGCAACTTTATGACTGTTTCTATCTGCTAAATGATTTTAAGGTGCTACATCTCATAGCATGTGATAAAAAATGTGAAAAAACTGTAAATAACAGTAATGATACTATTTTAAAGGAAAAATATAGTAGCTTTTATTGTTACATTTATATTGCAAAACTTTTACTTTTACGTTACAAAACATAAATAAAAATGACATGAATAAAAAGAACTAGTACATTGGGTTTGTTATTATACAATTAATTCCAATTAATTTTATTAATAGTATTTATCGAAAGATAGGAAAATTATGGTTAAAATATACGATTTTCATAAAAAGTTAGCGCAATTGAAGTTAAACTCGAACATTGAATTAAATTTACTGAATTAATGTTCGATATTTAACGGGGGTTAGATTTAGTGAACAAACATAATATCTAGAAAAAAATAATAACCCCGAAGTCATTTGGGTAATTATTCCTGTTTTGCTATTTAACTATTTATTTTTGTGACAAATCTAGTAACATCTATGATAGAAGATTTTTCCTTAAATACAGATTTTTTGATGGTGGTGGAACGAAATTGAAAATAATTCGAATTATCGTAGCGGATAGTAACAATGATTATTTAGAATCATTCGCTTCTTTTGTCAGGACGTCCACGGATCATTCTACGTATATGTTTACATATTTTTCGGATGCGCAATTATTACAAAGCTACATAGATAACGGCGAATCCATTGACATTGTATTAATTAGTCCTGATTTATATACGGCTGAAATGAAGCTTCCAGACGATGTTCTCATTGTATTATTAGAGGATGATGCGCTTTCGATGCGTACAGATTCTGTGTTGACTGTGTATCGTTATCAACGGTTAGGTCAACTTATTACAACCGTTATGGGTTATTATTATGAGCATAATGAAACGGCTGGAAGGCAATTTGTTAGAAGCAAGCATGCCAGTGTTATCTCTGTTTTTTCACCAATGGGTGGGGTTGGAAAAACAACGGTAGCAGTAAATTTATGTAAGCAGCTAGCTTTGAATGGGGAAAGGGTATTTTATCTTAATCTCGAAACGATTCCTTCAGGTAGTTTATTTTTCTCCTCTGAAGAAGACAATCCTTCATTGCAAATATTTTATTATGCAAAGCAGGAGACAGGACAGCTCTTATCGAAAATTGAGGCATTAAAAAAGTATGACCCTTATTCAATGGTAGATTATTTTGATATTGCGATTCAGGCGGCAGAAATGCTGGAGCTAAAGGAAATGGAAATAAAGCGACTTATTAATGGCATTGTTGATACAGGGGTATATGACTATATCATTATCGACTTGGATTCCTCTCTTCATGAAAGAAGTAAGGTCGCGCTTTTAGAAAGTGATCAGGTATTTTGGATTAATACAAATGATCATCAAAGTATGTTAAAAACAAAGGCCATACTTGCTGAAGAGGAACAGCTATTTGGTAAAGAAAATGTGCTTAAAGATAAGCTTTCCATTATCTTAAACAAATATAATGGGACCTCTCTCCTCGATCTAGGGGAAACGGAAATTACAATTGATGGTTATTTGCCATTTGTTGATGATTGGCTATCCATTCAATCTGGTGCTGAAATATTGCGAAATGATCTCTTTAATCAAGAAATGCAGCAAATTGTGTATCATTTGCTATTAAAGATGAAGGAAGGAGTTCAGGTTCGTGAAATTTGACAGTGCAGTAAAAGCGCTTATAAAGCAATTAAGAGAAACGCTTGATTTAATGCATTCAATATCAAATGAAGAGCTAAGAGAATATGTGGAAGCTGCTGTGTTTGATTATGCAAAGGAACACCAATTAAAATCCAATGAAATGAGCTATTTAGTTGAGCGAATTTACAATGCTTTTCGCGGCTATGATGTGCTTCAACCATTAATTGATGATTCGACAATAACAGAAATTATGGTAAATAATCATTTGGAAATCTTTATCGAGCGAAATGGTGTGACGTCACAGGTAGCTGTTGAATTTGAAAGTGAACAGAAATTAGAGGATATTATTCAAGCAATTGTATCACGCGTAAACCGAGTCGTGAATGAATCCTCTCCAATTGTTGATGCACGGCTACAGGATGGGTCACGTGTAAATGTCGTCTTACCTCCCATTTCTTTAAAGGGTCCAGTAATGACAATCCGTAAATTTCCGGATAAGCCTCTAACAATCGACGATTTAATTGAGAAGTCCTCTATTTCAGAGGAGGCTGCAAATTTTATTCAAAAGCTCGTCGTTTCTAAATACAATATTTTTATCGGCGGCGGAACAGGATCAGGTAAAACAACATTCTTGAATGTGTTGTCCAACTTTATTCCGAAGAATGAACGGATTATTACGATCGAAGATTCTGCAGAGCTGCAGCTTAAAAGTGTCCCCAATTTAGTAAGCTTGGAGACAAGAAATGCGAATACAGAAGGGAAAGGGGAAATTAGTATTCGAGATCTTATTCGTTCCTCCCTTCGGATGCGGCCAGATCGTATTATCGTTGGAGAAGTTCGTGGTGCGGAAGCGCTGGATATGCTGCAAGCGATGAATACGGGGCATGATGGGTCTTTATCTACTGGGCATGCCAACTCAACAAAAGATATGCTTAGTCGATTAGAGACGATGGTGTTAAGTGGTGCGGAGTTGCCTGTTACAGTAATTAGGAAACAAATTAGCTCAGCAATTGATATTATGATTCACTTGATGCGTCTACGAGATAATACAAGAAAGGTGGTAGCGATTAGTGAGGTGCTTGGAGTGGAAGATGGAGAGATTTTATTGAATCCGCTATTTGAATTTGTGGAAGAAGGAGAAAGGGAAAACGGGAAAATCATTGGCTCGCTTCGCCCAACAGGAAATCAAATTCAAAATAGGACGAAAGCACAGCTAGCAGGAATTTCTGTAGAACAATAATAAATGAGTTGGTGAAGCTATGACAGATATCGTAATTATGATTATATTAATAGCTTTAATCATTACCTATATTTATGTGGTAATGAAACGAAAGAAAAGGGAAAAAGAAATTCAAGATGGGCTAGATGGTATTTTAGAGGAATCTCAATCAGAGGTCAAGCAGCTGAAAAAACAGCACTTTATCCATCTTATTAAGGAAAAATCAGTGCGCGAAATCGAATCCCATTTAGTAGATTACTCGGTATACCATTTAAGTGTAAGAGAGTATGTTTTTTATGCAATCATTGCCTCTATCTTTTTATCCATTATTGGCTATTTATTTTATGAAAGTATCATCGCCTCCATCTTATTTGCTGCTGCTGGATTGCTCTATCCTAAAGTGCAAAAGAAAAAATTATTGGAGCAACGCAAAGAAAAGCTAAAAATGCAGTTTAAGGAAGCAATTGCTTCGCTTTCTTCTTCATTGGCGGCAGGTCGATCAATCGAAAACAGCTTTAAGGAAGTGGTTGCGGATTTATATTTACTTTATCCGGATCCAAATACATACATCATTCAAGAATTCGAAATTATTAATCGACGGGTAGAAAATGGCGAAACAATTGAAAATGCAATCCGAGACTTTAGTATGCGATCCGATATCGAGGATATTCAGAATTTTTCTAATGTATTTATTACATGTAAACGAACAGGCGGAAACCTTGTTGAAGTAATCCGTCGAACATCTGATATTATTAGCGAAAAAATTGATATCCAGCAAGAGGTTTCTGTAATGATTGCACAAAAGAAGTTCGAATCGAAAATTATGAGTCTAGCACCATTAGGCATGATCTTATTATTGAAATCTAGTGCAGGTGATTATTTAGCACCGATGTACGATTGGAGTAATAGTGGACCAATTATTATGACGATCTGTTTAGCTATCTTAGCTTTTGCTTATTGGTTAGGGCAACGAATAATGGATATAAAGGTGTGATAAAGCAAATGTATCTCTATATGATTCCTGCATTATCCTTAATGATCATTTATTTTGTGATCTCACGTAAGGTTGGTACGCGTTATGACTTTATTGTAGAAAGCTTTAAGGATCAATATCCGTTAATGTTTATGGCGCCTGTGTCCCTATTTCTAATCGATAAATTCAAAATAATGGAACGATTATACGGTCAAATTGTAAAAGTCCAGCAAAAGATGATTAGTCTTTATGGAAATCGAACGGCATTACAGCACACCAAGATATATATTGCCCAGTTAATATCGATCGCTCTTATTTGCTTGTTAGGCACCTTATTGTTTACTGCACTCGCTGAAGGAGATGTCACTATTTTTGTAGTCGGGTTAATCTTTACGTGTTTTATGCCTTTTGCCATGGTAAGTAAGCTATCCAATCAGGAAAAAGAACGTAAGGAAAAAATATTAATTGAATTACCTGAGGTAGTAAATAAATTAATTCTTTTAGTGAATGCTGGCGAAACAGTGCAGCAAGCCTTAGTAAAATGTGTAACAACGGCAAGTGACTTGAAATCACCTTTAATTATGGAACTATCCGAAACAGTTAACAAAATGGTAAGTAACGAACCATTTCATCAGGTTTTAAATGATTTGAGCAAGAAATGTGGGATACAGGAAATTTCCATATTTACGACGACCATATTATTAAACTATCGAAAAGGTGGAAATGATCTTATTTTAGCTTTACGCGAATTATCTCATGAATTATGGGAAAAGCGGAAAACGTTATCGAAAACAAAAGGAGAAGAAGCTTCATCAAAGCTTGTATTTCCACTAGTTCTAATTTTTATCGCAGTAATGATTATCGTGGGTTATCCTGCCCTTACGATTATGTAAGTCAGGTTTAAATAAAACACAACTATTAGGAGGAGAAAGAATGGAGAAGCTAAAAGGTTTTTTTACTGATTTCTGGAAGGATGAAGAAGGACTACAGACTTTAGAAATCATGTTAATTATTGCAGTTATTGTTTTTATTGCACTAATGTTTAGAGAGAAAATCATTGCATGGGTAAATGCTTTGTTTAAGTTTGGAGACGAAAACATAGAAAATTTTAGTGGATAAGTAAGATAAATAAAAGGAAAGGGAGGTAACTTTAACATGCGTCATTACCATAGCTTTAAAAAAGAAGATGATGGGAGCTTTTCTCTTGAAGCAACGATCATTTTCCCAATCCTGTTAATCCTAATCCTTTTATTTATATTTTTTAGTCTCGTCATTTACGAAAAAGTAATTTTACAATATAAGGCAAATCAAATTGCTAGCCGAATGGCTCAAACGTGGTCGAGTAGTACGATGGATTTGCAAACAGGTGAAATGAACGAATCAGACTATGTTGTTAACAATGGCGATGGACTATATTGGAGAATCACATCGAATAATGGCTTTAATAAGTTTGGACTCCAATTAAGTGATAATGGCGTAGTTGCCCGTAAAAAAGGAAGAGAGAAAGATTACGCAGGTGATATTACCTTTGAAAATGGGCTATTCGTACAAAAAATCGAAGTATCCTTAAAAAAGGATCTCGCCCTTCCAGATGTCATTGCCAAAACACTAGGGGTTAGCAAAGTTGGTGCAACTGCAAGTCATCCTGTTGTTGATCAAACAGAAATGATTCGGAATACAGATTTCATCGTTTACGGCTTCAATAAATTTAAAAAGTATGCATCAGAATATATTCCTTTTTTTAATAAAAAGAAAGGAAATAAATAAGAGTTCATTGGGAGGGAGGATGGTTGTTTCGTATTTTAAAGAATTTATATCATCGGTTTTTGATTGATGAACGAGGTGCTGTTTCGATTTACCTTATTATCGTTACATTACTATTATTTTTATTTAACGCCGTGTTGATTGATTATGCACGGATAATCATCGCGGAAAGACAAACGGAAGAAGCAGCAAAAACCGCATTGCGGTCTACCTTATCATCCTATAATAGTGAATTGCAAAATAGAGGCTTATTTGCATTTTCTGGAGACCAAGCAGAGGCGAATTCTATTTTTAAAGAGGTCTTTCGCAAGAATCTCGAAACAGGGAAAGATAGTTTTAATTTTCTCGGCCTGCAGCCAGTAGAAGACGAATTGTCACTTGATTTAAATATGGAAAGAAGTCTCGCAAATAAAGATATCTTAAAATACCAGATTCTCGAGGAAATGAAGTATAAAGCACCTATCGAGGTTGGAGAAGCATTGATAAGGGATTTCTTAACAGTTGCCGAGCATGTTGAGGAAGCTTCTGATTATGCAAAAATAGCAAAAAAGGTTAATAAGAAAGCAAAGGAACGTGAAGAATTACTTGATGAAGTAGAAACATTACTTACTGATGCGAAAGCATTATTAGAAAAAATGGAAGGTAATATTCAACATAATACAAGCTCTTCTTACCCAGAAGTAACTAATATATCCGATATTCTCCAATGGCACAATAAATATATCGAAGACTTAAAGGCTATTAAAGAATATGAAGACAAACAAAACGACAACAATAATGGGAATGACGACAACAAGAAGGATAAGGAAAAAGAAGAGGAAGAAAAGAAGGAAATCGAGAAGAAACGAAAAAACACCAAGCAATTTAAGGCGAACGCCCTTGCACTGCTAGATGAATTAATTACCACCTCGAAATCAGCAGTACTGAAATTAGAAGAGGCTTTACCATTAATTGAAGAAGCAGAAGAATTAAATGATGAGATTGAATCAACTATAAATAAACACAAGGAAGAAGGAAGCTCTAGCGATTATGAAAATGCGAAACAAGTAAGTAAAGAGCTAGAAAATAGTAATACAGAAGAAAATCTAGAAGGCACCTTAGATGATTATATTTTAGATAAAGCATTGTTTACCGAGCTAAAGGAAGAAGTTACAGAAGCTATTCAATCCTTGAAAAAGGAAAGTGGCGATATCCAAACAAATGCACTTATCCCAAAGCTAGAACGTGATTTCAAAGGAGCAGTTGAGCAAGATTTCGAAGGATCCAACAAAAAGGGAAGCATCGTAAACCATGTAAAGCACGCTAAGCAATATCATAAGGATGCATTAGAAAGCACAACTAATGCATATGATATCTTGAAAAATAATGAAGGACGCAAAAAATATAAAGAGAACGAAGAAGAAATTGAAAAAGAAGAAGAAAAAGCAGATGAAGATATGGAAGAAACAAAAAACAAGATGGATGATATTCAAGAAGCGATTGATAATGCTGCAGGTGCGGCCTCTGACATGGAAAAGTATGCGAGCTTACGAGAAAAAGTAACGAAATATGGAGAAGCCATTGAAGCAAATAATGAAGAATTTGTGATGGAAGATCGAGACGATACTGCGGACCAAGCGTTAGGCTTTGTTGATAAGCTTTTCAAAAATATTGGAGATACGTTAATCAATGCAAGAGATGAAGTGTACATCAATGAATACATTTTAATGCGTTTTAAGAGCCATGATTTTTCAATGAATGGCGTGGAAGCAAATCTATTCGAAAATAATCAGGTTGAATATATTATTTATGGCTTACACGCACATGGTGCAAATTATTACGCCGCATTATCAGAAATTTTCGCTGTACGCTTTGCAATCAATCTTGCAGCGGGTTTTTTACAACCTAAAGCAAAAGGGTTTGGTCCATTCATTTGGGCATATGCATTGGGGTATGCGTTTGGAAGAACCGCAGCAGATATGAACAATATTATAAAAGGTAAACAAGTAAAATTATTCCCTGTTAATTTATCAAAAAAAGGAATAATGCCAAAGATGGATTATAGGGATCACTTACGTCTTTTTCTATTTACGCATTTAGAAGGTGCAAAATTTGAAAGGCTTATGGGTGTACTGGATGATGAGACAAGTACAGATTTAACCGAAAGTTCAACATATGTATCCGCGAACGCTACTGCGACTGTGAAGCTATGGTTTTTGCCAGGTGTTATGAAAATAATTGAAAGCACAAATACGATTGGTGGGAGAGTAGAAGGTAATCGGTTCTTTATCGAAAAAGAAATTAACTTATCTTATTAAAAACATACAGAAGGTGGAATTGACAATGAAAAGGACAGTTAAGTTATGGATGCTCGTATTGGTTGTAATCGTTACGCTTGTAGCATGTAACAACGAAGAAAAAAATACAGATGATGAAAATGAGAATCCAAAACAAGAAGAAAAGCAACAGGAAACAGAAGGTGCAGACGACCAAAATAAAAGTGATGAGAAAGAAGAAACTGAAACAAGCGGAAAAAAGAATATAAAAGTAGAAGATCAATTAGATTTAAAGATTGGTGATACAGGAACATTTGATACAACAATAGGCACGTACGAAATGACAGTAGAAAAAGCTAAGCTAGTTGGACCTAAATTAGATGATGTTGAAACTGAATTAGACAATCTTATCCTCTTAGATATTAGAATAAAAAATATTTCAAATGAGGTAATAACTGTGGATGACATAATGCTTTCCATGGAAGTAACCGATGATTTAGAAGGTTCAGGATTTTTTGATTCATCGAATGCATTTGATAGTGTGGAAGAATTTACAGGTATTATAAAACCAGGAGAAGAGAGAACTGGTCAATTTATAACCGAAGTTTATAACTCAGAAACATATTATTTTCGAGAAGATCCTGGAAATGTAGCTGCGGGAGGAAGTAACCAAGTAATCTGGAATATGCCTGCTGATGAAGTGAAGTAATTGAAAATAACAGCAGAACTATAAAATAGTTCCGCTCAAATCCAACTTTTATAAATGTAAGGTGGAAATATGGATGAAAAAGATGGTGACGCTCATTGTCTTTATGCTTTTCCTAGCTGTAAGTTTAATAGCATGTAATAACGAAGATGAAAATCAGAATCTAGATGAGGAAAAGCAACAGGAAACAGAAGGAACAGATGACAAAAATAAAAGTGAAGAGAAAGAAGAAGCTAAGACAAGTGGGAATAAGAACATTAAAGTAGAAGACCAACTAGACTTAGTTATCGGCGATACAGGAACATTTGACACAACAATAGGTACGTATGAGATGACGATTGAGTCGGCGAAATTAGTCGGACCTGAATTTGAGGGCATTGAGTCTCAAATAGATAACTTTATATTGGTAGATCTTACAATTAAAAACATGTCAGATGACTCACTTAATTTAGAAGACGTAATGATGTCCATACAAGTAACGGAAGATTTGGATGAATCAGGTTCCCATGATTCATCCCACGTTTTCGATAGTGTGAACACATTCTTAGGGAGCATTAATCCAGGTGAAGAAGCAAAAGGTCAATTCATTGCTGAAGTTTATAACTCAGAAACATATTATTTTCGAGAAGACCCTGGTAATGTGGCAGCGGGAGGCAGTAACCAAGTAATCTGGAACATTCCTGCTGAAGAGGTGAAGTAGAACGAGAAAAGGGTGGAGCCGCTCTGGTATAACCCGGCGGGAAAAAAGTTAGGTGGGAAATATAAATGAGAAAGATGATTATGCTCATGGTAATTATGGTCTCTGTAATGCTTGCAGCATGTAACGAAGAGCACAATGACGTAGATGAAAATGATGCTAACGGAGATAAACATCAAGAGAAAGAGGAAAAAGAGGAAACTACCAATTCAGATGGAGAGAAGACTAAAGTGGAAGATCAGCTGGACTTAGCTATTGGCGATACAGGTACCTTTGATACTACAATTGGCATATATGAAGTAACAGTCGAATCCGCTGAACTCGTTGGTCCTGAATTAGAAGGAATTGAAACAGAGTTAGATGATTTTTTATTACTGGATATGTCAATTAAAAACATCGGGGAGAAACCACTATCTTTAGAAGATGTAATTGTTTCATTAGATGTAACAAAAGACTTGGATAAATCTGGTTTTCATGATTCTTCGGAGGCTTTTGAAAGTGTATCAACATTTTCAGGCAAAATAGAATCTGGCGAAACAATAGGTGGCCAGTTTATTGCACAGGTTTACAAATCAGATATTTATTATTTTCGAGAGAACCCGGGAACCGTTGCAGCAGGTGGAAGTAATCAAGTGATTTGGAATATTCCTGTGGAAGAACTGAAGTAAACCAATAATAGAATGAAAGATTTTCAGTAAACATACTAGTCCTTTATTACAATTTAGGCGGGATATTAATGAGTAAAATGCTGAGATTGATAGCTTGTATACTTTTTATAGTTGTAATGCTTACAGCATGTAATAACGAAACGGAAGATGAAGCGAATGAAAATCAAGCAACTTCCCAAAAGCAACATGAGAAAGAAGAAAAAGATGAAACCACCAATTCAGATGGAGAAAAGAACACAAAGGTAGAAGATCAATTAGATTTAAAAATCGGCGATACAGGAACATTTGACACAACAATAGGTACATATGAGATGACATTGCATACTGCGGAATTAAAAGGCGCTGAATTAGATGGAGTTACTAGCCAATTAGATGCATTTATTCTTTTAAATATCGCCATCCATAATACTAGTCAAAAGGATCTTAGTATTGAAGATATCATCATGTCTATGGAAGTGACAGATAATTTAGAACAAACTGGTTCACTTGATGGTGCAGGAGCTTTTGAAAGTATAGAAGAATTTACAGGTGTTATAAAACCAGGAGAAGAAAAAACAGGTCAATTCATTGCTGAAGTATTTGAAGCAGATAAGTATTACTTTCGAGAAGATCCAGGGAATGTTGCAGCAGGTGGAAGTAATCAAGTGATTTGGAATATTCCTATTTCAGAGGTTGAATAACGTGTATGTCAAAGAAACAGGTATAACGATAAAGATATACATGAGAGGGGGAGCATTATGAAACATTTATTTCGAAAAGAAGATGGCAGTATTACGTTAGAAGCTGCAATGGTTCTTCCCTTTTTTATGCTATTTATCGTTTTTCTTGCCATGCTAATCCGGCTTGCCGTAGCTGATATGGCGTTATACAAAGCAGCGTCAGAAACGAGTGAAATACTTGTTTCCTATGCTTATCCAGCAGACGTTGTAAAAAGTACAGCAACTGACTTTATTAATAATAAAATCCAATCAATTGAAAGAGAGCATGATGTAAACCTTTCCGAAGCAATGAATTGGGCGAATGAAGGTATGAAGTTTTACGGGATTGATATTAGTACATCAATCGAAAATTACTTCGAAAGCTTGGCACCAAGCAAACTAGATCCAATTATGCAGGAAAAGTTTAAGCAGGCAACAGGAAATTGGAATTTCTTCAATCCCGAAAATGTAAAGGTTACGAAAGTTGAACTTCCGGGACTAGTTGGAGGAAGTGGGAAATTCCTTGAAATAAATGTTCAATATAAATTTGATTTATCTGTTCCATTCGTTGAAAAGACAATTCTCCTAAAGAAGACATCCTATGAACGATTATGGAATGGCTCTTAACCAGTAAAAATTAGTTACTAATGAACGGAGGAATCTAATGCTCCAGGTTCAAGATTATTTATTGTTCGTGTTTTTAATCATTGCATTTCTAATCGATATCAAGCACCATAAAATCCCTAACTGGCTTTCATTAAGCGGGATGCTTGTAGGAATCTTATACCATCTCGTAACAAACGGATTGGATGGATTGATTTTTTCTTTTTTCGGCTTACTTGTCGCTGGTGCTATTTTTATGCTTCTTTATCTATTTAAAGCAATTGGAGCTGGGGATGTTAAATTATTTGCTGCAATAGGGGCAATAGTAGGTGTGCAACTCGTTCTTTATATGATGATGTACTCCATCATTGTAGCAGGTCTTATTGCCATTGTTATTTTACTATTCACGAAAACATTTTTACAAAAATTAACGAGTGCTTTTTTTCATATCATAGGTTCTATTCTATCGAAGGATTTACAAGGGTTAGAAGAATTTAAAACGACGAAAAGCACCAGATTTCCATTTATGTATGCAGTGCTTCCGGCAGTTGCAATCACCTATTACTATTCTTTTTGGGCAGTGTGAAGATGAAGAAGAGCTAGCATGAAGGAGGATGAAACATGGGTTCAATTTATAATTTGACATATGAGCTAAAGTATCAAAACGGACACAGCATTGTTTTTACTGAATGTGGTCAGAAATCGCTCACACCAGTCCATATAAATACGGTGCAGTTAAAAATGATGCAGTCAAACAATATCCCACATTTTTTACCATTATCCATTGAAAATATGAATATGACGACAAAACTCCATTATGATATTACTTCCAAGCAAAGAATTCTTTCCTATTTCCGTAGTTCTGGCGCTTCCATGAACGACTATTATCACGTGTTCTTAACGCTTATCAAAACGCTAGAAAACTGTGGTGCTTACATGCTGAACCAGGATAACTTTATTTTAGATACAGATTTTATTTATATCGGAAGCCAAGCGGAAGATATATCGCTTGTGTACCTCCCGATAAAAGGTGTAACGAAAGAGACTTCTATAAATGACGATATGAAAAAATTATTAACCGATATCGCTGGAGAAGTAGAAGGACTGCAAGGCAACGAATTTAAAAGTATTTTAAGTTATATAAAAAATCCATCCTTTAGTTTAGGTGGGTTAAAGAAGCTATTGCTCGAATTAATTTCATTACGATCTAATGTGAATGGATTCAACGCGGAAACTAGCTTTGGTTATGGGGCACAGTCTGTAACGATGCAAGAGCAAGCCGTTAACCAATCAAGAAATATCCCAAACAACAATCATCAAGTGGAGAGGGAAGTGAAATCAGATACGAAAGTGCAGGAGGAATTCAATACGGCACAAAAAAAGAAAGCTAAACTTCCTCCGCTTTCTTCGCGTTCAAAGGTATATTTATTTGCAGCAACGATGCTTGCCATTGCAATAATTTGGAAGCTGTATGAGATACGTTCTACTTCTACTATGTTCACAGTAAGTAGTGGATTAAGTGCACTTGTATTAATTCTTGTTTACGTATATTGGAAAATATGGCGTCCTGGAGTGAAGCCAATACCAGCTGTGGAAACAGATGAAAATGAGCAAGATAAAGCGATACCACATCAGAAGCGACCGGTACGTCAGGATCATGCTACTCCTGTTCAACGTCCCAAACCGCCTATTAATCAGCCATATGGTGGAGAGCAAATAGAGCAAGATAAGCAATCATTGCGTGTAAATCATGCTGCATTTAAAGCACATCAAACAGTGGCAGCAGGTAATATGGATACGACATTATTAGAAGAAGATGCAGATGATACGGTTTTACTAGAAGAAAATATGCGGATAGCACAAGAAGAACCTGTCCATGACCATATGCCTTTGTTAACTCGAACATCGGAAAATGAGGAACCAAGTCAAATTAAAATCAATGCAACGAATTTTTTAATTGGTCGTAATAAAGATACTGTGAATTATGTAGAGGATGCACTAGGTGTATCAAGAGTCCATGCGGAGATTATTAAGATTGATTCAATGAGCTATGGTTTAAAAGATTTAGGATCTAAAAATGGTTCTACGATTAATGGAAATGCGATGGTACCTTTTAAAGTATATGCACTAAATGAAAATGACGAATTTACGTTAGGAAAAGCAACATACACTTTTAATTGGAGTAAAAATGAATGAATACAAACTGGCAAACAGGAATCGCAACGCATAAAGGTACAAAAAAAGAGAAAAATGAAGATGCTTTTTTCTCTCGTATTTCTACCGATTCGAAAGGGAATGAAGCAGCCGTTTTTGTCGTAGCAGATGGAATGGGTGGGTATGAGATAGGAGAAAAGGCGAGTCAAATCGCCATCCATGTGTTGGAGAAATGGTGGGATAGAAAGGTACCAAAGCTACTAAAAAGGAAACATGCGTTAGAGCGTATTGTAAAAGATGCAGAAAAGGAATTACTACAAATTAATAAGATGATTATAGCTACAAGTGAGCATCTTGGAAAAAAGATGGGAACAACCGTCTCTATACTCGTCTTATATAAAGGAAAATATGGTGTTGTGCATATCGGGGACAGCCGAATCTATCAAATGAAGGGCTGGACGTTTGGTCTGCAACAATATTTTCAACGAATGGAGAATAGCGAGCTTATGGACAAGCACGATCCACTGCATACCGAGCTATTGGAAACAAATCCAGAGCTAAGACAGCTTACGGTTGATCATACGTGGGTGGAAGAACAGATTCACTTAGGTAATTTATCCGAGGATGAAGCATTTCAGCATCCGAAACGAAATGTTCTCCTGCAATGTCTTGGTATTGAATCATCAATAAATCCGTATAGCTTTATTGGCGATTATCAATCAAGTGACTTGTTCTTAGTATGCAGTGATGGATTTCATTCGTTATTTGAGCAGGAAGAAATAAAAAATATGCTAATGAACTTAGAAAAGGAATATGCCAATCTGCAAGCAATGTGTGATTATTTAATAAACTTTTCTAATTTTTCACATGCACAGGACAATATTACATTAATGCTTATTCGCCATCTTTATGTGGACAAGACTTTTGAAAAGAAAAAGCAGTCACTTTTTTCATTTTTGAACTAGTAGTAAGCGTGGCGGGGAGAAAACGATGAATAAACATGGAATTCAAATTAATGAGCAGGATCGATTAAATGACAAATATATTGTTTTAAAACACATTGCTTCTGGTGGGATGTCAGAAGTGTATCTTGTTGAGGAAATAAATAACCCAGCTCAGAAATGGGCGGTAAAGGTTTCCAACATGGAAAACCAACTCGCACGAAAATTAGTGGATGAAACAAAGCTATTAAGTGAGTTACATCACGCGAACCTCCCTGCCATCGTTGACTTTTTCCAAACGGAGGCTTACTTTTTTTTAGTTATGGAATATGTTCCAGGTAACGTATTAACGCATTATATTGAATCGGAAGCCGACCAATTAGAATTAGAGCAAATAATACATATCGGTATCCAGCTTTGTGATGTGCTCCATTATTTACATACACGAGAATCACCTATTATATATCGAGATTTAAAGCCTGGAAATGTCATTGTCAAGGATGATGGATCGATCACATTAATTGATTTCGGTATAGCGAGAAAATTTAATGAACGACGAATTGCGGATACAGTTCGCATCGGAACGGTAGGATTTGCTGCACCAGAACAATTTGAAAAAAAACAAACCGATCATCGCACAGATCTATTTTCTTTAGGAGCACTTTTATATTATTTAATATCGAATGGGAAATACGTCTATGTCGCACAACAACCGATTGGAAATTATCATAAGCGGCTTCCCCATAGTCTTGTAAAATGTGTGGAAAATCTGACCGCGTTAAATCCAGATGATCGATTACAGGATGCGAGAGAAGCGAAAGTACTTCTTTTAAAGGCAAGGGAAGAATGGGATAAAAGAATATCCCAACAGGGCCGATGGCAAAAGCACAGCTATTTATTAGTGCTTATTCTTTCCATTGTGATGATAGGCTACTTTATTATTAGCTTTATTCTATAATGCGAATGATTTTTATTAAAAAGGTTGCAGGTCAAGTTGGAAGGGGAGATAAGATGCCTAATAAATATGCGTTACCATATGGAACGATATCAGAAACAAAGGATACGATATTATATGAAATTCCTAAAGCAATGACGAATTTATTGGAGCCGGAGCAATTAGAGGAATTGAAGCGAAGCGATTCCTTGTTTTTCGAGTGTCATCATTATTCTGTAGATGAGAAATTCGTTCGTCTACATTATAAGCGAGTAGAAGGTTATCAGCATTTAAATGACCTAAATGAGCTTTCGGATAAGCTTCGCAACAAAATTGCTGCGAATTTAATCCAATGTGAAAAATTTATTGGCTCACAATATACACTATTGCTGCACCCGAACAATATTTATGTGAATGAAGAAGGGAAAGTGAAATTTGCGCACCGTGGAATCCGCTCTGTTTTACCGCCACAAGCAGCTTCTGAAGAAGGGTTATTAGAAGAAATAAAATACCTTTTATACTTTCTTTACTCAAATAAGAGCTTTGAAGAATTGCAGCACGTCGATTTATATAAACTATCGTTTAAATATCCAGTGATAAAAGATATTCAAGCAGCTTCTATCATTCAAGACCTAGTGCCAATTGTTCGTGATAAGAATAAATTTCACCTAAGCAAACATGCGGATTATCAAAATATTTCAAAAAGGAAAAAGAAACTATCGGCTTTATCCGCTATTTTGATTGGAATATTATGTGGAATGCTATTACTCTATGTTTTTCAAGTGGTTCCGCAAAGTAAAGCAACAGCCACTTTACAGTTGGACTATGATCAACATCAAGTAGCATTCGAGCAAGAAAAGGAACGCATGCAGCAACAAATAGATGAAGGAAAACTTATTGCTGATGGCTATCGTTTCGCATGGAAAGGAAAAGAGGCGCAAGCGATAGATGTTTTTGAACAAGTTGTTTCACCAAACAAAGCAGTGCAAGAGACGCTTACGGATTTATACTTTCGTTCAAATACGATTGAGCATTTATTAAAAGCTTCTGATATCTCTCCAGAACAACATGAGTTAATTGTTCAAAAGCTAGTGGAATATAATAATAAGCAAGCAAATGATGCTATTTTAATGATGAAGTCGGACAAGGAAGCTGTCCTTATCGAGCAAGCGTGGCTTAAAAATGATTATGACCGTGTACTTGCTTTATTTCCAACCCTTTCCGATAATAACCGAGCAAAGCTTCTTGCCGCGCAAAGTTTCCTGCAAGTAGAAAGGATAAATGAAGCCAAGAAGCTTGCCAAGCAATTAAGGGATAAAGGGCTTCAAATCGCAGTGCTTCAAAAAGAAATCGAACTCGTAAAAGCGAATAAAGAACTGACGAAAGAAGAAAAGGAAAAACAATTAAAAAAGCTAGATGATGAAATAAAAGCGTTAGATAAATAAAGGGAAGCATTGGAAAATTCTTTTTCATTTTGTTGGGATTCTCGTATTTTATTTGATACATCTAATGCATATACGCCATACACTGATAGACACAGATCGAGCTCCTTTATGTGCGTACATTTTAATTTGGGAGCTACACCCTTCAAACACGATTATAGAAAGCATCTATGATTGTGTTTTTTGATATAAAATTTTAATTTATCCTTAATCGATGAGGCATAACAAATATGATACTATAATAGAGTATAGATAGAGGAGGGTATGATGGTGAATGATTATGAAAAGTATAGTAGAGTAAATAAGTATGAAAAGCGTAGAAAAAATACAAAATCAATTTCAATATTGATGTCTACTGGTGCTATTCTTGTCGTTGTGTTAATCGGAATATGGCTTTTTGGTGGAGGAGAAGACGAAGCAGAAAAAAATTCAGAAGAGAATAAGTCTGCTGATATTAAAATAACGGATGAGGAACAAACAAATAAAGATGAATCAGAAAGTGAACAAGCGAATACAGACCAAAGTGATGGTGACAACGAAACAGATGAAACGAGCGAACAAAATGCCGCTAATCAAAACGTTGAAAAAGAACAAGTGGAACCATCTGATGATAATGTAATAGAAGCGTATGTTGCGGATTGGGAGCCAATCGGAACAGAACAAGAAGGTCCACATACGACAGTATTTGAAACTGATTCACTCGATTGGAAGGAAATGGAGAAGGCTGCCAGTATCGCTACTGAGATAAGTGAAGAAGAAATGCATACGATTTGGATTGAAAATGGTGGAGATCAAAAAGCAATTGCCACTGTTTCAGATGCAACAAATAGTCAGTTTTATCGTGTGTATATTTCATGGGTGGATGGCCAAGGGTGGCAGCCTACTAAAGTGGAAGTATTAAAGGAAAACGATAAAACTTAAGGTCAGAAAGATGAATGGAGCTTCTAGGAGGAAACAAGATGACAATTGGAATTATTGGTGCAATGGATGAAGAAATAGCATTACTTGCGAAAAATATGACAAATAAAGTGGAAGAAAAAATAGCAAATTGTTTATTTTTAACAGGAACGCTGGAGAACAAAGAAGTTGTTCTATTGAAATCAGGAATTGGTAAAGTGAATGCAGCAATGGCTACAACGATTATGCATGAACGTTATGCGCCTTCTCATGTTATTAACACGGGTTCAGCTGGGGGATTTGCAGAACAGCTGGAGGTAGGAGATATCGTCATTTCCTCTCATGTTGTACATCATGATGTGGATGTAACGGCATTCGACTATAAGATTGGACAAGTACCAGGTATGCCAGCTTTTTATCAAGCAGATAGCTTCTTAGTAGAGCAGGCAATCAAGGCAGTTAACCAAATAGATGTAAATGCGATGAAAGGATTAATAGGTAGTGCAGATACGTTTATGAACGATCCAGAGCAAGTAGCAATCGCTCGAGCCAACTTTCCAGAAATGATTGCGGCGGAAATGGAGGCTGCTGCGATTGCCCAGGTTTGTCTTCAATATAACAAGCCTTTTGTTGTTATTCGCGCACTATCTGATATTGCTGGAAAAGAATCTGCGTTATCCTTTGATGAATTTCTTGGAAAAGCGGCTAAAAATGCAGCGATTCTTATCATGACGTTGTTAAAGAAAATAACTGAATAGGTTTGTTAGATGAAATGCGTTAAAAGATATAAAGAAAAAACATATGAAAAACGAGCTCTTACCATTTGTAAGATGCTCGTTTTTACTTATTTTCTTTTATGTTCTTTTCTTTCATTTCGAAAATATTCATGGAACACTTTCATCAAAGCTCGCTTCTCGATACGAGAGACATAGCTTCTCGATATGTTTAATTTTTTTGCTATTTCACGCTGGGTCATTTGCTGGTAGTCATTCAACCCATAGCGATATATGATGACTTCACGTTCCCGGCTATCAAGGACAGTAAAATAGTCTTGCATTTTTTCAATTTCCAAATTTAATTGGATAAAGTCAATAACGTCTTCATTTTCCGCCTCTAAAATATCGATAAGACTTATTTCATTCCCTTCCTTATCCTGCCCAATTGGATCATGTAAGGAAACATCTTTTTTTACCTTTTTTAATGCTCTTAAATGCATCAGAATTTCATTTTCCACACAGCGTGCAGCATAGGTGGCGAGCTTTGTACCTTTTCCAACGGAATAGCTTTCAATTCCTTTAATTAATCCGATCGTGCCAATGGAAATTAAATCTTCCATTTCTTCTCCTGTATTTTCAAACTTTTTTACAATATGGGCAACCAACCTTAAATTGTGCTCAATCAATTTATTTCGTGCTGTTTCACTGCCTTCTTGCATTTCTTTAATGTATTTCGCTTCATCCTCAGAGGAGAGAGGTTGTGGAAAGGCGTGGTTTTTAACATACGAAACGAAAACGAGCGCTTCTTTAATGAGTAAGGCGAGGGCACTAAGAATTCCAGACAAACATATCCACCTCCTATAATGGTCGGCTGGGCAAAAGCCTATATATCACCATATGTGCCGTGAAGAGGTTTTGTGTCTGTCCATTAAAAGTGTACGAGTGGAATCCTACATGCATGAAAAAACGAAGTGACTAAAGATAGTCACTTCGCTTTTTATTGATTTCGTTTTATTGCATTTTCATAGGCATCATCGCGATTTTTCAATAGCGGCTTTACACCAGCGTGATGCGCAGCACGTGATATCATATGACCAGCGACAGGAGCGGTGATAAGGATAAAGATCAATGCAAGCAATAGCTTGCCGCTCACAATAGAATGCTCAACATATAAAAATAGGAAGGCCCCAATTAATATTCCTGCTAATCCTAGTGTAGATGCTTTCGTAGCAGCATGTAATCGAGTATAAATGTCGGGAAATCGGACAATACCTAATGAGCTAGATAAAATGAAAAAGGTTCCGAGCAGTAAACTTAAGCTTATAATGATATTAACAACAATGTTAATCAATGTCTCGATCAATAATAACACCCTTTTCTAAGTATTTTGCGATTGCTACCGTCCCGAGAAAAGCTAGAATTCCTATTAACAAGATAACATCATTTAATTTCGTAGTTAATAAGTAGATTGCCATAAGGGCTGCAACTGCCATCAAATTAATGCCAATTGTATCAAGTGCCACTGCTCTATCTGCATTCGTTGGTCCAACAATAATGCGATAAACCAACAAAACTAACGATAAGGAGATACCAAAAAAACAAATGAACAATGTGATGTCGATGATTTGTTCAGTTGTTGCTAAAATAGAAGTCATCTTGTCACCTCCATAATTGCTTTTTCGAACGTATTTTTAATCGATTGAATGGATTCCTCAATATCGTCTATATCCATCGCATGGATAAAAATGGTTGAATGATCTCGTGAGATAGCAACCGATAGGGTACCTGGTGTTAATGTTATTAGGTTCGCTAGTAGGTTTATTTCCCAGTCTGTTTTTAAATCTGTTGGAAGGGCAAATATACCAGGCTCAATTTCAGGCTTTGGTGTATAAACTAATTTAACGATCTCGATATTGGATAGAAGCAATTCTTTAATAAACAACAGAATCAGCTTCAATATACTCAAAACACGATGCATATAAAATCGGCCAGGAATAAATCTTCGTAATAGGAATAAAAGAAATATCCCACATAAATATCCTGCAACAAAGCTTGCAAAAGAATAAGATTCACTCAAGAACATCCACATGAATGCAATAATAAGGTTAATTACAATTTGAAAAGTCATCATCCATTACTCCTTTAATACAGAATCGATGTAAATTTCCGGATCGAGCAAATAAACTGCAACTGAATCGATAGCCGGATAGATGAATTCTGCACCAATTCCGATAAAGATTGAGAAGAGAAGTAGAAACACAATTGGTGCGATAAAACCTTTTGTCGTTCTTTTCTCTACCAGTGGATTTTCTTCACCCCAAAAGCCTCTTATAAATATTTTCATGACAGAGTAAAGGATGAGCAGACTTGATAGCAATGCAATAATCACAATGAAAATATGATCTCCTTGAAGCGCTCCTTTTAAAAGGAGTAACTTCCCAATAAACCCACTAAAAGGAGGGATCCCAGCTAATACAAATGCCGAAATAAATAAAAGCCAACCTAATACTGGATAATGGTGAATGAGTCCACCCATCTTCCGTAAATCAGAAGTACCGGCAACATATGCGATTACGCCTACAAGCAAGAATAATGCTGTTTTAATAATCATATCATGCACTAGATAATAGACGGATCCACTTAAACCAGCTTGATTGAAAGTACCAATTCCCATCATAATAAATCCGATAGCTGGAATGATATTATAGGCGATAATTAGCTTGATGTTATTTGTGGATAGGGCACCAATAACACCGAAGATCATCGTTAGTCCTGCAATCCAAATAAAGGTTTCATGTGTTAAATCTATTTTATGGACGAAGATTAACGAAAACACTCGTAGGATCGAATAGATTCCAACCTTCGTAAGTAATGCACCAAATAATGCAGATATGACTGGATTTGGTACGATATAAGACTTTGGCATCCAGTAATAAAGTGGAAAGAGAGCAGCTTTCGTACCAAACACGAAAAACAACAGAATAGCAATAGTTGTTAAAATACCAAATTGCTCTACTTCCTGCACACGTTCAGCTATTTGAGCCATATTGACTGTACCTACAACACCGTATAGAAACGCGATGGCGGTTACAAATAAAACAGACGAGAATAAATTAATTAGTACATATTTTATCGATTCTCGAAGCTGAACCTTGTTTCCACCAAGGACAATAAGTGCGTAAGAAGCCATCAATAAGACCTCATAGAATACAAATAGATTAAATAAATCTCCTGTTAAAAATGCTCCTGATACTCCCGTAATAAGAAAGAAATAAAAAGGATAAAAATAATGTTTTTCCTTTTCAATCGAAAGGGAGTGTGGTGCATAGAACACCGCAGCGGTTGCGATGATATTAGTTGTTAGAACGAGTGTAATTGCTAACGAGTCAGCAACAAGTACGATGCCGTATGGTGCAATCCAATCTCCAGTTTCAAGCACAATCGTTCCATCCTGAAACACCTTCCATGCAATAAAGGAGACAACACCTAAGTTTACAACCGTTAAGATTTGTGTTAATGCACGAGATAAACGTACATTCGTATTCGTAAATGCAAGCAGAATTCCTGCGATTAACGGGATGATAATTGGTAGCACTGCTAAATTACTCATTTGTTTCACCCCTTAATTGTTCCATATTATCTGTGTTATTCGTTTTTGCAGTTCGGTATGCTAAAACAAGTAAGAGACTTGTTATTCCGAAGCTAATGACGATAGAGGTTAAGATCAATGCCTGTGGCAAAGGATCGGTGTAGTTAGCAACACCTTCCTCTAAAATCGGTGGCTTCCCACGCTTTAATTTTCCCATAGTTAAGATCATCAGATGCGCTCCATGTGATAGAAGCACTGTTCCGATAATAATACGCAGCATTTGCTTTTGTAATAAGTTATAAATGGCGGTAGCAAATAAAATACCGGCAAGTACAATGACAATAAACTCCATTTATTTCGCCTCCTTATCACGTAATTTAATGAGGCTGAAAATCGCAAGTGCCGCAATTCCTAATACCGTAATTTCAAATAGCGTATCTAATCCACGCATGTCGACGAGAATAACATTTACGATGTTATCTCCACCACCAAGCGAATAAGAGGTTTCAATAAAGTAATCTGAAATCGAGCTAAACCAGCTACTACTATGCGCAGAAATACCAACTAGAATTATTAAAGCACCAAAGCCAATGGAAAGGGTAGCATTCATCCATTTAGAAGCAATCGATTCCTCCCGTTTTTGTAGCTTTGGAAAATGATAAAAGCTCAGTAAAAATAAGACTACCGAAACTGTTTCAATAACGAGCTGCGTTAAGGCAAGGTCTGGTGCGCGATATATAACAAACAAAATCGCTACGCCATAACCAACGACACCTGTTATTAATATGATCGCGAGCTTATGGTTTGTAAAGATCGTAGCAATCGCAGCAATCGCGATAATAAACACAACTGCAAGCTCAATACCTGTCACATCAGCTAAATTATCATTACTTATTGTAAAGCCATCTGTTATAAACATAAAGCTTAGTGTAACAATGAATATTGTTCCAATAATGATGGCCACATAATTTTTTAATGAACCATTCATATAGAAGTTCGTGACCGTTGCAGTGTATTGATCTACCTTTTCTAACAGGCCATCGTATAGGTTGTTAAAGCTTAATTTGCCAGGGAAGAAGTTGTATATATTTTTCCAGTACCGTCGTGTGAGAAATAGGGCAAGACCAACACCAACAACAATTAATGACATTTTAAATGGTGTAATAAATCCGTGCCAAAAATAGACGTCAACAAATTCACTACTTGGATTTACTGCCGTTGCAGCATGAAGCAAAAATGATGCATTAAAGCTATTCGGGAATAGGCCAATTATAACAACTCCTGCAATAAGAAGCATTGGTGACATTAACATCCCAAATGGAGCTTCATGCGGCTTTTTCGGAAGTAGCGCCAATTTTTGTGGGCCTGTAAAAACTCCAAAAAAGAAATACATCGAATATACAAATGTGAAGATACTTCCAAACACAGCTAGATATGGAATGCTAGCAGTTAAAAGGCTAGCAATACCAGCTCCGCCATCTGGTAGTTTTACTGTTGCGTCAAAAAATAATTCTTTACTATAAAAACCATTTAAAAACGGTAATGGTACACCGGCCATTGAAAATGTTCCAAAAATGGCTAACGTAGCCGTGATTGGCATCAATGTTAATAAACCACCTAGCTTACGAATATCTCTCGTGCCTGTTTCATGGTCAATAATCCCGGCTACCATAAATAAGCTTCCTTTAAACGTGGCATGGTTTAAAATATGAAATACGGCCGCAAAAATAGCAATTTTTGTTCCAAAGCCGAGCATTGCCATAATCATTCCGAGCTGACTGATTGTAGAGAAAGCTAATATCGCTTTTAAATCTGTTTGTCGAACAGCCATATAGGATCCCCAGCAAAGCGTAATAATACCGACCGTACTTACAATGATATAAAACCATTCATATGTATGGAACAATGGGGAAAAACGCGCGATTAAAAATAAGCCTGCCTTGACCATTGTTGCTGAATGCAAATAAGCACTAACAGGAGTCGGAGCTTCCATTGCATCAGGAAGCCAAATATGAAATGGAAACTGAGCGGACTTTGTAAAAGCGCCTAACAAAATAAAAATGAGAATTAAAGGAAGATAGTTACTGTTTAAAACTAAATCAGCTTGTTCAATCATCCCTTGAATACTTGTTGTTTTCGTTACAATCGACAGAAGCACAAAGCCACCAAGCATACTTAAGCCACCGAATACGGTAATTAGCATCGATTTTAAAGCACCATATCTAGAGCGCTCTTTAAAATGCCAGTATCCAATTAATAAGAATGACGAAATGGATGTTAATTCCCAAAAGGTGTAAAGCACAAACACATTATCTGATAAGACAACCCCTAGCATAGCGGTCATAAACATTAATAAATAGACATAGAAGTGTCCTAACCGTTCGCTGCGGTCTAAGTAATAAATGGAATATAAAACAACAAGACTTCCAATTCCAGTAATTAGTAGTACAAACAATAAACTCAATCCATCTAAGTAGAAGTCAAAATTAATTCCTAATGATGGAATCCAATTATAAGTTTGCCGAGTTGGGGAAAAGTTCGTTCCAACAAATCGAACAAAATAAATAAATATACTTAAAGGGATAAGTAACACAAAAATACCTGTATGTATTCGATGCTTTATTTTACTTAAAAATGGAATAAAAAAAGCAAAGATAAATGGTAAGAGTACTGCGAAAATCATCTATTGAAAATCCTCCTTATAGTTGAAAATGACATAGCAGTTCATTCAGATCGCAAGCTAAATGAAAATGAAGGTCTTATGTGGTTGCAACAAGGGAACAACTTCTTCTAAAATTATATACTTTAATCCTATGAAAAACCATTAAAATAAAGGAAAAGCTTGCGAGGAAAATATTTGCTAAAAAAACAGTTAAATATAAGCTTATCATAATATAATTGGCGGAAAAATAAAAAACCCCCATCATTCACAAAAACGACAAGAGTTGCTGGAAGATATTTCTTATAGTGGAGTATTTGTTTTTATCTTGTAAACGACTCATACTTCGTGTTACAAGTAATTTTATGTGTAATACATCTTCTATTAATTTCTTCTATTATAAGCGCAATAAAATCAGGGCTTAAATGTAGCTCATTTGCTTTATGGTATGATTCAATTAATAATTCGTCCGACAAATGCTTCATAAATGCAGCCCTCCTATTAAAATCGTAAACAATGATAGAATCGATATATTTCGTAAAGCTAATAATAATTTAACACGATTCTCGTATCGGGACAAGACGTCAGTTATCTACATGCGATTGTAGATAACTTGTGTATATCTAAAGGTTTGCGCTATTAAAGCCTTGATATAACAGTGTGGATAATGTTGATATAGTTATCCACAATTCGAATAATGAGGGAATTTGTCGAACGTTTTTAACACGTGATTTACATTTTTACATAATTCTCCTAATCAAGTCAAAAAACTATACCCTTCTTTCATACGAGAAATTTTTTGATTGGCTAGTGAATTTTGTTTTATAATGCTAAAAGGGTAGTATCCGATTAGGATGATGTTATAATGTATAATTGCCATTACTAATTTAAAATAAACATCTGTAACGGTTTAATTCGAATAGATGCTAAATTCGTATGGAATGATAAAAATGAGGTGTATGAATTGCTAAATAAATTTCTACCAAATGAACATGTGAAAAGTATTTTTGATATTGACCCTGCTTCCTTAAAGGAGAAAGGAATAAAAGGGGTCATAACGGATTTAGACAATACGCTTGTTGCTTGGGATGTACGTGATGCAACATCAGAAGTAGTACAATGGTTTAAATTATTAAAGGATCATGGAATATCTGTTATGATCATCTCCAATAATAACCAGGACCGTGTTAAGATTTTTGCAGAACCATTAGATACACCATATGTATTCAGTGCCAGGAAACCATTGCGTCGAGCATTTGTTACTGCTGCTAAAGAAATGGGAATGAAAAAAGAGGAAATTGTAGTTGTTGGTGACCAGTTATTAACCGATGTTCTTGGTGGTAACCTAGCGGGTTTTTATACGATTCTTGTTGTCCCCATTGTGCAAACAGATGGAATGCTAACGCGTGTAAATCGAAAAATTGAACGACGTATCATGGACTATATGCGAAAAAAAGGAAAGATTACGTGGGAGGAATAAGATTGGATAACGTATATTGCATTGGATGTGGAGCAGAAATTCAAACTGCAGATCCAAATAAAGTAGGCTATACGCCGAAGTCGTCCTTAGAAAAGGAAAACATATTGTGTAAGCGTTGTTTCCGGTTAAAGCATTATAATGAAATACAAGATGTTCAAATAACTGATGATGATTTTTTGAATATGGTTAGTAGTATTCGAAACAATCATGGACTTATCGTACATATCATTGATATCTTTGATGTAAACGGAAGCTTAATTGACAGCTTACCTAGAATAGTTGGCAACAATCCGATTATTTTAGTTGGGAATAAGGTAGATTTACTTCCGAAGTCTACAAATCAAAACAAAGTAATCCAATGGCTCCGCAAAAGTGCAAAGGATGCAGGCATTCGTGTTGAGAATGTTTTTCTTATTTCCTCCAAAAAAGGGCATGGAATTGAAGAACTTAAAGAAGAAATAGAAAAGCTTCGAGAAAAACAGGATGTATATGTGGTTGGAACAACGAATGTTGGAAAGTCTACATTTATTAACCGCCTCATAAAACAAACTATCGGTGAAAGTGATGTTATCACAACCTCTTATTTCCCAGGGACAACGTTAGGCTTTATTGAAATCCCATTAGATGACAAATCTGTATTAATTGATACTCCGGGAATTGTGAATCATAAACAAATGGCCCATTATGTGTCAGAGCATGATTTAAAGGTGATAACGCCAATTAAAGAAATAAAACCGAGAGTATACCAGTTAAATGAAGGACAAACATTGTTCTTTGGAGGGTTAGCGCGTTTTGACTTTCTAAAGGGAGATAGACAATCTTTTGTTTGTTATTTTGCAAATAGCCTACAAATCCATCGTACCAAACTAGAAAATGCCGAAGAGCTTTATGCTAATCATCTCGGGGACGAACTGCTCTCTCCACCGGATACGAAAACGTTAGAAATATTACCACCATTGTCATCAAGTTCGTTTCGTATGAACGGTGAAAAGACAGATATTGTTTTTCCAGGACTAGGGTGGATTACGGTATCAGGTAAAGCGAGTGTAAATGCGCACAGTCCTAAAGGAGTATCAGTATCCGTAAGAAAAGCATTGCTATAGGGGGAATATCATGTCATTTCAATTAGGTTTAATAGGCTTTCCAATCCAGCATTCTATGTCGCCGTGGATTCATCAGCAATTTTTGCAACAAGCAGGGTTGGAAGGAAGCTATAAACGGATAGAAATACACCCTCATACTGATTTTGGCGTGGAAATTTCTCGTCTAAAAGAGCAGAAGCTTTTGCATGGCTTTAATGTAACTGTTCCGTACAAGCAAAGCATCATTCCTTATTTAGATGATATTGATCAAGATGCACAAGAAATTGGTGCAGTTAACACCGTTGTCTTAAGAAATGGACAATGGATCGGCTACAATACGGATGGTAAAGGATATGTTTCAGCATTAATTGCTAATTATCCAGAGCTTGCACAAAATAAACAGAAGCGGATTCTAGTTGTTGGTGCAGGAGGCGCAGCGCGAGGAATTTATTATGCGCTTTTATCAGAAGGATTTAGTCAAGTGGATATTGCGAATCGTACGATAAAACGGGCAAATGAAATTGCGAAATTAAACAAAGGTAAAACATCTACTTCGGTTTTGACGATAAAAGAAGCGGAAGATCGGTTAGCTGATTATGATATTATAATTCAAACAACATCAGTCGGCATGAAGCCAAATGAACAAGCCTCTCCCATACAATTGAACCATCTAAAAAGTACGGCGATTGTAAGTGATATAGTTTATCAACCATTGCTAACGAATTTTTTACAACAGGCAATAGATAAAGGCGCGCATATCCATTTAGGACATATGATGCTTTTAACCCAAGCACAACTAGCATTTCAAATTTGGACAAGAAAATCTGTTGCACTCGATAACATGAGCAAGCAACTAAAGCTAAAATTGGAAGGAAGATAAGAATGTTAACAGGAAAACAAAAACGATTTTTACGTGCAGAAGCACATCATTTAAAACCCATTTTTCAGGTTGGTAAAATAGGTGTGAATGAAAATATGGTCGAACAAATAAACGAGGCGCTTGAAAAGAGAGAGCTCATTAAAGTGAGCATTTTACAAAATTGCCTTGAAGATAAAGAAAGTGTAGCAGCACAACTTCAAGAAGGAACTGGAGCCGAAATTGTTCAAGTAATTGGAAATAATATTGTTTTATACAAGGAATCAATAGAAAATAAGCATATTAATTTACCGTGACCATGAATTGCTAAAAAGCTTTCATGAAGGAGAATATGTGATGAAGAAGCGAATTGGGATTTTAGGGGGGACATTTGATCCACCTCATATGGGGCATTTAATAATTGCGGAAACCGTAAAAGACACCATGGAATTAGACGAGGTATGGTTTATTCCCGCGAGTGAGCCACCACATAAATCGAAAGCGAATGCAACTGCTGAGGAAAGAGTTGCGATGGTTGAAATGGCGATTCATGAGAATGAAGCATTTAAAATAAATGACATCGAAGTGAATCGAAAGGGAACGTCCTATACAATTGATACGGTTAAAGCATTGCAATTACAATTCCCAGAGAATCAATTCTATTTTATTATTGGTGCAGACATG
The DNA here is from genome assembly GCF_036409425.1 of Virgibacillus sp. MG-45. NCBI lineage: Bacteria > Bacillati > Bacillota > Bacilli > Caryophanales > Bacillaceae > Virgibacillus > Virgibacillus sp. MG-45. Next base: position 132,573 of record NZ_JAXOFU010000002.1, on the reverse strand, counting down.
GTTGCCTATTTACCGAATTGGTATCAAATAGATGAGTTATTGGCGAGTGTTACCTTCATAGGAGTGCAGCGAGAAGGATATCCGCTTGAAAGTAAATATCCAATCAAAACAGTTGATGTTCCTTTTATTCCGATATCTTCAACGATGATTCGTCATAGGCTAAGCGAAAAACAATCGATTCGTTATTTGGTACCACATTCGGTTTATTCTTTTATTGAGGAGCGGGGATTGTATGGAAACAAGTGAAGCATTGCGTATTGTAAAGCCGCATTTAACTTCTGCACGCTATGAACATACAGAACGCGTTATGGAAACTGCAGTTCATCTAGCCAAGCTATATGGCTCAAATGAGGAAAAAGCGGCTATTGCAGCCGTCTTTCATGATTATGCAAAGTATCGAAATCTAGATGAGATGAAGAAATGGATTTTATCATCGTACTTACCAAAGGATCTTCTTCACTACCATCATGAACTTTGGCATGGCCCTGTAGGATCATTGCTCGTCGAAAGAGAGCACGGGATTATCGATCCTGAGATAAAAGATGCGATATACTATCATACAACAGGCAGGGCTCACATGAGTACGCTTGAAAAAGTATTGTTTGTCGCAGACTATATTGAACCAGGAAGAAGCTTTTCCGGCTTGGAAGAGGTTAGGGATACGGCAAACAGAAACTTGGATAAAGCAGCATGGTTGGTTTCAAGAAACACAATTCAATTTTTAATGGGGAAAGAAAATACAATTTACCCAGATACCTTTCATGCATATAATGACCTAACAAACAAATTGAGTGGAGGTAATTAATTATATGAAAACTACGGATATGCTTAATATAGCAGCAGAAGCTTGCGATGATAAAAAAGCAGAAAATATTATCGCCTTGGATATGAAGGGAGTCTCCTTAGTTGCAGACTACTTTTTAATATGTCATGGAAATAATGAACGGCAAGTCCAAGCAATCGCAAGATCTATTAAAGAAGCGATGGAGGAAAAGGATATTCCATTAAAACGACTAGAGGGATTTGAAGAGGCGAGATGGGTGCTCGTTGATATTGGAGATATTGTATGCCATGTATTTCATAAGGATGAACGGTCTTATTACAATCTAGAGCGTCTCTGGGGTGATGCAGCCCAAGTTCAGCTAGAAATTAGTCAGGTTGATTAAGCGATGGCTTATGAACGTATGGCCAATATTTATGATCAGTTTATGAAGGATGCACCATATGACGATTGGGTATCTTTTACAGAAGAATTCATTGCTCGTTCTCCATTAAAAGTCACTTCAATTCTTGATCTAGGCTGTGGAACAGGAGAAATAGCACTTCGTTTAGCTCAAAAAGGATATGCTGTAACAGGAGTAGATTATTCAGCTGACATGCTTTCAATTGCGGAGCAAAAAGCAAACGACCAGCATTTAGATATTCATTGGGTCCATCAGGATTTACGAGCGTTAGATGGATTCACGATGGTTGATGTGGCGGTTTGCTATTGTGATGTAGTAAATTACATTACAACTACTGAAGAGTTAGAACAGGTATTTGGACGTGTTTCAAAAGCTTTGCGGCCTGGGGGATTATTTTTATTTGATGTACATTCCTTATTTCATGTTGAACATAACTTAGTAAACCAAACGTTTGCTGATATAGATGAAGAAAGCTCATATATTTGGTTTTGTTCAGAAGGTGATGAAAAAGGAAGTATGTATCATGATTTAACGTTCTTTATGCAAGATGGTAGCCAATATACTCGATTTGATGAAGCGCATTATCAGCGCACTTATTCAATGGATGTTTATACAGCTTTGCTACAACAAGCAGGTTTTGAGATTAATCAAATTACTGCGGATTTTTCATTAGAAAATAAAAAAATAGATGAAAAAGCAGCTAGATTATTTTTTATAGCTGAAAAAAGATCGGGATAATATAAAATTTCCGATCTTTTTTTAATTGCAGGGAATCTATCTATGTTTGTCGAAGAACATACTAAGCTCCCATTTCCACGTTTAATCCACGCTCTAAAAGCCACTTTTATAGAAGGATGTGTTTGTAATGCTTTCAATCGGTAAGAAACTCTTGTTTCCAATTATTATTATTGTTTTAATCCTGCTGTTTATTATCCTTACGAAGGAGGATCACGCACAACTAGCAGAACAACCTATAGATAGTAATCTTCCCTCCATTAATGATCCAGAGAAGGAAGACGCGCAATCAGTAACCGTATTAATCGATGTTAAAGGTCATGTGCAAAAGCCAGGTGTCTATGAACTAACTTCCAGTGCAAGGGTAAAGGATGTCATCGATTTAGCAGGAGGATTCACTGACAAGGCAGATCAAACTAGTATTAATTTAGCGCAAAAAGTAAACGATGAAATGGTTATTATCGTACCGGAATTAGGTTCTCCTGATGATAGCGATAACGGCGCAACTACCGGTAGTAAAGCAGGGAATAAATTAGCTATTAATCGAGCAACAAAAGAGGAAATCGAGCAATTAAATGGTATCGGTCCAAAAAAGGCAGAAGCAATTATTCAGTATCGGGAAGAGCATGGACAGTTTCGAAAGCTAGAGGATTTACTAGAGGTGTCTGGAATTGGAGAAAAAACGCTTGAAAGCATAAAGGATGCCATTCAAATTCCATAAAACATCCATTGACTGTCTAAATTAATTCCATGTAAACTAGCTTCAATGATGTTTTTTAAATTTTATACATATGAGGTGATTTTTTTGGAAAGGATTTCTTGGGATCAATATTTTATGGCACAAAGTCATTTGCTTGCTTTACGAAGCACGTGTACACGTTTAATGGTCGGAGCTACCATTGTTCGCGATAAACGTATTATTGCAGGCGGATATAATGGTAGTGTTTCTGGTAGTGTGCATTGTATTGATGATGGATGCTACGTTATTGATGGACATTGCGTCCGTACGATTCACGCAGAAGCGAATGCATTATTACAATGCGCGAAATTTGGTGTTCCTTCTGAAAATGCCGATATGTATGTAACGCATTTTCCATGCTTGCAATGCTGTAAGCAAATTATTCAAGGTGGCATTAAGACCGTATATTATGCGGAGGATTATAAAAACCATGAATATGCGATTCAACTATTTAAAGAAGCAGGCGTAAAAACAAAAAAGGTTCCGTTAGAATATTTAGCAGTGGATACACACTACATAGAAAAAAGAGCATATGTAGAAGGGTTGTTAGCGAAATTAGAAGCAAAGGCAGATTCCGATACGGATATAACAGCATTAAAGCACGAAGCAGACAAGCTGTTTCAGCTATCTGAAGAATAAGGTAACTATTGATGAAAGGTTATTGGCATATTGCTGCGTTCGCTGCTGTATCAAGTGCACTAACCGTTTATTTTAATAATTATTGGCTATACGTTGGATTTATTTGTTGGATTTTTTATGTATATGGAAGCAAACGGCTAAGGAGGTTTCCGCTACTTGCTTCCATCATCATCTCCCTTTTTTTCTTCGAGTACCTTCCAACGCTCTCTACTCCTCCACAGTCATCATCTCCAGAAGAAATACTCACTCTTACTGGTACGATCGTTAGTCAAGTCAATTGGACGGAAAAGAAAGTTGATTTCGTTCTTCATAGCGATTCATTAGATCAAAAAATAGAAACCGTTTCATTTTTAAAAGAACAAGCTAATGATCACATTACGCATTGGAAAACAAAGCTTCGATACGGAGCAGTATGTGAACTAACAGGGCGTTTTGCCGTTCCTAAGTCAAGTAGGAATCCAGGTCAATTCAATCATCAATTATTTTTAGCTAAAAAAGGTATTTCTTATCAGATTGTTGTCGATTCTTTGGATACTATTTCATGTGATGGCGCTTCGTTTATGGATCGTTTTTATCGTTTTAGAGATTTATTGCAAGGTTTTATTTCGCAGACATATAAGAAGGATTCTACTGCTTGGATTTTTGCATTAGTCTTTGGAGACGATTCAATGCTTTCCAAGACAATGATTCATTTATTTCAAAGGTGGAGTTTAGCTCACTTATTGGCGATTTCAGGCTTACATGTTGGACTAATCGTCGGGTTTGTTTTCTTTCTGCTTATCAAGCTGGGAATGACAACGAAGGAAAAGACGCAGTGGATAATAATTTTTGGGTTGCCTGTTTATGCTATCCTTGCGGGAGGAGAGCCTTCGGTATGGAGAGCTAGCTTAATGATTTGCCTTGCAGTTGGTTTGGCGAAAGCAAAGCTTCGTTATCCACTAACAGATGTGATAAGCATCGTGTTCCTTTTTCTTCTAATAGTTGATAAATACATTATTTATCAAGTAGGGTTTCAAATGTCTTTTTTAGTTGCATTCACATTAGTGCTTTCAAAATCATGGCTTGCGAAAACACCTTCCCCTTTTTTCGTTTTGTTAAAAATCAGCTTTATTTGTCAGCTGGTTCTATTGCCTATTCAATTCCTTTATTTTTCCACCTTTCATCCATTATCTATTCTTATCAATATCCTCGTTGTTCCATATTTCACGTTATTTGTTATTCCAACCGTTTTTATAATGGTGATTTTTTCGCCTGTACCTTTTATATCAACGGTAATTGACTTTATATTTACCTTTATCCATAAAGGTTTTGAAAAGCTTCTCATTGTCATTGATCAAGTTGCGTACTTTCCCTGGATGACCGGGAATTTTCCCATGTGGAGCGCATTTTTATATTATGGCTTACTTATTTTGTTTATGGTATTAGAAGAAAAACAAAAAAAGACAAATGCTTTCATTTGTGGGGTGGGATTAACTGTAATGGTGATGATCATTGTTGCGCGGCCTTATTTTTCCCCGATTGGAAAAGTTACGATGTTGGATATTGGGCAAGGAGATGCATTTGTCATCGAGCTTCCTTATCGCCGCGGTGTATTTATGATTGACGCTGGAGCGACATATTCATTTCATGATAGGAAGCCTACTGAAAGTGTATACAACAATATTATTAATCCATTTTTAACTTATCGTGGTATTCAATCAGTTGATGCGGTTTTTATTAGTCATGAAGATGTGGATCATATGGGAAGTGTAGGGTATTTGCTAAAAGATAGATCGGTTAAGCGAATTGTAGTAAGTGATCAATATGAGCTAAAGATGAAGGAGCTGAACGAATGGATGCAAGCAAAAGGAGAGGTTATTCGAATAAAGCCTTATCAATTGCTTACCATTAAAGGGCAAACGTTCCATCTGTTATCTCCTACTCGCAATTTAGGAACGCCTAATGAAAACTCGCTCGTAATATTAACAGAATTTGGAGGGGAAAGGTGGTTATTTACAGGTGATATAGGGGAGAACACGGAAGAAAAGCTACTTTCATCTTTTCCAAATCTTTCGATTGATGTTCTAAAGGTTGCCCATCATGGAAGTAATACGTCCACAGGAGCACAATTTATTAAAGCAATTCAGCCAAATGATGCACTCATTTCAGTTGGCAGACATAATATGTATGGACACCCTGCAGAAGAAGTATTGCAAGTGTTAAAAGAGGAAGGCGTCCGTATTTTTCGAACAGATACAGATCGAGCAATCCAGTATCAATACCATGGTGACAAGCGTGTTTTTACTAAATATAAACCATAGATACTATTATGCAATAAATGATAAAAGAGACTGTTTACCAGTCTCTTTGTTAGCCATGTGAAGTTGTATGTAAAAAAATTAAGAACCTATAACACTAATTACAACACCGATTGTAAAAATAAGAATAAAGAATACAAATGATATCCCAAACCCTTTGATTGAATCAACAACATCGTTATTTCTTGATTGTGGATTTTTTTCAAATTCATTCATTGTCATAGTAACCCCTCCTATAATCACTTATTAGTATAAATTATTTACATAAAAAAATCCACTCGATTAATTGAAATTTTAAGAAAGAGATCATCAAACTGGTATTTATGGTAGGTATCCATTCTTCTGCAATGTAATCGACCCCATTATTAGAAAGACTTAACAGCTATATTTTAAACACTCCAGGTTAGTCTAAAAATGATCAAATATCGTTTAAGTGACAGTTCCTAGGGCTGTGGTTTAAACGTTTATATAGATCAGGGAGGGAGAATCAAGGCATCCTCTCCCTCTCATTATTTTCTTGCGTTTCCCGATGCATCCGATTACCATTATAGATAGAGTGAAAATGACGAATGTCTTTTTATTTGAGATTTTGAAAGATGGTGGATGGATTGTCCTACAATGAAATGCGAAAAAAAATAAAAGCAAAGCATATACCTGCTGTCAGTTTATTATATGGAACAGAAGCATATTTTATCCAAAACTTACAAGCGCTTTTTCTAAAGCATGGCATTGATGATGCTGCAAATGCTGTTACATATGATTTGGAAGAAACACCTATTCAAGAAGTAATCATTGATGCGGAAACATATCCTTTTTTGGGTGAAAATAAATTAATATTTATCCATAACCCAATTTTTTTAAAGGCGAAGCAGGACAAGCTTCCATTTGAGCATGATGTTACGATGCTGGAGAGGTATCTTGAATCACCTGTAGATTATTCAACGATCGTTTTTATTGCGCCATATGAAAAGTTAGATGAACGGAAAAAATTAACAAAGTTATTTCGGAAAACAGCTGCTGTTGCAGAATGTAATCCAGTAAAGTCAGAAGAAGTTGACAGATGGATTCACGGAATGGCGGAACAATTGCATATTACAGTTGAATCAGCTGCAATCGAAGTATTGCTGAGAGAACAAACAAGTAATTTGCAAATGTTGGAGAACGAGCTTACAAAAATGGCTTTGTATGTTGGAGAAAATGGTGCGGTAACGAAAGAAGTTGCGGAAGAGCTCGTATCGCATACAACGAATAGTTCTTCTTTACGCTTAGTAGATGCCGTAATGGAACGCAAATTACATCAAGCAGTAGCTATTTATAAAGATTTAGAAAAGTTAAAGGAAGAGCCGATTGCTCTAATTGGATTATTAGCTTATCAATTTCGAATGATACTACGTGTGAAGCTCCTAAAAGCAAAGGGATATAGTCAAGGACAAATACAAAAGAATCTTAGTGTTCATCCATATGTAGTAAAGGTGGCGTTAAGCAGAGAAAGTCAATTTACTATCCCAAGACTACATAAAATAATAGATAACTTAGCTAATGCAGATGCTGTAATGAAGCAAGGAAAGATGGAAAAAGGCTTAGCTTTCGAACTATTACTTCATGAGATGGTAACTGCAAGTTAAAATAAAAAACGATCCGCAATTGGATCGTTTTTTATTATGCACCAAGTTTATTTACTTGTTTTGTTAGGCGGGATTTTTGACGATCACCCGTATTTTTATGGATAATCCCTTTTTGTACCGCTTTATCAATTTTTTTGCTTGCTTGACGTAATGCTGCTTGTGCATTTTCTACGTCTTTTGCTTCTACAAATTTTTCAACCTGTTTAATTTGTGAACGCATGTCTGATTTATCAGATTGATTTTGTAAACGTTTTTTGTTATTTACTTCAACCCGTTTAATAGCAGATTTAATGTTAGCCAATTCTTTCACCTCCCAATGATACAACTCGTCAATAAAAACGAATGTAACAAGAGATATTTTACCAAAGCCGCTCCATGTTTTCAATAGCTTTGTTATACATTGCGCTTCAATTGTATGAATTTTGATAAATAGTGCACGATATGGATAGAAATGTATAAGAAAGGAAGAATGCTGTGAAAAAGGAAGCGGATAATTTTCAAGTGCGTACAGATTTAGCTATTGAAGCAAAAAATATGTACGTGGAAAAGGAAAATAAAAAAGAGGAAGAAATAAAAGGTGTTATAACAAAAGAAAGAACAGAAAACGATATTCGTATTGCTTATGTAGAAATTGATGCGGAAGGCTCCGAATTAGTTGCCAAGAAGCCTGGAACATATGTAACTATTTATGCAGATGGCGTGAAGCGACAAGATACAAAGCGTCAAGAAGATGCAGCTAAACTATTGGCAAAAGAATTAGAAGCGCTATTAAAGAAAAATAAAATAGAGAGCGATGCGACGGGTTTAATTGTTGGACTCGGAAATTGGAATGTGACTCCGGATGCGTTAGGACCGATGACGATAGAAAAGGTTATGGTAACGAGTCATTTGTTTAAATTAGAGTATGAAACGGTTCACGATGGATACCGTTCTGTAGCAGCGGTTACTCCTGGCGTAATGGGTGTAACAGGAATTGAAACAAGTAATATTATTCATGGGATTATCGAAAAGTTCAATCCTGATTTTGTTATTGCGGTAGATGCACTGGCTTCAAGGTCTATTGAACGAATTAACGAAACGATTCAATTATCTGATGCAGGGATTCATCCAGGCTCAGGCGTAGGAAATAAACGAAAAGAATTAAGTAAAGAAACGCTCGGTATTCCAGTTTTAGCAATTGGTGTTCCGACTGTAGTGGATGCGGTTACGATTACAAGTGATACCATTGATTTTATTTTGAAGCATTTTGGGAAAGAATGGCGAGACAAGGGTCGTCCCGCTCAAGCACTGGCACCTGGAGGCTTCTCATTTGGAAGAAAAAAGCTAGCGGAAGAAGATATGCCTGACGCAGAAAAAAGAAATGCCTTTCTTGGAATGGTAGGAAATCTTTCAGACGAAGAAAAAAGAGCATTAATTGCAGAAGTGCTTACACCATTAGGGCATAATTTAATGGTTACTCCAAAAGAAGTGGATGGATTTATGATTGATATGTCACACTTAATTGCAAATGGTATCAATGCAGCACTTCATGAGAATGTAAATATTGATAACTTTGCTTCTTACTCACGATAAAGCAGATACACATCATGCGCCCGAAAATTGGGCGTATTTTTATTCTATTAACTCTAGTTAACGTGAAAGAATACGAGAATTTTTAGTTCTACCTTCCACTTGTTTGTCATAGATTTAAAACAGATGATCATTCCATGGCAACTTCAAAAGAGGTGAGTAGGACGAAATGAAACGTAAAAATAAAGGGAATATCGTTCCCTTCATGTTGAAAAGAAGTAGCTCGTATTTTGCTAGTGTTATTCTCTTGTTTATTTTTATTGGCGTATTGACAACAATCTCACCTGCTTATCGATTCTCTTCGAATACGGTAACAGAATGGACAAGTAAAATTGATAGTACGACGTTTTTATTTTTAATGGGGATGGAAAATAAAGCCTTTCAAGAAGCGTTTCCACAGGATAAAGTGCCTCCAGATGTTTCTTCAACGCTTTTTGAAATTGCTACAAGTATAAAGCCGAATGATCCAAGAAGTTTATTGGGAAATGAAATACCAGGTTTTTCTATATTTGATAATCGTATTTTGATTGCGGGTGAAGGGACGAATTATACAAACCTCCCCGTAGAATCGTCACCACCCTTAGAAGAAGTCTTGAAAGATCGTGAAGCGGTTGTTGACGGAGAAGATGAGCAAGCGGCCGACAAAGAAGAACAAGGAAAAAATAAAGCCTCAACAGGGGATAAAAATATTGTGTTTATTTATAACACACATAATCGAGAATCTTTTTTGCCGCATTTGCCAGGTGTATCCAATCCAGACGATGCCCATCATAAAGAGGTAAACGTCACAAAAATTAGCGAGCGATTAGCAAAGGGATTACGAAATGAAGGGATCGGCACTATTGTTGATCAAACGGATATTATGAATATGCTAAACGATAAAGGCTGGAAGTATGGGATGTCTTATAAGGCCTCAAGAGAAGTAGTAAAAGAAGCTTTAGCAACGAATAAAGACTTTCAATATGCTTTTGATATTCATCGTGATGCACAGCCTCGAAAAACAACGACGAAGAATATCAATGGAAAAGACTATGCAAGAATTATGATTGTTATTGGTGAGGAATATGCATCGTACGAGAAAAATCTTCAGCTTGCTACAAAATTACATTACTTATTGGAAAAAAAGTACCCTGGCTTGAGTAGAGGGATTTTACCCAAAAAAGGCGCAGGAACAAATGGCGTTTTTAACCAAGATTTATCAGAAAATGCTATTTTGTTGGAGTTTGGTGGCGTGGAAAATAATATGGATGAGCTATACCGTTCTGCGGATGCACTGGCAGATGTGTTTAGTGATTTCTATTGGGATGCTGAAAAAGTAAGTAATTAAAGGAGGAAAGAGAATGCGGTCATTCGTTGTATTACTACTATTAGTGATATGCTTTCTAGGTGGAATGTTAGTTGGGATGGATAAAATAAATGAAGTCGGAAATGCGCAATTAAATGAGGGCGTAACAAAAGATGCACAAGATGAAATGGTCGAACCCACCAAAGAAGAAAGTGACATCGTTACACAACAAGTAAATACTGTTTCGGTAGATGATCGTTTACCTACTCATTTTACGCAGAAAACAGCTGCATTTCTCGAAAAAAGTGTCAATCATTTTTATGAAGCTGTCGTAAATATCCTTTATCAAATTACACAACTATTTTTTTAGCTTCCGTAAAAGATTTGTTATGAAAAAATCAGTTGAATTTTTAATCTCTAGAATAGACTTCCTGAATACACCATCTAATCAAACAGTTGAAAGTGTAAGACTCCTTAAAAAGAAATGCGCTATTTCTGCGTATGAAGTTCGCTGTGAAGCAATGCTAGTTCTGTAGGAACGGCTCGAGCAGCGAATCCATTCGGAAAAGCGTACTTTCTTTTTTATTTCGTAAAGGGTAGAAAGATGGATAAACCTTGCATTCATTCTTGAAACAAAGGGCTGCAATTGCTATAATCAATGCTAGCAATCTAAACGAATAAAGCATTATTTGAGAAAATTTATTTCTTTTACACAGTTCGATAAAGTGGTAAAAGACACGTAGGAGTGAACTTCACGCATGGTGAGAAAACAAGCGAATGTACGCAACTTTTCAATCATTGCCCACATTGATCATGGAAAATCAACGTTGGCTGATCGAATATTAGAAAATACGAAAGCATTAACCCAACGAGAAATGAAGGAACAATTTCTCGATGCCATGGACCTTGAACGTGAGCGTGGGATAACGATTAAACTAAATGCAGTTCAATTACAGTATAAAGCAAAAAATGGAGAGGACTATATTTTCCATTTAATTGATACACCTGGGCATGTCGATTTTACATATGAAGTTTCGAGAAGTCTGGCTGCTTGTGAGGGGGCAATTCTTGTTGTAGATGCAGCACAAGGAATTGAAGCACAAACATTGGCAAACGTATACCTCGCACTAGACAATGACTTAGAAATTATTCCGGTAATTAATAAAATTGATTTACCTAGTGCTGATCCTGAACGAGTAAAGAAAGAACTAGAAGAAGTAATTGGAATTGATCCAGATGATGTCATCCTTGCTTCTGCTAAAGCCAACATTGGGATTGATGAAATATTAGAGCGAATTGTTGAAGCAGTGCCTGCTCCTTCAGGAGATGAAGAAGATCCATTAAAAGCGTTAATTTTTGACTCTTTGTATGACCCTTATCGAGGTGTAATCGCCTATGTTTGTGTGAAGGAAGGCTCAGTTAAGGTCGGCGATAAAATTAAAATGATGGCAACTGGTAAAGAATTTGAAGTAAATGAAGTTGGTGTTTTTAATCCAAAACCAGATGCAAAAGAAGCACTTCATGTTGGTGATGTTGGTTATTTAACAGCGTCCATTAAAAACGTAGGAGATACCAGGGTAGGCGATACCATTACATTAGCTTCTAATAAGGCAGAAGAACCACTTCCAGGCTATCGAAAGCTCAATCCAATGGTGTTTTGTGGATTGTATCCAATTGACCCGAATAAATATAATGATCTTCGTGAGGCACTAGAGCGGTTGGAATTAAATGATTCTTCACTGCAATATGAGGCTGAAACGTCACAAGCATTAGGCTTTGGATTTCGTTGTGGTTTTCTAGGCTTATTGCATATGGAAATCATTCAAGAGCGGATTGAACGCGAATTTAAGATTGATTTAATTACTACTGCTCCAAGTGTAATCTATGAAGTAGAGCAAACAGATGGAGAAACACTGCGCGTAGATAATCCATCAACAATGCCAGATCCGCAATCAATCGAAGAAATTAGAGAACCTTTTGTTAAAGCAACAATCATGGTACCGAATGACTACGTAGGAGCGGTGATGGAGATCTCGCAGAAAAAACGTGGCCAATTTATAAATATGGAGTATCTCGATGATATTCGAGTGAATGTGGTTTATCATATCCCGCTTTCTGAAATTGTGTACGACTTTTTTGATCAATTAAAATCACAAACAAAGGGCTATGCTTCGTTTGACTATGAATTAATTGGTTATCAGAGCTCAAAGCTTGTTAAAATGGATATTTTACTTAATGCAGAAACAATTGATGCTTTATCCTTTATCGTTCACCGTGATTTTGCTTATGAACGCGGAAAACAAATTGTTGAAAAGCTAAAGGAATTAATCCCCCGACAACAGTTTGAGGTGCCTGTTCAAGCGGCAATCGGAAATAAAATTGTTGCACGTTCAACGATTAAAGCGATGCGTAAAAATGTGTTAGCAAAATGTTATGGCGGCGATATTTCGAGAAAAAGAAAGCTATTGGAAAAACAAAAAGAAGGTAAAAAGCGCATGAAAATGGTAGGATCAGTTGAAGTACCACAAGAAGCATTTATGGCGGTGCTACAAATGAATGATGATTAACATATGTGGGACAACTTTATTGCAACAATAGCCAATAAAGTTTCCCTTTTCTTATTTAATGAGAACGCTAGAAAGTAGGGATGTCATGATACAAGCGGTCTATATCCATATTCCTTTCTGTCAGCAAATCTGCCATTATTGTGATTTTGCAAAGGTTTTTTATAATGAAGCAGTTGCCTCAGATTATGTACAAGCATTACGAAATGAAATAGAAGTAAATGTGACGGGGAATAAGCAGAAGGTACGAACGATATTTATTGGTGGTGGAACACCAACGGCATTAAGTGTTCCTCAATTACGGGTGTTATTTGATACGATTCACGAAAAGTTTGATGTCGATCATTGTGAAGAGTTTACGATTGAAGCAAATCCAGGTGATTTTGATGAAGAAAAGGTAATCCTTTTAAAGCACTATGGTGTGAATCGTGTTTCATTAGGTGTTCAGGTTTTTGATGACAGCATGCTCGAAGCAATCGGTAGAGCACATAAAGTAAAAGATGTATACGAAACGATAGAATTATTGCAAAAGCATGGTTTTTCCAATATAAGTATTGATTTAATTTATTCGTTACCAAATCAAACGGTTAAACAGTTTGAACAAACCGTAAATGAAGCACTATCATTTCACTTACCACACTATTCTTCTTATTCATTACAAATAGAACCGAAAACGATCTTTTATAACAAGCATCGCAAAGGGGAATTGCATCGCCCTGAACAAGAGGAAGAAGTGGCAATGTATGAGCTTCTAAAAAACAGCATGGAAAAAAACGGTTATACGCAATATGAAATAAGTAATTATGCGAAACCGGGATTTGAAAGCAAGCATAATCTAACTTACTGGAGTAATGAATTTTATTATGGCTTCGGTGCTGGTGCATCTGGTTATTTACCTGGAAAGAGAACGAGTAATATTCGCCCGCTTCCTGCGTATATCAAGCAAGCGCTGAAGGATGGACACCCGCTTTTACAAATAGAAAAAATTGGTTTCAAGGAACAGGTTGAGGAAGAAATGTTTTTAGGGCTTCGTAAAAGAGCTGGGATTGATAGAAATATATTTATAGAAAAATATGGTTTTTCTTATGATGTATTATATCGAGAAGCGATTGATAAACTAATCGAAAAAGAATGGATTGACGAAAACAACAATACATTGCGTTTAACTGATAAAGGATTACTATTTGGAAATGATGTATTTTCTCATTTCTTATTAGAAGATAAAGATATCGAGCGTGTGCGTTGACAAAAAAATAAGGATTTGTTAATTTATTATTAGAATTAGCACTCAAGGGATGTGAGTGCTAACAGAGGTGATCATCATGCTAACAGAAAGGCAATTATTGATTTTACAAGTCATTATTGATGATTTTATCGAATCTGCACATCCCGTAGGATCGCGAGTAATTTCAAAAAAAGGAAATATTCCTTATAGTGCAGCGACGATCCGAAATGAGATGGCAGATTTAGAGGAGATGGGTTATTTAGAAAAAACTCATACTTCCTCTGGTCGTATCCCATCAGAAAAAGGCTATCGTTATTATGTTGATTATGTCATCGCGCCGACGCTCAAGAAAACAAATCTTCACATTATGAAACATATTGTCCAGGATGGTTTTCTTGAAATGGAGCAGGTTGTACAAAAAGCTGCTGAGATTTTATCGGACATTACAAATTATACGTCGATTATTCTCGGTCCGGAAATATTTAATACTAAATTAAAGCAGCTGCAAATTATTCCATTATCACATCGTTCTGCAGTTGCAATTCTCATTACAGATGCAGGGCATGTAGAGCATCGAACCTTTACAGTTCCGGCACAAATGCAAGCGTCAGACTTAGAAAAAATGATCAATATTTTAAATAGTCGACTTCAAGGTGTGCCGATGCTTCGATTACAGCATGTTTTGCATTCAGAAATCATGGCGCTTTTGAATAAGTATGTAAATGATGTAGAGATTGCGTATGATTATTTGAGCTCCGTATTTTTTAGTGATCAGCCAGTTAAGCTGTACATCGGAGGAAAATCCAATATTTTAATGCAGCCAGAGTTTAATAATGTTGAAAAAATAAGATCATTTTATTCCATGATGGAAAATGAAGATGAGGTTGCAGACCTAATCAAATCCTCTCAAAATGGAATTAAAGTAACGATTGGAAATGAAAACAAGCTTGAAGCGATAAAAGATCTTAGCTTAATTACTGCATCCTATGATATAGGTGAAAATCAAATGGGAACGATTGCCTTAATAGGGCCAACGAGAATGGAATATCGAAAAGTAATAACGCTTATGAATGCCTTGTCTGAAGAAATGACACAAGCGTTACATCATTGGTATCAAGATAAGGAGTAAAGCTGGAGAGTAGCCCAAAGCTTTCGGCTACCTCTTCAAAGTGCATTTTTTTATTTTATTATTGCTTTATGGTATATTCGGTGATGGCAGTTTTATAATGGAGGTGGCACGGTTGGAAGAGAAATCAACAGATAAATTTATGGAAGAAAATAAAGAGAACGAAGTAGAACAAGAAGTAATTATCGATGAGGAAATAAAAGAACAGAATCTATCTTCTGATGATGAGGCAGCAACGGATGACTTACATAAGGAAATGTTGCAGCTTCAACAAGAAAAAGATGAGATGTATCAGCGTTTACTTCGTATCCAAGCAGAGTATGATAACTTTAAGAAAAGAACACAAAAAGAAAAAGCAGCAAACCAAAAATATAAGGCACAGGATTTAGTAACAGAATTACTTCCTGCTATTGATAATTTTGATCGCGCCTTACAAACTGATGTGCCGGAAGAAGCGGAAAGCTATGTGGAAGGTATATCGATGGTGTATAGACAATTAATCGATGCATTAAAATCTCAAGGAGTAGTTGAAGTGCAAACGGTTGGAGAAGAATTTGATCCAAACTTGCACCATGCGGTAATGCAGGTAGAGGACAGTGAAAAACCGTCCAATATAATTGTCGAGGAGCTCCAAAAAGGTTATATGCTAAAGGATCGCGTTATTCGACCAGCAATGGTAAAAGTTAATAAATAGAAGTGTTTGAAGGAGGAAATAGAAAATGAGTAAAATTATTGGTATTGATTTAGGTACAACTAACTCATGTGTTGCAGTGATGGAAGGTGGAGAAGCGGTAGTTATTCCAAATCCAGAAGGAAATCGTACAACACCATCTGTTGTTTCATTCAAAAATGGAGAACGACAAGTAGGTGAGGTTGCAAAGCGTCAAGCGATTACAAATCCTAATACAGTACAATCTGTTAAGCGTCATATGGGTACAGATTATAAAGAGAAACTAGAAGATAAGGAATATACACCACAAGAAATATCTGCGATTATTTTGCAGCATTTAAAGTCTTATGCAGAAGATTATATTGGAGAAAAAGTTGAAAAAGCAGTTATTACTGTACCAGCATATTTTAATGATGCAGAGCGTCAAGCAACAAAAGACGCTGGAAAAATAGCCGGATTAGAAGTAGAACGTATTATTAACGAACCAACAGCAGCAGCTTTAGCATATGGTATTGATAAAGCTGAACAGGACCAAACGATTTTAGTATATGACCTAGGTGGCGGTACGTTTGATGTGTCCATTTTGGATATTGGAGATGGCACGTTTGAAGTAGTTGCAACAGCAGGTGATAATCGTTTAGGTGGAGACGATTTTGATAATGTAATTATTGATTACATGGTACGTGAATTCAAAAAAGAAAATGGCATCGATTTATCACAGGATAAAATGGCAGTGCAACGCTTGAAGGATGCTGCAGAAAAAGCTAAAAAAGATCTTTCTGGTGTAACGCAAACGCAGATTTCACTTCCATTTATCACAGCAGGAGAAGCTGGACCTTTGCACCTAGAAATGAATCTTACACGTGCTAAATTTGAAGAGTTATCCTCCGATTTAGTAGAACGTACGATGATTCCTACACGTAAAGCATTGTCAGATGCTGGTTTGTCTGCAAGTGAAATTAATAAAGTAATTCTTGTTGGTGGTTCAACTCGAATCCCTGCAGTACAAGAAGCTATTAAAAAAGAAACAGGACAAGAGCCTTCAAAAGGGGTAAACCCAGATGAAGTAGTTGCGCTAGGTGCTGCTATTCAAGGTGGTGTGTTACAAGGGGATGTAAAAGATGTTCTCCTATTAGATGTAACACCACTATCGCTAGGAATTGAAACAATGGGTGGCGTATTTACAAAGCTAATTGAGCGTAATACAACGATCCCTACAAGTCATTCACAAGTATTCTCTACGGCAGCGGACAATCAAACCGCCGTTGATATTCATGTCTTGCAAGGTGAAAGAGAAATGGCTGCAGATAACAAAACGCTTGGCCGTTTCCAATTAGGAGATATTCCTCCAGCACCAAGAGGTGTACCACAAATTGAGGTATCTTTTGACATTGATGCAAACGGGATTGTTAATGTACGTGCAAAAGATATGGGTACAAACAAAGAACAATCCATTACGATAAAATCTTCCTCTGGTCTTTCTGATGAAGAAGTCGATCGCATGGTAAAAGAAGCTGAAGAAAATGCGGATGCAGATAAAAAGCGTCGTGAAGAAGTGGATACTCGAAATGAAGCAGATCAATTATTGTTTACAACTGATAAAACATTGAAGGATTTAGCAGACAATGTTTCTGAAGAAGATAAGCAAAAAGCAGAAGCTGCAAAAGAAGAATTAAAGAAAGCATTAGAAACAGATAATCTGGAAGAAATTAAAGCGAAAAAAGACGCTTTACAGGAGCAGGTTCAACAATTATCCGTTAAACTATATGAACAAATGGCACAACAAAATCAAGCACAAGAAGGTCAAGAAGCAAATGCGGATGAAGATGTTGTTGATGCAGATTATCAAGAAGTAGACGACGAAGCGGATAAAAAATAATAACTACTTTACACAAAAAAGTCAAAGTCAGGAAATTCTTGGCTTTGACTTTTTAACTTGATAAATAAATAGATGCATCAAGCAGCAATATCTATCCTTGTTTGGCATTAATAAAGAAAAAATGGTAACATAAAACGTATGCAAAAGTGTATCGGGAGAGTGATTTACAGTTGAGTAAACGGGATTATTATGAGGTATTAGGTGTTTCCAAGGATGCCTCAAAAGAAGAAGTGAAAAAGGCGTACCGTAAGTTAGCAAGAAAATACCACCCGGACGTAAACAAAGAAGCGGGTGCCGCAGATCAATTTAAAGAGGTTAAAGAAGCTTATGAAGTTTTAAGTGATGACCAGAAGCGGAGCCAATATGATCAGTTTGGTCATGCAGGAGCTCAGGGACAAGGCTTTGGCGGCTTTGGTGGTGCACAGGACTTTGGTGGATTTGGTGATATTTTTGATATGTTTTTCGGTGGCGGCGGTGGCCGCAGACGTGATCCAAATGCACCTCAGCAAGGTAATGACTTGCAATATACGATGGTGTTGAACTTTGAAGAAGCGATCTTTGGAAAAGAAGCAGAAATAACCGTTCCAAAAGAAGAGGATTGTAATACATGTCATGGTTCTGGTGCAAAGCCAGGTACAGAGGCGAAAACCTGTTCACATTGTCATGGAACAGGGCAATTAAATACAGAACAAAATACCCCTTTTGGTAAAGTTGTAAATCGCAGAGTATGTCATTACTGTAATGGATCTGGCAAAATTATTCCTGATAAATGTACTACTTGCAGTGGGACAGGACGCATTAAGAAAAACAAAAAAATTAATATAACCATTCCAGCAGGTATTGATGAGGGACAACAAATTCGAGTTGCTGGTAAAGGGGAAGCAGGAGTAAATGGTGGACCTGCCGGAGATTTATATGTTGTCGTAAAAATTCGCGATCATGCGTTTTTTGAAAGAGAAGGAGATCATATATATTGTGAACTACCACTCACTTTTGCACAGGCAGCACTAGGAGATGAAGTAGAGGTGCCAACTGTGCATGGAAAAGTGAAGTTAAAAATACCAGCAGGAACGCAATCAGGTAGAGTGTTTCGTTTAAAAGGAAAAGGTGCGCCTAACGTACGTGGTTATGGACATGGGGACCAACATATTAAAGTGCGGATCGTAACTCCTACAAAGCTAACAGATCGACAAAAGGAATTATTGCGTGAATTTAGTGATATTGGTGGAAATGAACAAATAAATGAAGAAGATGATTCGTTTTTCCAACGGTTTAAGAAAGCCTTTAAAGGTGATTAATAAAGGCTGACCATAACGATTCAAAAAGCTAAAACTGTGCACGTATTTTATGAAATGGGTGGTTTAAAGTTGAAATGGTCGGAAATTTGTATTCATACG
This sequence comes from Virgibacillus sp. MG-45, assembly GCF_036409425.1. Classification (NCBI taxonomy): domain Bacteria; kingdom Bacillati; phylum Bacillota; class Bacilli; order Caryophanales; family Bacillaceae; genus Virgibacillus; species Virgibacillus sp. MG-45. The sequence continues at coordinate 113,639 of NZ_JAXOFU010000002.1, read as the reverse complement.
ACAAATGAAGCGGTAGAGCCGATATCGAATATCTTGCATGAGTTTGGCGCAGCGGGAGTTGTAATAGAGGATCCAATAGATTTGATGATTGACCGCGTTCCGTTATATGGAGAGATATTTGAATTAGATGCTAGTGATTATCCGGATGAAGGGGTATATGTGAAAGCTTATTTCCCTATTAATGAGCAATTAACAGAGAAAGTGGACGATTTAAGGCAAAGCATTGATCGTTTACGTCACTATGACATTAAGCTTGGTAAAAATCATATTATTCAATCAGAGGTTCAAGAAGAAGACTGGGAAACAGCGTGGAAAAAGTATTACAAGCCTGTGAGGGTATCGGATCATATCACAATTGCTCCGACTTGGGAAAATTATCAGCCGAGTAATGACGATGAAATTCTGATTGAATTGGATCCAGGCATGGCATTTGGTACTGGTACACATCCAACGACAATATTAAGCTTACGTGCATTGGAAAGCTTTATACGAAAAGGTGATGTCGTTATTGATGTTGGATGTGGTTCAGGAATTTTAAGTATTGCTTCTGCAGCATTAGGCGCGAATAAGGTATATGCGTATGATTTAGATGATGTTGCTATTAAAAGCACGCGTTTAAATATGGAGACGAATAAACAAGAAGCCAAAATCGAAGTACAACAAAACAATCTATTACAAAATGTAGCAATACAAGCAAATGTTATTGTTTCTAATATTTTAGCTGAAATTATTGTTCAGTTTGTGGAAGATGCTTGGAAAAATTTAAAGGATGATGGCTTATTTATTACTTCTGGCATCATTCAAGCTAAGAAGGAAATGGTCTTGAATAAGCTAAAGGATAGTGGTTTTTCAATCGTTGAATCAAACGAGATGGAAGATTGGGTATCAATTGTTGCAAAAAAAGATAAGAAGTAGGTGCATGCGTTGCAAAGGTATTTTATTCCAGAAAATAATTGGGATGGTAAACATGTTATCATCACTGGCGAGGATGCACATCATATTGTAAAAGTTATGCGAAACACTGTAGGTGATTTGGTTATATGTAATCATCCGAGTGGAAAAGCAGGGACGGCAAAAATTACCGAATTGAATGAGTCAGAGATTACTCTATATATAGAAGAATGGTTAGAAGAATCTTCTGAGCTACCAGTGAAGGCAACAATTGTCCAGGGTCTACCAAAGGGAGATAAATTTGAACTTGTTCTTCAAAAAGGAACCGAGCTCGGCGCATATTCCTTCATCCCTTTTCAAGCGGAACGATCTGTTGTAAAATGGGATGATAAAAAGGCTCAAAAGAAATTAAGTCGGTATCAAAAGATTGTGAAAGAAGCGAGTGAACAGTGCCATCGAAATACCATTCCACATATTAAAAACAGAGTGACGCTTCCACAGCTCGTAGAAGAAAGTAAAAACTACGATGTGTGTGTTATCGCGTATGAGGAAGAAGCTAAAACAGATGTGCATCATTCCTTTAGCAAGCAACTTTCACAGCTGAAACCAGGTGAAAGCATCTTAATTTGTATTGGTCCAGAGGGTGGGTTTTCTCCAGCTGAAATCCATACCTTAAAAGAGCATGCATTTGTTCCAGTCCGATTAGGACGAAGAATTTTGCGGACTGAAACCGCAGCGCTCTATGCACTAGCAAGTATTTCCTATCATTTTGAAGAATTGGAGTGTTCGTAATGCCTACTGTGGCTTTTCATACATTGGGTTGTAAGGTTAATCATTATGAAACTGAAGGAATATGGCGGATGTTTAAAGAAAATGGCTATGAACGCGTTGATTTTGATAGCCAATCAGACATCTATGTTATTAACACGTGTACCGTTACAAATACTGGAGATAAAAAGAGTCGACAAATTATTCGACGAGCCATCCGTAAAAATCCAGAGGCTGTCGTTTGTGTTACAGGTTGCTATGCACAAACATCCCCTGGGGAGATTATGGAAATTCCAGGTGTAGATGTTGTAGTTGGTACACAGAACAGAAAAAACATGATCAAGTATATTGAAGAACACCAAAAAACGCGCGAGCCAATTAATGGTGTTTCAAACATTATGAAAAATCGTGTATTTGAAGAAATGGATGTTCCTGTGTTTACCGATCGAACTAGAGCATCGTTGAAGATTCAAGAAGGATGTAATAACTTCTGTACATTTTGTATTATTCCTTGGTCTCGCGGATTATTACGCTCAAGGGATCCAGAAAGTGTTATTAGCCAAGCACAAAAGTTAGTAGATGCTGGGTATAAAGAAATTGTTTTAACTGGGATTCATACTGCCGGGTATGGCGAAGACATGAATGACTATAATTTTGCTAAGCTATTAATAGATCTTGAAACAAAAGTAGAAGGGCTAAAACGAATTCGTATTTCTTCGATAGAAGCAAGCCAAATTACAGATGAGGTAATCGACGTATTAGATAAATCAGAAAAGGTCGTTCGTCACTTACACATACCTTTACAATCTGGTTCGGATTCCGTTCTTGCTCGTATGCGTAGAAAGTATTCGTCAAGCTTTTACTTCGAGAAAGTTGAAAAGATTCGTAAAGCATTACCTGATTTAGCGATAACGTCTGATGTAATTGTTGGTTTTCCCGGAGAAACGGATGAGGAGTTTCAAGAAACCTATGATTTTATACGTAAAGTAGGTTATTCGGAGCTTCATGTATTTCCATTTTCACGTAGAACCGGTACCCCTGCTGCTAGAATGCAGGATCAGGTCGATGAAGATGTGAAAAATGCGCGTGTAACGAGTATGATTGAGCTTTCAGATCAGCTTGCAAAAGAATATGCTTCACGCTACGAAAACGAAGTAGTGGAAATTATTCCAGAAGAACATATTCAAAATGCAGCTCATCCAGATCTTTTCGTTGGTTACTCAGATAATTATTTGAAAGTGCAATTTAGAGGAACCCCAGATATGATAGGAAAAATTGTACGTGTGAAAATAACCAAAGCTGGATACCCTATAAATGAAGGTGTTTTTGTTAGAGAGATGGAAAATGCAACACATGCATCCATAAAAGCAAAAGCTTAATAAAATGTTAGTAAAAGTGTAAAAATCCATGAAGTGTGAATCATAATGCTTCATGGATTTCTTATATCTATATAAGTTAAAGATGAGAAAAGGCTTTCATTAGCTATTTTAACGGAAGCATGCTATGATAACAAAAGAGGTACGTACAACTTATACTGAAAGGGAGTAAAACAATGCAAAATTTAGCGAAATATATCGACCATACCTTACTAAAACCTGAAGCAACAAAGGATCAAATTGAGAAATTAGCAGTTGAGGCAAAGGAGCATTCCTTTGCATCTGTATGTGTTAATCCTCATTGGGTATCACGATGTGCAGAAATATTACAAGGGACAGATGTTAAAGTATGCACAGTAATAGGTTTTCCACTCGGTGCAACAACTACCGAAACAAAGGTGTATGAAACAAAGCAAGCAATTCAAAATGGTGCAACAGAAGTGGACATGGTTATTAATGTCGGTGAATTAAAATCAGGTAATGATGCATTTGTGAAACAAGATATTGAGGCGGTTGTAAAAGAAGCAAAAGGAAAAGCATTAACAAAGGTAATTATTGAAACAGCACTGCTTACAGATGAAGAAAAGGTACGTGTCTGCAAGCTCGCAAAAGAAGCAGGCGCCGATTTTGTAAAAACGTCAACAGGATTTTCTAGTGGTGGTGCGACTGTTGCGGATATTACATTAATGCGTCAAACTGTTGGACCAGAAATGGGAGTGAAAGCTTCAGGTGGTGTGCGTGATTTTGAAACAACAAAAGCTATGATTGAAGCAGGAGCGACACGTATAGGTGCTAGTGCTGGTATTGATATAGTAAAAGGGAAGTCAGGTTCCTCGGATTATTAGAATGTGGTCCTCTCTTCGTATTATTGAGAATTAAGCAGTTGACCTGTAACAATGGATATATTATAATTACAAAAGGCATGTGATATCTTCTTACATATGCCTTTACATTCTGTTTTATGCTTCGGAGGGAGGGAAATTAGCATGTCAAATACAACTCGCGTTCGTAAAAACGAGTCTCTTGAAGATGCTCTTCGTCGCTTTAAACGTAGTGTGTCAAAAAGTGGTACACTATCCGAATATCGTAAGCGTGAATATTATGAAAAACCAAGCGTACGTCGCAAAAAGAAATCGGAAGCTGCTAGAAAGCGTAAATTCTAAAGAAGGTGCAAGAGATGTCATTATTGGAACAACTAAACACCGATATGAAGAAAGCCATGAAAAGTAAAGATAAGGAAACCCTTAGCGTTATTCGAATGGTAAAAGCTTCATTGCAAAACGAATCGATCAAGCTTGGTAAAAGTGAACTATCTTTAGATGAAGAATTAACTATTTTATCAAGAGAACTGAAACAAAGAAAAGATTCCCTCCAAGAATTCAGATCTGCTGGACGCGAAGATCTTGTTGAGAAGCTTAATGTTGAAATTAAGATTCTACAGGAATATATGCCAGCCCAGCTTACAGAAGATGAGCTTGAGGCAGTTGTTCAGGAAACGGTCGAAGAAGTAGGTGCATCTTCCAAAAAAGATATGGGTAAAGTGATGAGTGCCATTATGCCAAAAGTAAAAGGAAAAGCAGATGGTGCATTAGTCAATAGACTTGTACAAAAGCATTTGAACTAATTTAAATTAAAAAAGTCCTTGTCAACATAGACAAGGATTTTTTTAATGAAAAAACAAAGCGTTAACCAGAAAATTTCCTTTTGGATGTTTTGAAAAGAAATAAATTTCAATAATAGCTAATGTGTATCTATTCATGGTACTATGAATGGTAGTGAATATTTATTTCATAAAATGAAACTTTACAATTAGTTGATTCGTATTTCTTACCAAGGTAAAGGGGGTGTTTATTTGCTTGTTAGACGAGTAATTACATACATATTTGTAGTATTTATGTTTTTTTCTGTTTTTATGACTCATCCTACTTTTAGTTCAGCAAAAACAGAGGGAAGTGGCAAGCTTGTTTATGTCATTCCTGTGAAAAATGAAGTAGAACGTGGTCTTGAAGCCTTTCTAGCTCGTACAACAAAGGAGGCAACGGAAGAAGGTGCAGATCATATCATTTTTGAGATTGATACACCTGGAGGAAGAGTCGATGCGGCTGGTAAAATAGCGTCTTTACTGCAGGATTTAGAAATCCCAACCACTTCTTTTGTTGTAAGTGAAGCATTGTCAGCAGGTTCTTATATTGCTTTGAATACGGACACAATCTATATGAAACCACATACGCGTATGGGAGCAAGTGGAATTATCAATCAAGATGGAACGGCTGCCGATAAAAAAGCACAATCAGCATGGTTAGCTCAAATGAAGACAGCTGCAGAATCAAAAGGACGAGATCCGCTGTATGCTTTAGCTATGGCAGATGCAGATATTGACTTACCTGAATACGGAGCTCCGAAAGGAAAATTTCTAACCCTCGGTCCAAAAGATGCAGTGAAAGTTGGGTATGCTGAAAGCGTCGTATCCCATCGGACTGAACTGTTGCATGATTTAAACCTTACGAATGCAACCATCGTTGAAACGAAGCCCACCTTGGCAGAGGAAATTGCCCGATTTTTAACGAGTCCAATTGTCGTTCCTATTTTATTATCCATTGCTAGCTTAGGGTTAATTGTAGAATTATATTCTCCAGGCTTTGGCGTTCCGGGTACGATGGGACTTGTTGCACTAATCTTGTTCTTCTATGGCCATGTCGTGGCAGGTCTTGCAGGAATGGAAGCAGTCATATTATTAGTGCTTGGGATTGTGTTAATAATTGCTGAATTTTTTGTTCCGGGTGGTATAGTCGGACTCTTAGGTGTAGGAGCAGTTATTGGATCGCTGTTTGTGGCCGGTGCGGATGTCGGGCATATGGCAATGAGTATCGGAATAGCTTTCTTAGTAGCGATTATTGCATCTGTTATTCTCTTTAAAACAATCGGGATGGAAAAAGGCTTGTTCAGACATATTATTTTAAAGGATAGTACGAAAACAGAGCTTGGTTATGTATCATCGCAAACACGTCTTGAGTTAATTGGATTGGAAGGAGAAACGATAACACCGTTACGTCCTTCTGGAACCGCACTAATGGATGGCGAGCGAATTGATGTCATTTCAGAAGGAAACTTTATTGAAAAAGACCGAAAAGTAAAGGTTGTAAAAGTTGAAGGCGTACGTGTTGTTGTACGCGAAGTATAAAAGTGGTAATCAAAGGTCGTAATCGACTTTTTGATATAAAATAACACAATAATTAGGAGGAATGAATAATGGGTTTAGCTGAACTTATGCCGATTATCATAATCGCAGTCATTTTAATCGCAGTGGCGATTTTGTTTACTTTTATTCCGGTCATGCTGTGGATCAGCGCACTAGCTGCCGGTGTTAAGGTTGGAATCTTTACGTTAATTGGAATGAGACTACGTCGTGTTGTTCCAAATCGAGTTATTAACCCTTTAATTAAAGCACATAAAGCAGGTTTAAGTGTGACTACAAATCAATTGGAAAGCCACTACTTAGCAGGTGGTAATGTTGACCGTGTAGTTAACGCACTAATCGCTGCACATCGTGCCAATATGGAGCTAACATTTGAAAGAGCTGCCGCTATTGACCTTGCTGGTCGTGATGTTCTAGAGGCAGTACAAATGAGTGTTAATCCAAAGGTTATTGAAACACCGTTTATTGCTGGTATAGCAATGGATGGAATTGAAGTGAAAGCATTAGCAAGAATTACAGTACGTGCTAATATTGATCGATTAGTTGGTGGTGCGGGTGAAGAAACTGTTATTGCTCGTGTTGGTGAAGGTGTAGTAAGTACGATTGGTAGTTCAAGAACACATAAACAAGTATTAGAAAATCCAGATTCAATTTCACATACCGTACTTTCAAAAGGGCTTGATGCAGGTACAGCCTTTGAAATTTTATCTATTGATATCGCTGACGTTGATATCGGTAAAAATATCGGTGCGATTCTTCAAACTGATCAAGCAGAAGCAGATAAGAACATTGCCCAAGCGAAAGCTGAAGAACGTCGTGCCATGGCTGTTGCACAAGAACAGGAAATGGTTGCTCGAGTTCAAGAAATGCGCTCGAAGGTTGTTGAAGCAGAAGCTGATGTTCCAAAAGCACTTGCAGAGGCATTACGCTCTGGAAAAATGGGTGTGATGGATTATATGAATTATCAAAACATCAATGCAGATACAGGAATGCGCGATTCAATTGGAAAACTTTCTGAAGAAAAAGATGATCTTGAAGACGGTGATAAATAATAACCCTGACAATTTGTAAGGAGGGTTTGTATGGATTTTATTATGGATAACATCGTTATTATCGCATTAATTGTTGGTGGGCTGCTTAAATTTTTTGGTGATTCTACTAGTAAAGAGGATCAAAGAAAAGAAAGTTCTAATCCAACTAGAAATCCGAGACCTGCACAAAGTCCAAGACCAGTTCCTACTGCTTCTGAAAGAGGCCGAACTGTGCCTCCTTCGGTTGAAGTGCAAAAACAACATGCAGAGCAGGAAATGGTTACAGTTCAACCGGCATCTATTAAAGAGCAACAGCAGCAACAATTGGAACGCTTAGCAAATCGAGTGAACACAACCATGGATCATTCGATGCAGCACATAAATAAACAGCATACAGGAAAGCAAAAAATGAATGGAATGAAGCAACAGCATCAAAATTCTCACTATTCCATTCATAAGCGAAAAAAGCAGATGGAAAACCGGTTAACATCAAGAGGACTTGTAGACAGTGTCATCATGGCGGAAGTGTTGGGTGCTCCTCGAGCTAAAAAGCCATATCGAAACATCATAACAGATAGAAATAATAGATAAACAAAAAGTATCCTTAGGAGATTATCCTAAGGATACTTTTTTATGGATTCATTCACAGCATTGTTAGGGCACGCATTTTCCTTGTTCTTATCTGTTTAGATTATTCATAAACATAGAAGTGTGAGAGGGGGCTGCACGTATGAAAAATATACAACAACGAATTCGTCCACTTTTAATTAAATACCTTGCACTGCCTTCCGATGTCGTATTAGAGCTACCGAGGATAACCGTTATTGGACAAATCCATGCGTATATTGAAAATCATAAAGGTTTAGCTTTATTTACAGATGAAGAACTACGATTGAGAGCAACGAAAGGTTATATCCAGATTAAGGGTTCTTCTTTTGTTTTAAAGATGATGCTACCTGAAGAAATATTATTAGAAGGAACAATTACCGATATTCGCTTTATTTCAGAATAATAGAGTGCTTTGGAGGAGGAGGAAATGAAACACACACAAGGGAAGTTTTTATCTGGTTATGTCACAATATTAGTGAAAGGGAATATGCCTGAATTGTTTTTTCAGAAATGTGTGGAACAGGGGATTTCAGTCTGGAATGTCCGAAAAAAAGGGGTAGATTCCTGCGTTGGAAATGTAAAATTGTCGGACATTCATGCAATAAAGCAGATTAAACGAAGAGGTAATTATCGAATTTCGTTTGTTGGGCGTAAAGGGTTCCCTTTTTTATTTCATCGCTTTATAAAAAGAAAAGAAGTGTTATTTGGATTATTAATTGGCATATTTGCTATCATTTTTCTTTCAAATATTATTTGGAAGGTTGACATTAATGGATTACCAAAAGAAATAGAAGAAAAAGTAGTGAAACAATTAGAAAGCTACGGGATCCATCAAGGAGCGTGGACATTGTCACTTGGTACGCCAAGTGACATTCAAAAGAAGCTAATGCGCGATGTACCGGAATTGTTATGGATAGGCGTGCAAAAAAAGGGGACAACCTTTCAGCTTGAAGGAGTAGAAAAGCTTATTGTAAAAGAAGATAAGGTAAAAGGTCCACGACATTTGGTTGCTACAAAAAAAGGAACAATTAAAAAAATGTATATATCAAAAGGGGTTCCCCAGGTCGCAGTGAATGATTTTGTAAAGCCTGGTGATGTACTTGTTTCAGGAGTATTAAATCAAAGTGAGGAGAATAATAAGGAAAAGGATAAGAATAAGGTATTCGTAGCTTCAGAGGGACAAGTTATCGCAAATACATGGTACGAGGTAGCAGTATCAATTCCACTTGAAGCGAAATATGAGGTGCTCACTGGAAAACAAGAAAAAAGATATTACATGGGTATTAATGATTTTCAAGTACCAATTTGGGGATTTAAAACACCAGAATATGCAGATATCTTTGTAGAACAAAACGAGAATCCGATTTACTTTTTAAAATGGAAGCTTCCCTTTCAGTTTATTGAATCCAGTATTAGTGAAAAAACATATCACACAACGAAGCGTACCAAGGAAGAGGCGATTCAAATTGGTATTGAACAGGCTAAACAAGAACTGGTATATGAATTAGGTCCAGATGCCAAGGTAATATCGGAAAAAGTTTTGCATGTAACCACAGAGCGTGGTAAAGTTAACTTAGAATTATATCTAACAGTCGAAGAAGATATTGTAAAGGAAGTACCTATTCAGAAGAACAGTAAGGATGGAGACTGAGGTATTTATCAAGGAGATTGATTATGACAGATAACTTACAATTGATTGATTTACAGTTAACTAATTCAAATGAAGCGCTTGAATTATTTGGAGCGAATGATAAATTCTTAAAGCATCTTGAGGCGCAATTAAATGTATCGATTATAACAAGAGGCGAGCAAGTAGGTGTGACTGGAACGGATGAGAGTAAAAGCCTTGTCCAACAAATATTGTTAACACTATTAAACGTTATTCGAAAGGGATTAACGATTTCCGAACGAGATATTGTGTACGCAGTTGATTTAGCTAAACAAGGGAAGCTTGCGCAATTCGAAACATTATTTGAAGACGAAATAACGAAGAATTCAAAAGGAAAATCCATTCGGGTAAAAACACTTGGTCAAAAGACTTATGTAGCTGCGATAAAAACAAATGACTTGGTATTTGGAATTGGACCTGCTGGAACAGGAAAGACGTATTTAGCGGTAGTAATGGCTGTGCGTGCATTAAAAAACGGTCAAGTTAAGCGGATTATTTTAACGCGACCAGCTGTAGAAGCTGGTGAGAGTCTTGGCTTTCTGCCTGGCGATTTAAAAGAAAAGGTAGACCCGTACTTACGCCCTCTATATGATGCACTTCATGATGTTCTTGGTGCAGAACATACAGCAAGGCTCATTGAACGCGAAACAATTGAAATTGCTCCACTGGCATATATGCGTGGAAGAACACTTGATGATGCATTTGTTATTTTAGATGAGGCACAAAATACAACACCAGCGCAGATGAAAATGTTCTTGACTAGGCTTGGATTTGGGTCGAAGATGGTTATCACAGGAGATGTGACACAAATCGATTTACCAAAGGGAGTTACTTCGGGCTTACAAGCAGCTGATCGTATTTTGTCTAAGATTGAAGGGATATCGTTCATTCACCTTAGTCAGACAGATGTTGTGAGACATCCACTTGTACAACGAGTTATTGATGCATATGAACAGAGTCAGTAATACAGTATCCACTTAGTTCCTTAATAAATGTAGAAGGTGGCTGCCATGAAATCAAAAATTGTAAATGCTGTTAGATTCATAAAGCGAACAAGATCTAAATGGGTGACCGTCATAGTACCATGCTTATTGCTTGGTGCTTTCCTTTTTTTGATTTCATTAGACAATATTTACACGAAAACACTAGATATTGAACGATTTAATAATGCGAAAGAGACGATACGATCTCCTATTACAATAGAAAATGAGCAAGAAACAGAACGAAAGACACGAGAAGCAGTTCAATCTGTTGAGGATCGATTTGATATTTCAACCGAAATTACAGCAGAGAGAGTTGCTTATGTAGAAGAGATTTTTGATGCGATTACAAAGCTTGAGGCCGGATATAAAGCAGAAAAAACGAAAGAAGAAAGCCCGATTTCAACGCAAGAAAAACTGATGAATTTAAAGCAAATCCTATCCGCGGAGATCACAGAAAATGTAAATGATAGTCTTTTGGTGACCTTGATTGAGACACCTAAAAAGGATCGTGATAAAGGAGAAGAAGTTTTTGTACCTGCGTTAAAAAAGGTAATGGAAAAAGGAGTTCGGGTTGAGAATATAAATAGTGCGATGTCCGAAATTAAGCAACGCATTAAATATAGTTCTTTAAATGATAATTTGAAAAAAGCGTTGCAAGCGTTGAGTGAATTTGCAGTCATCGATAATTCGTTTTTTGACGCGAAAAAGACGATGGAAGCACAAAAAGAAGCGGCGGCAAATGTAGAGCCTGTCGTTATTCGAGCAGGAGAAATAATTGTACGTGAAGGGCAAACAATCACCAATGAGAAATATGAAGAATTACAGCTTGTTGGATTGTTAAATAATGAGCGAAACGTTTATCCATTAGTTGGTTTAGCTTTCTTTGTTTTGCTAATTGTGAGTATTATCGGCTATGAAGCATACATTTTAGATAAAAGAAAACAATTGAATTTAAAGAAAATGACCGCTATCTTATTAATTAGTATTTTTGTAATTACATTGATGAAGGTTGTTAGCATATATACGACCCAGACGAATCAGCTTTATTTAGTCGTACCAGTAGCAACAGGTGTGTTATTGCTGAAACAACTTCTTAATGAGCGGCTAGCTATCGTCTATGCTAGTTTATTTTCTATTATCGCAACTATCTTATTTAATGGCGAAATAGCTGGATCATTGAACATGGAAGCAGGCATTTACTTTTTCTTTTCTCAAATAGCTGCAATTATTTTCCTTGCTAATCCAAAGGATAGATTGGCAGTTATTAAAGCAGGTATAGGAATGTCTGTTATTAATATGCTTGCTATATTATTATTTTTATTTCTATCCTTTGAAAAATATGCCTTCTCTAGCTTAATGATACAACTCGGTTTTGGCGTATCATCGGCCTTTTTATCTGCAGTATTAACGATTGGATTACTGCCGTTTTTTGAAACGGGGCTTAATATCTTAACGGACATGAAGCTATTACAGTTATCTAGTCCGAATCAACCATTATTAAAGAAAATTCTTCTGGAGGCACCTGGAACCTATCATCATTCTGTAATGGTAGCAAATTTAAGTGAAACAGCTTGTGATGCGATCGGAGCCAACGGGTTGCTAGCAAGGGTGGGAGCCTATTATCACGATATAGGAAAGACATTACGTCCGCATTATTTCATAGAAAACCAACTTGCAATTTCAAATCCGCATGATCGGATTGCTCCGAAGGAAAGTGCAGAAATTATTATTAGCCATCCTTATGATGGAGCAGATATGTTGAAAAAATATAAGCTGCCACGGGAAATTATTGATATAGCAATGCAACATCACGGTACTTCCTTATTAAAATTCTTTTATTATAAAGAAAAAGAGCAGAATCCAGACGTTTTGGAAGCGGATTATCGCTATCCGGGTCCTAAACCACAAACGAAAGAAGCTGCTATCATTTGTATTTGTGATTCTGTAGAGGCAGCTGTACGGTCATTACAGGAACCGACAAAAGAAAAGATTGATGATATTGTCGCTTCAATTGTTAATGACCGTTTATTGGACGGGCAGTTTGATGAATGTCCGATAACAATTAAAGAGTTAAATGAAGTGCATCGAGTTATTCAGGAAACACTTAAGGGAATATTTCATTCTAGAATTCAATATCCAATGAAGGAGGCAAACTAATGCATATTTATTTCCATGATAATACGAAGTCGATACCATCAGAATATGTTGACATGCTTCATCAATTACTTCAATTTGCAGGTAAAAGGCAAAAGATTCCACAGGAAGCAGAAATATCGATTAATTTTGTTAATAATCGAGAAATTCAAGAACTAAATCGAAATTATCGAGGACAAGATAAGCCGACAGACGTCATTTCTTTTGCTTTACAAGAATCTGTAGAGGGAGAAATAGAAATCCTTGGGGAAGAAATTCCTCTAGTTTTAGGTGATATTGTTATCTCAATCGACAAGGCAAAGGAGCAAGCAGATGATTATAATCATTCTATCGAGCGCGAGCTTGGCTTCTTAGCTGTCCACGGATTTCTGCATCTTTTAGGTTATGATCATTTGAATGACGAAGATGAAAAGGAAATGTTTCAACTCCAAGATGAAATATTAGGTGCATTTAATCTTGAGCGATAAAAAGCGCGGAATCGGGTTTCGTTATGCATGGAGTGGGTTGAAGCAAATTATTCGAATGGAAAAAAACTTTCAAGTTCATTTGGGTGTTGCTTTTTTAGTGATTATTGCAGGTTTTTATTTTCAAATCAGTCGTTTTGAGTGGATTGCCGTAATCATTTCGATTGGAATGGTACTCATTTGTGAAATGATAAATACGGCGATAGAAAGCTTTTTAGACTATGTACGCCCACAAATTCATCCAGCTGCAAAGTTGATTAAGGACATTGCAGCTGGTGCCGTATTAGTAGCAGCAATGATGGCTGTCGTTATCGGATGTATCGTGTTCCTTCCGAAAATAAAGATATTACTTGGTTTGTAAGGCTGCCAATTGTTGGAGCCTTATTTTTTATGAAAGGAAAATTTGTTGTTTCAAAATTTGGCAATGAAGATTATAATTAGGAAGGTTTTGTCGAATTCATGAAAGCATGTGTTTTTTATAGTATGATAATAATAACAGAATGAACATGCTTTATTTAACAATTTTTATTACGTCTTGGAGGAAGCAATGTGAAAACAAATTATAAATCAGGATTTATCGCTATCATTGGAAGACCCAATGTAGGAAAATCAACTTTCTTAAATCGTGTAGTAGGGCAAAAGATTGCCATCATGAGTGATAAAGCGCAAACAACACGAAATAAGATTCAAGGAGTACTTACACAACAGGATGCGCAGTTCGTATTCATTGATACACCCGGTATTCATAAACCAAAGCATCGTCTAGGGGATTTCATGGTCCGGATTGCAGAGAACACTTTAAATGAAGTGGATGCCATTTTATTTATGATTGATGCAAAGGAAGGGTATGGAAAAGGGGACCAGTATATCCTAGATCTACTACAAAAGGTTCGTAAGCCAGTATTTCTAATTGTAAATAAGATTGATTTAGTTCATCCAGAAGCGTTATTACCGCTTATTGAATTGTATAAAGATAAATGTGAATTTGAAGAAATTATTCCGATATCCGCTTTAGAAGGAAATAATGTCGATCATTTATTAGATGTATTAAAAGTTCACTTGCCTGAAGGGCCGCAGTATTATCCAGAAGATCAAGTAACAGATCATCCTGAACGATTTATTATAAGTGAATTAATTCGAGAAAAAGTGTTACATTTAACCCGTGAAGAAATACCACATTCGATTGCTGTAGATATTGAAAACATCGAAGAACGCGATAATGATACGGTATTTATTCAGGCTGTCGTGATAACAGAAAGAAAATCACAAAAAGGAATATTAATCGGAAAGCAAGGAAGCATGTTAAAGCAAATTGGGAAAAATGCCCGTAAAGACATAGAAGCATTGCTTGGTAGTAAGGTGTACTTGGAGCTTTGGATTAAGGTTCAAAAAGATTGGCGAAATAAACAAAGTCAGCTAAATCAATTTGGTTTTCGGAATGACGATTATTAAACATGGTAAATTTTTTTACTAATTGTTTTACGCAGGATGGAAAATCTAAGAGCGTAGACAGTTCTCGGGAGCTTTTGCTTTGTCTAACCTTATAAAATATATCCGGATAATGGATGAAGAAAGGTGGGTTTTCTTGTGATCGACTTGACGTGGAAACTTTTTAGTCAAACAGGAAATATTGAAACCTATTTATTATTAAAAGAGTTAGAAAAAGAATCAGATACAAGGGAACTCGAACTTTTAGAACGCTCTGAGCCATCAACCTTTAGCTCAAAAAACATGCGGTAGTAAAAAGGATGAACAGATGTGCTTGAGAAAATTGATGGAATTATAATAAAAACATCGGATTATGGTGAAACGCATAAAATCGTTACGATTTTCAGTGAAAAAATAGGAAAGTTCTCAGCGATTGCCAGAGGGGCAAAAAAACCTAAAAGCAGAATGGCTGCTTTAACGCAGCCATTCATCCATGGACAATTTTTTGTTTATTTGTCAAAAGGTCTAAGTACTATACAGCAAGGAGATATTATTCACTCCTTTCGTTCCATCCGTGAAGATATTATTAAAACAGCATATGCTGCTTTTTTGCTTGAATTAACTGATAAATTAGTAGAAGATAAAAAGCCGAACATATATCTCTATCAGCAGCTTTTCGCAACAATGAAATGGATTGAAAATCATGATGATTATCAAATTCCGGTTATGATGTATGAGTTAAAGTCCTATCAGATAGGCGGTTTTTTACCAACCGTGGATAAATGTGTGCAATGTGGGAGTAAGCAGTCGCCATTTGCGTTTTCTGTTTTAGAAGGTGGCTTTCTTTGTAAAGGATGTATGTCTAAAGATATACAGGCGGTTTCACTGTCCAATTCAGTAGCACGGCTTTTTCAGCTTTTCGCACAGGTAGGCTTAGAAAGAATTGGAAACATCTCAATGAAAGAGGAGAACATTCAATTGATTCGACAAATACTTGATCAGTATTATGATCAATATGGTGGTTATGCATTGAAGAGTAAAAGGTTTCTTAATCAATTAGACCGTCTTTCCTAGTAATTTAAGTTGACGAATACGAATGAATAGCGTATCATTTTTACATAATAATTATACATTGCTACGATAGAGAAGAGTACGTTATGTGACCCTTGCAAAGCGAGTCCAGAGGTGGTGGAAGCTGGATCATGAAGCATATCGGAAGGCACTCTGGAGCAATATTGCATATAAAGTGGCTTCCAATTCGGAAGCAAATAGGGTGGAACCGCGGTTATAACCGTCCCTATGTCTACAATTGACATAGGGACGGTTTTTTGATTTTAAAAGAAAATAGAGTGGAGGATAACAATATGAATATTCAACAAATGATTTTAACGTTACAAGAATATTGGTCAAAGCAAAATTGTATTTTAATGCAGGCTTATGATGTGGAAAAAGGGGCTGGCACAATGTCGCCAATGACGCTCCTTAGGAGTCTTGGTCCTGAACCATGGAATGTAGCTTACGTGGAGCCATCAAGAAGGCCAGCGGATGGACGATACGGCGAAAATCCAAACCGACTATACCAGCATCATCAGTTTCAAGTAATTATGAAACCTTCACCAGACAATATTCAAGAATTGTATCTAGAATCACTTAAAGCGCTTGGAATAAATCCGTTAGAGCATGATATTCGTTTTGTTGAGGATAATTGGGAGAATCCAACCCTTGGAGCAGCTGGTCTTGGATGGGAAGTTTGGTTAGATGGAATGGAAATAACGCAATTCACTTATTTCCAACAAATTGGGGGCTTAGAAGCAAATCCAGTTGCAGTTGAACTGACATATGGCATCGAACGCTTAGCTTCTTATATACAAGATAAGGAAAATGTATTCGATTTAGAGTGGACGAAAGGATTTACAGTGCGAGATATCTTCTTGCAGCCTGAATACGAGCATTCAAAATACACCTTTGAAGAATCAAGCACAGATATGTTATTTCAATTATTTACAATGTATGAAGAAGAAGCGAGAAAGACAATGGAAAAAGGGCTTGTTTTTCCAGCTTATGATTATGTTCTCAAATGCTCGCATACCTTTAATTTGCTCGATGCCAGAGGAGTTATATCTGTAACAGAAAGAACCGGCTATATATCTAGGATTCGCAACTTAGCTAGAAAGATTGCAAAAGCTTATGTAGAAGAACGAGAAAAGCTTGGATTTCCTATGCTGAAAAAGGAGGAAAAATAAATGGCAAAGGACGTTTTATTCGAAATCGGACTAGAGGAATTACCAGCTCGGTTTATTGATGATGCAGAAATGCAGTTAAAAGAAAAAACAGAAAGCTGGTTAAAGGAGTTACGTGTTGCTTTTGAAACAATTACCACATATTCGACTCCTAGACGATTAGCTATTCTAATTCAAGGCTTGGCTGAAGAGCAAACGACGGTTGAGGAAGAAGCAAAAGGGCCTGCTTTAAAAATTGCTCAAGATGCTGATGGCAATTGGACGAAAGCTGCAATTGGTTTTACGAAGGGTCAAGGCAAAACAACCGCAGACATATATACGAAAGAAATAAAAGGAATTTCTTATATATTTGTTAATAAACGGATTGAAGGGAAGCCTAGCTTCCAATTATTAACGCAGTTTAAAGAAATTATTGAGTCTCTTTCCTTTGCAAAAAATATGAAGTGGGGCGTTGAAAAAATACGCTATGCTCGTCCTATTCGCTGGCTAGTAGCTTTGTATGGAGATGAAGTTATTCCTTTTGAAATTGCTAGCGTAACAACAAGCAATATAACCTACGGGCACCGATTTTTAGGAAAAGAAATGGTAATTCACCATCCTGTTGATTATGAAAAAATTCTTGAAGAACAACATGTTATTGTAAATCCTAAAAGAAGAGAAACGATAATTTTAAATGAAATTAATGCAATTGAAGCACGTGAAGGATATACTATTCCAATTGATCAAGCATTGTTAGATGAAGTGCGCAACCTTGTCGAATATCCCACAGTGTTTGTTGGACAATTTGATAAACAATTTCTTACATTACCTTCTGAAGTGTTAATTACCTCCATGAAGGAACACCAACGATACTTTCCTGTGAAATCAAAGACGGGAGAACTGCTTCATTATTTTATAGGAGTAAGAAACGGGGATAGCTTTGCATTAGATAAAGTAGTTAAAGGAAATGAGAAGGTACTTCGTGCAAGACTTTCTGATGCCCAATTCTTTTTTGATGAAGATAAGCAGCATTCAATAAATGATTATTTAGCAAAATTAAAGCAAGTTGTCTTCCAAAAAGATTTAGGTACGATACATGATAAGGTGCAACGCACAAGTAATATTGCCAAGCACTTAGCTAATCTATTACATTTAGACGCTAAGCAAACAGAAAAAGTAGTTCGTGCAGCAGAGATTAGTAAATATGACTTAGTTACGAACATGGTAAATGAATTTACAGAGCTTCAAGGAATTATGGGCGAAAAATATGCCCTGCATTTTAACGAGGATGAGGATGTTGCTAGAGCAATAGCAGAGCAATATTTACCAAAACAGTCGAATGGTGCTTTGCCTGAAACACTTGTCGGTGCTGTATTAAGCTTATCGGATAAGCTGGATACAATTACTGGTTGTATCTATGTTGGTTTAAGACCATCTGGCTCTCAGGATCCGTATGGACTAAGAAGACAAGCAATCGGAATCCTGAGAATATTACTAGCACAAGATTGGAAAATATCCTTAGAGGAACTATTAAGGATTCCGATTACGTTATATGAGGCATCATCCATAAAAGGAACACCAGATTTTGAAAAAGAGTTAAATGATTTTATGCGTCAGCGAATGGACTTCATTCTTAAAGAAGAAGCAATTGAAGTTGATGTCATAGCTGCTGTAACAAAAAATGCAGTAGGAAATGTAGCATATACGATAGAAAAAGCTAAAATACTTTCCGAAAAACGGAATGATCCTAGATTTAAACCAACACAGGAAGGGTTAGTTCGAGTTCTGAATTTAATGGAGACAAAAGAAAATCGTGAGGTGAAAGCGGAGTTATTCCAAACTGAGTCTGAAGCAGCATTATCTCAGGCACTACAAAACGTTACGAAAGCTTTCGCGAAAGCAAATGCAGCCTTTGATGCTGAGGAAGCATTGAATCAGCTTGCAACACTCGCTGAACCTATTCACCACTTCTTTAATGAGAACATGGTCATGGCCAAGGAAGAAGCAATTCGAAATAATCGGCTTGCATTGTTAACGAATATTGGATCTCTTATTTTGAATTTTGCTGACCTGTCTGCAATAGAGTGGAAACAGCATTTTTAACTTAAACGAGCTTAGGGAGTGGAAGCGTATATTATTCGTAATATAGACAGTACGCTTCATTTTGTAAGAAGCCATACTCATATGTGTAAGGTGAGGTTTATATGACAATTGTATGGCATAGATTCCTTTTCCACTCGTAATCATATATAATATTTAGAAGCTGTATGACATATTGAACGTGGGTGGTGAGATAGTGGAATTATCAAATAGACAAGAAAAAATCATTGAAATTGTAAAAGAAAATGGCCCGATTACAGGGGAAAACATAGCTGAGAAGTTGCATTTAACGAGAGCGACACTCCGCCCAGACCTTGCTATTTTAACAATGGCTGGATATCTGGACGCACGTCCTCGAGTCGGCTATTTTTATACAGGGAAAACAGGCTCCGAATTACTAACCGAAAAAATAAAAAAGTTTAAAATTCAAGAATATCAATCCATTCCAATTGTCGTTAATGAAAGTGTCTCAGTGTATGATGCCATTTCAACGATGTTTTTAGAGGATGTTGGAACGTTGTTTGTAGTTGATGAACATTCTTGTTTGACAGGTGTTCTTTCTCGGAAAGATTTGTTAAGAGCAAGTATTGGAAAACAAGACCTCAATCATATTCCGGTACATATCATTATGACGAGAATGCCGAATATAACAGTTTGTAGAAAAGAAGATCCATTAATTGATATTGCCAAAATTTTAATCGATAAGCAGATTGATGGTGTTCCTGTTGTAAAAGATACGGATGCTGGTTTAGAAGTGGTTGGAAGAGTTACTAAAACAACGGTAACAAAAGCATTTGTAGAATTAATTATGGATGAGCATTTATAAAGGCAGGGAGGAGAAATAATAAATGAACACGAAACCACTTGCTTATGTGTTATCTGATTCGGTAGGTGAAACAGCTGAATTAGTAATGAAGGCTGGATTAAGCCAATTTAATAATGGGGAATATAGAATTCAACGAATTCCATATGTAGAAGATAAAAAAACAATTGACGAAACCTTGCAGCTTGCAAAAGAAAATGAAGGGATTATTGGGTTCACGTTAGTAGACCCTCTTTTAAGAGGCTATTTGAATGAGCAGGCGAAAATGCTTCACGTAGAAGTAATCGATATTATGGGTCCAGTTCTTGCAGCGATGGAAAGAGTATATGAAAAATCACCTCGAATGCAGCCAGGACTTGTCCATAAGTTAGATGAAGATTATTTTAGGAAAGTAGAAGCAATCGAGTTTGCAGTAAAATACGATGATGGACGTGATCCGCGAGGAATTTCTAGAGCAGATATTATTTTGATTGGCGTTTCGAGAACGTCAAAAACGCCTTTATCACAATACTTAGCTTTAAAGCGATTAAAAGTTGCAAACGTACCAATTGTTCCTGAAGTAGATCCTCCTGAGGAATTGTTTGAAGTAGATCCTAATAAATGTATTGGATTACGTATTAGTCCCGACAAATTAAATGATATTCGTAAAGAAAGATTGAAAGCGTTAGGATTAGGCGATCAAGCTACTTATGCTAATATGAAACGAATTCATCAGGAGTTAGATTATTTTGATAAAGTTGTTGAAAAAATTGGGTGTAATGTCATCGATGTTTCAAGTAAAGCTGTAGAAGAAACAGCAAATTTAATTCTTCAATCAATTCAAAAATAAGTCTAAGCAAGGAAAATATCCGCTAAGATAGGATGTTTTCCTTGCCGATTTTTATGTACACATAAATTACCAATAAATTTAAGCGCATTTAAATGGAATTACCATTGATGATGTATTATAATTAGTATTTGTGTAAAAATAGAAGTGGTATATGGCCTAGAATGCTTTATTGAACAGGAGAGATATTCTGAAAAATAAGACATTGAGAAATAAGAAGGAAATCGCAAAGTGAACGTAGAAGTATTATTAAGGCATCAAATCCAAGTAAGAATCTATGTTTAACACTTCACATCAAGAGGAAATACTAGAAGTGAGTGAACATAGTAAATTCATCATGTAATCATCCTTCTTCACGTTATTTTACCCTAAGAAGGAAATTTTTTTCGACTTTATCAAAAAAAATGTCGAATGATGAAGGATTTTTTAAAGCGACATCGAATAATATAAAAGCATGGTGGTATCATTGTCTAATCAAATACCAGAAGAATTAATTGAACAAGTTCGTCAAGCAAATGATATTGTAGAGGTAGTTGGAGAATATGTTCAATTAAAAAAACAAGGAAGAAACTTTTTTGGATTGTGTCCTTTTCATGGAGAGAAGACTCCATCTTTCTCTGTAACCCAAGATAAACAAATTTTTCATTGTTTTGGGTGTGGAAAAGGAGGAAATGTTATTACATTTCTTATGGAAATGGAAAGCTTCTCGTTCCACGAAGCTGTGCGGGAGCTTGCAAGAAGAAGTGACATTGCTTTACCTGAATTTGCTGTGCCGCAAGAAACATCTATGTCCCAAGAGCAGCAGCAGATGGTACTTGCTTTTGACTGGCTAACCAAGCTTTATCACCACTTGCTCAGGTACACAAAGGATGGTAAGGAAGGTTATCAATATTTTCAAGATCGAGGAATAAATGACGAAACCATTGATGCATTTAAGCTGGGATTTGCACCTCGAGTGAAAAATTTCACGGCTTCTTTCTTGGAAAAAAAGGGAATCCATCAACAAATTCTAGTTAAGGCAGGTTTAATTACTGTACATGATGATCACAGTATTACGGACAAGTTTAAAGGAAGGGTTATTTATCCAATTCGGAATCACCTCGGGAAAACAGTAGGATTTGGAGGCAGATCCATTACAGAGGATGGTCCCAAATATTTAAATAGTTCAGAGAGCGAGTTATTCCGAAAAGGAAAGCTATTGTTTAACTTTGATTTGGCGAAAAAGTATATTCGAAAAACAAATGAGGTCATTTTGTTTGAAGGATATATGGATGTAATTTCTGCCTACCAAGCAGGAATTCGCAATACTGTGGCAACAATGGGTACGGCATTAACGGAAACGCAAGCTAAGTTGTTAAGAAGGTATACAGAGTTAGTTGTTATTTGTTTTGATGGTGATCAAGCAGGATTAGAAGGTGCGTATAAAGCAGCGACATTGCTTCGTCAAACTGGATGTCAGGTGAAGATTGCCAATATAAAAGACGGTCTTGATCCAGATAGCTTTATTAATCAATTTGGTGGGGAGGCCTTTCAAAGGGAAGTTATCACACCAAGTGATCCTTTTATTGCGTTTTACATGCGCTATGTAAAACGAGATTTTAATATGAGTCTTGAAGGAGATCGCATTCAATATATCGAATTAATTATTAAAGAGCTTAGTAAACTGGAAAGTTCTATTGAGCTTGAGTTCTATTTAAATGAACTGCACACTGAATTTGATATATCTTTGGAAACTTTAAAAGAAGAACTAGGCAAGCATCGTGGAACCAATAAACATAAGCAGGATAAGCGATTAAAAGATAGATATACTAAGGAAAAATCTAACTTTTATCAAGCTCCAAAGATGCTACCAGCTTTTCACAAGGCTGAAAGACAACTTATTGCTTATATGCTGCAAGATCATTATATTGCGAGTAGGGTACAGGAGGAATTAGGTGCAGGGTTTAATATTGATGCACATAAGATAATAGCGACCCATTTATATGCATATTATGAAGAAGGACGTTCATCCAATGTAAGTAATTTTATTCAAATGCTTGAGGATGAGGAAGTAAGGCAGTTAGTAATTGAGATTGCAATGATCCCAATACATGAAGAAATAAGTGAAAAAGAAATTAATGATTATATTCGACTTATTCAAATGGAAACAAACGATGTTTCAAGTATCCGTGAATTAAAAAAACAGCAATTATTAGCAGAACAACAAAATGATACTGCGAAAGCAGCACATATAGCAATGCAAATAATCCAGCTTCAAAAACATATGAAGCAATGATTGATATAATATGTAATTTTGGAAGGAGGGGGACTCATGGCTGAAAATAAGTCTTCACAAACGAAAGAAAATGAAATCGAATTAACCCTTGAACAGGCGAAGGATCAAATACTGGAAATTGGGAAAAAACGAGGCTCATTAGCGTATGAAGAGATAGCAGATCGGTTATCTCACTTTGAATTAGAATCCGATCAAATTGATGAATTTTATGAGTTTCTAGGAGAACAAGGTGTAGAGGTTATTGGAGATTCAGAAACAGATCCTAATATGAAGGAAATTGCGAAAGAGGAAGAAGAATTCGACTTAAATGACTTAAGCGTCCCTATTGGAATTAAGATTAATGATCCAGTCCGGATGTATTTAAAGGAAATTGGGCGTGTTAATCTACTCTCAGCAGCGGAAGAAATTGAATTAGCGACTCGCATTGAAGAAGGCGATGAAGAAGCAAAACGTCGTCTCGCTGAAGCGAATCTTCGACTGGTTGTTAGTATTGCAAAGCGCTATGTTGGACGCGGAATGCTATTCCTTGATTTGATACAAGAAGGGAATATGGGTCTAATTAAAGCAGTAGAAAAATTTGACCACCGAAAAGGTTTTAAATTTAGTACGTATGCAACATGGTGGATTAGACAAGCGATAACGAGAGCGATTGCCGATCAAGCTAGAACCATTCGTATTCCAGTTCACATGGTAGAAACAATTAATAAGCTAATTCGAGTTCAACGTCAATTGTTACAAGATTTCGGTAGAGAACCAACTCCAGAAGAAATTGGTGAAGAGATGGAACTTTCACCAGATAAAGTGCGAGACATTCTTAAAATTGCCCAGGAGCCTGTTTCATTAGAAACACCAATTGGGGAAGAAGACGATTCCCATTTAGGTGACTTTATTGAAGACCAAGAAGCTGTTTCTCCATCAGACCATGCAGCATACGAACTGTTAAAAGAACAGCTTGAAGATGTGCTAGACACGCTTACAGACAGAGAAGAAAATGTTCTTCGTTTACGATTTGGACTGGATGATGGAAGAACACGGACATTAGAAGAAGTTGGGAAAGTTTTTGGTGTAACTAGAGAAAGAATTCGACAAATTGAGGCGAAAGCTTTAAGGAAACTTCGACATCCAAGTCGTAGTAAACGATTAAAGGATTTCCTCGATTAATTTTAGCAAGTCATTGGGAGCATTTGAACAATGACTTGGCTAATCCTGTTTTTACAGGAAGCATTGAACCGAGGTGTATATGTTGAACGATCAGCGTACAACCACAATTATTAAAGAAATACTTTATTGGAAGCAACATAAACTATTGCCTGAAATGTATTGTGATTTTTTGCTCGCACTATATACAAATGGTGAAGCTTCAACATTCGAAGATGAAGAAAAGATTTCAAATCAACGAATGGGTACTTGGACAATGAAGAAGGGACTTCAGTTCTTTCTTCTAGTCCTATTGGTACCGTTTTCATTTCTTGTCATTTATTTTACTCAATTTCAACTTGTTTTGCAACTTTCTATTTTACTTTTATTTTTTGGTTTTTCGGGATGGATGCTCAACAACTATAAGCATGTAAGGGATTCTTCCTTTCATATTGCTTTAGTAGTAATGCTTATTCTGTTTTTAATTATTTCTGATTTTTTTGTAAAACAGCTTGATTTGGGAAGTGCTGTAAGTGCAATAATCGTTTTATTTCATTTTATTTTTTGGTTTTGGATAAGTAGAAAATTACGTTTAAATTACTTAATGATTAGTAGCTTTATTGGATTATTTATTGCAGTTGGCTACCTCATTTTATAATTTTTACATCAAATGCTTTAAACTATTTAGGTTTTCAAGTAAAATAGATATAGCTTTTAGCTACATAACAAAGAAAATGGGGATACATAAGGAGGAAATACAATGAAGAGAAACCCAGTTATACCTTATGCAATTATTGCTATTATTGGGATTCTTGCGGTGATTGTGATCTCAGTTATCGGAGTTAATCAGCGTGATGACATCGAACAAGCTCAGGAAGGTGGAGCTACTGAGGAACAAGGGGGCGGAGAAGTTTCAGACGATCCAGAAGCAATATATGAATCAAATTGCGCAGCGTGTCATGGAGCTGATCTATCAGGAGGAATGGGACCAGATTTAACTAAAGTCGGTTCTAAACTTTCGGTTGATGAAATTACGGATGTGATAAAAAATGGTAAAGGCAATATGCCTCCACAAAAAAGTCTTGCTGACGAAGAAGTGAAAGTAATCGCTGATTGGCTTAGCGAGAAAAAGTAGGATGCATATGTTATGATGATAGATGTCATAAAAAGTAAGCTTTCTGTGTGATATGCCAGAAAGCTTTTCTTTTGTTTTAATATTGATAAATAAATTCCGTTTATTCGTTACACATAATTGATTTTTAACAATGAATTTGACACATGATAAATAGGAGGCAAGAATGTCCATGCAATTGAAATTATCCGAACGGCTGAAAACAGTCGCTTCTTTTCTGCCCGAAAACGCTCTGTTTGCAGATATAGGTTCTGACCATGCATATTTACCTTGCTATGTTTGTAAGTGTGATTCATCTTCACGAGCAATAGCGGGTGAAATTAATCATGGCCCGTATCAAAGCGCATTAGCAACGATTCAAAATTTTGGGCTTGAGCATGCAGTAGACGCTAGACTGGGGAATGGTTTGCAAATATTACGAGATGGTGAAGTAAAGCAAATTGTTATTGCTGGCATGGGCGGTTCTTTAATTCGAGATATACTAGAAAACGGTAAAGATAAGCTATCTCTTGTTAATCGTATTATTGCCCAACCAAATATTGACGAACGGGATGTTCGCAGATGGATGCAACAGCATCAATTTCACATTAGTGCCGAAGTATTGATGCTAGAAAACGGGCATTTCTATGAGATAATTGTAGGAGATCGTTGGAAAGAAGAAAAAGAAACGATTATACTTGATGAAAAGCAGCTTCTATTTGGACCGCACCTTTTAAAAGAACGTTCAAAGCTTTTCTATGAAAAGTGGAAGAGTGAACGAAAAAAATACAATCGAATTATTTCAGATATGAAAAATGCCAAAAAAATAAATGTTGAAAAGCTTTCCCAATTTGAAATGGAATTAAATTGGATTGAGGAGGTTTTACAGGATGGATAAACAACTAAAAAACAACGATATATTTCGCGCATTAGAACAAATGGCACCAAAGCATTTTGCGTATGAATGGGATAATGTAGGACTGCAAATTGGCTCTTCTAACCACTTAGTGAAAAAGATAATGACAACATTAGATGTGACAGAAGCGGTAGTCGATGAGGCAATTGAAAAGGACGTAAGCTTACTTATCGCTCATCATCCAATGTTTTTTAACCCGCTAAAGCAACTAAATGTTGATTCCATACAAGGAAGAATTATAAAAAAGTTACTTTCTCACAATATTTCCGTTTATGCTGCCCATACGAACTTAGACATTGCCGATGGTGGGATAAATGACATGCTTGCACAAAAGCTGGGTATTAAAGTTAAAGGAGTAATGGAAGACGTATTCACGGAAAAACTTTATAAGCTGGCTGTATTTGTTCCTAAAACACATGTTGATTCCGTGATGGACGCACTGAGCGAAAGTGGGGCAGGTCATATAGGAAACTATAGTCATTGTGTATTTCAAACAGAAGGAGAAGGAAGCTTCAAGCCGTTAGAGGGAACAAGTCCTTTTATTGGAAAAGAAAATCAACTAGAAAAAGTCAATGAGATAAAGCTAGAAACGATAGTACCAGAAGAGAATGTCTCTCGTGCCGTTGCTGCTATGCTTGAAGCCCATCCATATGAAGAAGTTGCCTATGACATCTATTTACTTAGCAATAAAGGAAAGAACTATGGGATAGGAAGAATCGGCGAGCTAGAAGAGGACATGACTCTTGCGGATTTCGTTGCTCATGTAAAGCAATCACTCGGGGTGCGAGGATTGCGTGTTGTCGGTAATTTATCGAAAAACATACGTACAGTAGCTATTTTAGGAGGTAGTGGTGAAAAATATATTCCACAAGCGATCCATAAAAAAGCAGATGTATTTATTACTGGAGATGTTACCTTCCATACTGCTCAAAACGCGTTGGATAGAGGATTAGGGATTATTGATCCTGGTCATTATATTGAAGCAATAATGAAGCAGTCCATGAAAGATTTTTTAAAGCAGCTTTCTTCTGCATATGGAGTGGACGTTATCGCTTCTGCGGTAAATACAGACCCATTTCAATTTTTATAAAGCATTCAACACTAACGAAACAATCTTCGAAAATGGAGGGAAATAATGGAGATAAATAAATTTGAGCAATTTTCTTTTAAACCCGAATTAATGCACGCCTTGGAAAAGCTTCATTTTACGAAACCAACTGAGATTCAGACAAAGGTGATACCTGCAATTCTTCAAGGGAAAAGCGTCATCGGTCAATCCCATACAGGGTCTGGCAAAACACATGCTTACCTATTACCTTTATTCCAGCAAATGGATGTATCTAAAAGAGAGGTTCAATTTGTGATTACAGCTCCAACAAGAGAGCTTGCAATGCAAATCTATGATGAAGTAAAAAAAATCATTCGCTTTTCAAATCAAGAAGAAAAATGGATCGCAAAATTATTGGTTGGTGGAACAGATAAGCAGCGAATGATGGAGAAGCTTAAAGAACCCCCACATATTATTGTTGGAACACCCGGTAGAATTTTAGACATGGTTAAGGAAGAAGCAGTATCTATCTTTACTGCGAGTTCTTTTGTAATTGATGAAGCGGATTTAATGTTGGATTTAGGTTTTATAAATGAAGTTGATCAACTACTTTTACGGGCAAAACCGAGCATTCAACTACTTGTTTTTTCAGCTACTATTCCACAGCGGCTAGAACATTTCTTTAAAAAATATTTAGAAAATCCGCTTCATGTAAAAATAGGAGATGAACTCTCACCTACAACAATGGAGCATCGTTTAATTGCGGTAAGACATCGAAATAAAGCAAATATGATCATGGAAATCTCTAAAACCATTCACCCTTATTTAGCGATGATATTTGCGAATAGTAAAGAGCATGCCAATGAATTAGCTGGTGAGTTACAGGAAAAAGGGCTAGATGCTGGAATATTGCACGGTGGATTAAGTCCAAGAGAAAGAAAAAGAGTGTTAAAGGATATTCAACATTTGCGTTTTCAATACATTGTTGCAACTGACTTAGCAGCTCGAGGAATTGACATTAAAGGGGTAAGCCATGTTATTAATGCCGATATTCCAAAAGAAGAAGAATTCTATATTCATCGTGTTGGAAGAACGGCTAGAGCTGGATTAGAAGGAACAGCAATTAGCTTGTATACAGAAGACGATATCCCACTCATTGAAAAATTAGAAGATAAAGGGCTAACTTTCCGCTTTTTTGATGTTAAAAATGGCGAGTGGAAGGAAGCACATCCATGGAATAAAAGAAACCTTCGTACGAAAACAACAACAGATGTGGAAAAGGAAGCTTGGAAGCAAGTACGAAAAACTAAAAAAGTAAAGCCTGGCTATAAAAAGAAAATGAAAAAGCAGCAGGAGCAAATTAAAAAGACGTTAATTAGAAAAAAGAAATATAAGAAGTAATCTTTTAGCAGGAGAGGTGGAGAAGCATGTTGAAAATAGGATCTCATGTATCAATGAGTGGGAAAAAAATGCTCTTAGGATCGAGTGAAGAAGCACTATCTTACGGTGCCACTACATTTATGATTTATACTGGCGCGCCACAAAACACAAGAAGAAAACCAATTGAAGAGTTAAATATTGAACAAGGTCAATTGCATATGTCTGAGAATGGAATTACCGATATTGTCGTTCATGCTCCATATATAATTAATATTGGTAATACTCAAAAGCCAGCAACCTTCGAGCTTGGTGTTAACTTTTTACGAAATGAAATCGATCGTACAAAAGCTATTGGTGCGAAGCAAATTGTTCTTCATCCAGGCGCACATGTTGGTGCAGGAGTTGAAGAAGGAATTAATCGTATTGTTCAAGGGTTAAATGAGGTTCTGGAAAAAGATGACGACGTGCAGATTGCATTAGAAACAATGGCAGGTAAAGGATCAGAAATTGGTAGAAGCTTTGATGAATTAGCCAAAATTATTGATGGGGTCACGTATAATGAGAAGTTATCTGTTTGTTTAGATACATGTCATATCCATGATGCAGGCTATGATGTTGTGCACGATTTTGATGGCGTCTTAAATGAGTTTGATAAAATTATTGGTGTAGATCGGATAAAAGTTGTTCATGTAAATGATAGTAAAAATGAACGAGGAGCACAAAAGGACCGTCATGAAAACATCGGCTTTGGACATATCGGGTTCGACGCTTTACATTATGTTATCCAACATCCGCAATTTGCCGATATTCCCAAGATTTTAGAAACGCCATTTGTAGGGGAAGATAAGAAAAATAAAAAAGCTCCATATCTTTTTGAAATTGAAATGATTAAAAGTGGTAAATTTGATGAGCAATTAAAGCAAAAAATTCTTAAAGCTTAAAAGAAAAGGAATAGTGCCCATTTGAGCATTATTCCTTTTCTTTATGCAAAAAATCCTTCTAGACCATATGTTTTGATAAGTTCTTTAAATAACTGATTCGCTTTCATTGCTGTTTCTTCATCTGTAATTAACGCCAAGTCTTTTAGCATTTTTTTCCTTCCGCTTTCGTGAAATGGATCTATTTTTTGTGTGCGAATGTATGTTGAGATTTGTTCCGCCTGACTTCTTGTAATCGAAAATCCATATTCTCTTGCATATTGTTGGATTTCACGAGGAGATGTTTGTTTTATTTTCTTTAATGCAAGTTCTTTAATAAAGTCGTTCATCTAATAACTCCTTTCATAAATAAACGTTCCGTCTTAGTATATGGATGAAAAGAAAAAATGTATCTTGTACGAATGAGCTCTTACGTCTGTTACCAAAAAATAACGTCTTTTTTTTTCGCAGTTATCCATAAACTATGCATGCACCTCAATTTTAAAAAGGAGGTTGGTTCCAGAATGGATGATTATAAAGGACGAAATGAATTTAACGATTATGGAGAGAATAATGTAGAACGAACGGCAGAATCAGCTAACTACAACACGCCCAATACTACTTTATCATCCTTTAGTAAGCGTGATGCAGAAACAGCTGCAGAATTAACTGCTAATAATACCCGGGCGGCAATTAACGATAGAGATGACGACAGAGCGTACGAAGCGGGGAGTGCAATTGGATGGATAGCATTAGCTTTATCCATCGCTTCCTTTTTTTGGGTCCCCATCATCTTCGGTGGAGCAGGGATTATTGTAGGGTTTGTAGCTCGGAACCGCGGAGTTACAACTTTAGGGAATATTGCGATTGCAGCTGGAGCTATCGCAATCGTTATATCCTTATTTGTAAGTCCATTTGTATAGATAAAGGAGAAGAGGCTTTAAATAGCCTCTTTTCTTGTATTATAAAAAACATTATCAGGGAACTTCGTCGCTATAAACAGGAAAAAAGTAATATTTTCCTGGTGTTAGCTGATATGGATTGACAGATGGGTTTGCAATTTTAAAATCAAGCATTATTTGTTTAATATCGATTTCGATTTCTTCCTGTTTATTTACTTTCTCAACAATTGAAAGCACATTTTCACCAGGAGCTACTTGTTTTTTAATTACATAAAAGGAACCTATTTGTTGCATTTCGTCATCTTGTAGTCTTGGCATATTAGCTTCTTTAAATAAATCCTGATACATACTAAAAGCAAGCAAAAGAATTACGATATATATTGCTAATCTTTTAATAAAGTTCATTTTAATGCCCCTTTTCATGAAACCTATTATAATAAAGGTACGTATTATAATATGAACTGTAATGGAGGTGGCCTCGATGGAGATTTTTTCACAGGATTGGATAGGAATTGTAATAACTGGCTTAGGTACTTTATTTTTAATAGGTGAAATATTAGTCAATATGCGTGGTTTTTTTGCCTTATTAGGAATTGGTTTTATTACTGTATATTTTTCGGTATATCTAGAAACAGGCTCTCTTATGCTTATGCTTATTATTTATTTTGTTGGATTATTACTCATCATAATCGATGGAAAGCTACTTAATGATGGAACGTTAGCGACTATTGGTTTAGCAAGTATGCTTACTGCTGTTGCACTTCCTGCTCCGAATTTCACTGCGGGTCTTTATGCTGTTTTAGGCGTATTATTAGGCGGAGGCATGTCTTTTCTATTTTTAAAGGTGTTTAAACGAAGAGAAATGTGGACTAAAATCACACTTACAGATCAATTAACAAATGAAGCAGGCTACAATTCAATGAATCAAGAATATGGAAAGTTATTGAAACTAGAAGGTATAACACTTACAGATTTGCGTCCGGTCGGTACAATTCGTATAAATCAAAAAGATTATAGTGCAGTATCAAATGGGCAATGGATTCCTAAAGGAAGCAATATTGTTGTTGATCAAGTAGATGGAACAAAAATTCTTGTATCAATAAAAGATTAATATTACTAAATATAAAAAAGATCCGTGAGCATGTGCTTATGGATCTTTTTTTAAGCCACTTCGAATGAAAACGATTTATTTGGGGAATCAATGAGATAGAAATGGATGATTTTATATATATATTTTAATTAATTGTAAATTTAATGTTAAGTATGTCGAAAGATACTTTACAAAGCGTTATGAATTTACAATAATGGAGAAGGTGTCACATATAATCTTAGCATTTGAAGGGATGGAGTACCGTTGGAAATTGATATTCAAACACTCCTATTTGAATTTATAGGTGGATTAGGAATATTTCTTCTTGGAATAAAGTATATGGGAGAGGGTTTACAAAGATCTGCTGGTGATCGACTTCGAGATATTTTGGATCGATTCACAAGCAACCCATTTTTGGGTGTATTAGCGGGAATAATTGTTACCATATTAATCCAAAGTAGTTCAGGAACAACTGTGCTTACGGTTGGACTAGTAAACGCGGGCTTCATGACGTTAAGACAAGCTATTGGTGTTATCATGGGGGCAAATATCGGAACAACTGTAACAGCATTTATAATTGGTATTGATATTGGTGAGTATGCATTACCGATTATTGCGCTCGGTAGCTTTCTTTTATTTTTCTTTAAGCATAAAAAAGTAACTGCAATTGGACAAGCCGTATTTGGATTTGGGGCTTTATTTTTTGGCTTGGAGTTAATGAGTAGTGGGATGTCACCATTAAGAAGTTTAGAGGCATTCCAACAGCTTACATTAGATATGAGTCAAAGTCCTATTTTAGGTGTAGTTATTGGAACAATATTTACATTAATTGTACAAAGTTCTAGTGCAACAATCGGAATTTTGCAAGGGTTATTTGCGGAGGGAGCAATTGAATTACAAGCTGCCATCCCTGTTCTCTTTGGAGATAATATTGGAACTACAATTACAGCAATTTTAGCGTCTTTAGGAGCTTCTGTTGCTGCAAAACGAGCTGCTTACACACATGTAATCTTTAACTTAGTAGGAGCTACCGTATTTATAGTGTTCTTAGGATTGTTTACGAAGTTTATTTATTTACTTCAAGGACAATTCTCACTGAATCCAGAAATGACGATTGCTTTTGCACATGGAAGCTTTAATATAGCCAATACGATTATTCAATTTCCATTCATTGGAGCATTGGCTTGGATAGTCACGAAACTAATTCCTGGGCAAGATGTAATTGTAGAGTATAAGCCGAAACATTTAGATCCTATTTTTATTCAGCAATCTTCGACACTTGCGCTCGATCAGGCAAAGGCAGAAATCATCCGTATGGGTGAATATGCGTACAAAGGCCTTGAAGAAACGAATCTTTATTTAACAACACATCAGCAAAAGCATTCGGAAATGGCAATGCAAATTGAAGGTGCGTTAAATAATCTTGATAGAAAAATCACCGAATATCTTGTGGAGATTTCAGGCGGTTCTATGTCAGAGTTAGAAAGTGCAAAGCATACTGCGCTAATGGATACAGTTAGAGATGTTGAACGTATCGGTGATCACTTTGAAAATATTATCGAGCTCATTGATTATAAAATTTCAAATAAGGTGACGATAACAGAGCAAGCACAGGAAGACTTAAATAATATGTTTGATTTAACAATTCTTACGGTAAAACAAGCAATTAAAGCACTCGAAAGTATGAATAGAGAAGAAGCACTAGCTGTTATTCAAAAAGAAGATCAGATTGATAAAATGGAACGAACCTACCGTAAAAAACACATCATTCGAATGAATGAAGGCCTATGTACTGGTTCAGCAGGTATTGTTTTCGTTGATATTATCAGTAATTTGGAACGTATAGGAGACCATGCTGTTAATATAGCTGAAGAAGTACTTTCAGACTAAAATGTTTTATAAGAAAGGGATTAATAGGAACATCCCTTTCTTATCTTTTTTAATTTTCTGTATAGCGTATCGTTTTCCGAAAATAATTTTTATGTTGAATTCCCTTTTAGAAAATGCTATAGTAATTATTGTCGTCATAATAAGAATGCGAATACATAGTTGATAAAAAAGTGCTTGACAGTTTTTGTCGAACGTGATAAATTATATTTCGTTGTCATTTTGAAAAAATGGTTTAGGAATCACAATTGAGTGAGTGGGAATAAGTTCCTAAATGTCTTTGCAAACGACAAATAATAAAAATGATGTTGATATTTTTCCACAGTAGCTCAGTGGTAGAGCAATCGGCTGTTAACCGATCGGTCGTAGGTTCGAATCCTACCTGTGGAGCCAATTTGGCGGTGTAGCTCAGCTGGCGAGAGCGTACGGTTCATACCCGTGAGGTCGGGGGTTCGATCCCCTCCGCCGCTACCAACTTTACATCATTATGGCGGTCGTGGCGAAGTGGTTAACGCACCGGATTGTGGCTCCGGCATCCGTGGGTTCGATCCCCACCGATCGCCCCATTAATAATTTGATAAACGGACCCTTAGCTCAGTTGGTTAGAGCTATCGGCTCATAACCGATCGGTCGCAGGTTCGAGTCCTGCAGGGTCCACCATTAATATCTCGGAGGTATACCCAAGTCTGGCTGAAGGGATCGGTCTTGAAAACCGACAGGGGTGTCAAAGCCCGCGGGGGTTCGAATCCCTCTACCTCCTCCATACATATGTAATTAGAAGAATTAACGCTCGGTAGCTCAGTCGGTAGAGCAAGCCGCAACCTTCCATGATAAGCACCTATGTGCAGGCTTGCGAGGAGTGCGACTTCACAGAAAAGCATGCAACACGACGAGCAAAGAATGCTTCCTTGAAAAGACATCGAAATAAGTTTACGAGCGAGGACACATTTTAAAAATTTCATACATTTATATGGCTCGGTAGCTCAGTCGGTAGAGCAAAGGACTGAAAATCCTTGTGTCGGCGGTTCGATTCCGTCCCGAGCCACCATTAACGATTATAAGCAACGATAAGTTGTTTTTTTTGTGCATAAATTTCCTTTAACACCATTTTTATCGTGCAAATGGTTTGCAAGTTTTCTAAACCTTTGATAACCTAATTTTGAAAGGGACGTAAGCTTACCCTTTATATTAAAGAATTTTGAGGAGGAATTATTTATGGCAAAATTTGAATTACCTGAACTACCTTATGCATATGATGCATTGGAGCCTACTATTGATAAAGAAACAATGAACATTCACCATACAAAGCATCATAACACGTATGTAACGAATCTTAATGGTGCAATCGAGGGACATGCAGATCTTCAAAACAAATCATTAGAAGAGCTTATTAGTAACATGGATGCAGTTCCAGCAGATATTCGTACAGCAGTACGTAATAATGGTGGTGGTCATGCAAACCATAGCTTATTCTGGAAAGTACTTTCCCCTAATGGCGGTGGTGAACCAACTGGTGAGCTGGCTGATAAGATTAATGGAACGTTTGGTAGCTTCGATAAATTTAAAGAAGCATTCGAAACAGCAGCTAAAACTCGTTTTGGCTCAGGCTGGTCTTGGTTAGTTTTAAATAATGGCGAATTAGAAGTGATAAGCACGCCAAACCAAGACAACCCATTAATGGAAGGAAAGACGCCATTATTAGGCTTGGATGTTTGGGAGCATGCATACTACTTAAAATATCAAAATAAGCGTCCTGATTATGTTGCAGCATTCTGGAATGTAGTAAATTGGGATGAAGTAACAAAAAATTATAACGCAGCAAAATAAACTTTAATTAAAATGAACATGGGAATTCTTCCTATGTTCATTTTTTTTGGCAGCTTCAATGGTGATTTCCTTAGTTTCAAACAAGTGACGTCTATTCTTGAATATTTGTGCATGAATTGCTCAAACTAAATGTGAAAGCAAAGGAGCAATGAATCATGCAAAAAATTCTCCAGCACGTTGTCGGAAAAGACGGTATTAATCGAGATCTAGTGCTACTTTTAGTTATTGGTGGATTATATTCTTTGGGTATATTCCTTTCAAATACATTTGTAAATGTTTACTTATGGAAACAAGCAGGAGATTATTTAACAATTGCTATGTATAATCTGGCAATTTTTTTATTTCAACCTACTACATTCATTTTTGCAGGAAAAATTGCCAAAAAGGTCGATCGAATCATCGTTCTTCGTCTTGGGGTCATTTTTTTATCGCTTTTTTTTCTCTTTGTGTTAATTATTGGTGAGAAAGCTGCAACGTTTAATTTTTTGCTAGGAAGCTTACTAGGAATTGGATATGGCTTTTATTGGTTAGCGTTTAATGTACTTACCTTTGAAATCACTGAACCAGAAACGCGAGATTTTTTTAATGGGTTTCTTGGTATTCTACAATCATTCGGAGGTATGGTTGCTCCTCTTAGCGCAGGCTTCATCATTGCAAATCTCCCAGATAATATAGGATATACTACTATTTTCACCATATCGTTTTTGTTGTTTATCGGTGCTGTTTCTGCCAGTTTCTTTCTAAAACGACGTCAAGCAGAAGGTGACTTTTACTTTCGACGTGTGCTTGAAGAAAGAAAACAGAATAATAATTGGAAGCGTATTTTAAATGCGCATATATTTCAAGGATTACGGGAAGGGATTTTTACATTTGTTATAACGATATGGATTTACCTTGTAACAAATAGTGAACTCGCATTAGGAATGTTTAATTTATATTTTTCGGGTTTGTCTTTTGTGTTTTACTTTTTAGCAACAAAATATATTAAACCACATTCACGAAAAAAGGCTATATTATTTGGAAGTGTAATACTTTATTTTTCTTTGTTTATCATTCTGTTTCAATTGAGCTATGTTTCATTAATAATTTATGGCATTTTGATTGGAATTGCGTATCCAATTATTAATGTTCCATACTTTTCATTAACCTATGATGTAATTGGGAAAGCATGGAAGGCAAAGGAGCTTAGAGTAGAATATATCGTAGTAAGAGAGCTATACGTTAATATCGGAAGAGTAGTTTCCATTCTCGTGTTCATAGGTGGAGTTACACTTATAGAAGCAGAAAAAATTATTCCTGTGCTGTTGCTTGTTTTTGGAACAGGTCATTTGTTTATCTACTTCTTTATTAAGGATATATATTTAAAAAGTATTCCGAATAAGGAAACATTAGTCAAATATCAAATGACAGATGAAAAAAATCGATAAAGGTCTTAGCTTCCCCTTATAATAGATGTTATAATTAAAAATACACATGTAATGAATATATAGTTTAAGGTAATGGGGGAGTAACATGAATAAAAAGAAAAAGAAGAAAAAAGCACAGCTTCCTTTTCGTTTAAATATATTATTTTTTGTTGTGTTTATATTATTTTCAGTATTGATATTACAGCTTGGTGTTGTACAAATATTGAATGGGGAGAGTTTTCAAGAAGAAATTGATCGAACAATTCAAGATACTACAAGTGTTCCTGTACCGCGAGGGAAAATTTATGACCGTAATCATAATGTAGTCGTAGATAATGAAGCCCTTTATGCAATCACGTATACGCCACCAAAGGGTGTGCAAGCAGACGATCGGTTAGAAGTGGCAGAAAGGCTTGCTAAATACATTTCAATGTTTGATAAAGATCCAAAAGAAAAGAAAAAACAAATAGCTCGGATAACAGATCGTGATAAAAAAGAATATTGGTACTTGCTTCATTCCGATGAAGCAGAAAAAAGGTTGAGTCAAAAAGAAGCAGCAGATATGGAACCCGGAGAACAGTATCAAACTATTCTTGATCGCATTACCGAAGAAGAAATTAGTCATTATGATGAACAGGATTTAGAAATTATCTTGATTAAAAAGGAACTAGATAAAGCGTATTCGTTAACACCACAAATTGTAAAAAATAATGGAGTAACTCCTGAGGAATATGCTCGTGTAGCAGAGCATTTAAATGAAATGCCAGGTATTAACGCTACAACAGATTGGAATCGTGCATATCCATATAAAGATACAGTGCGCAGCATTATTGGCAACATTACGGATGAAAAAAGAGGAATACCTCGTGAGAGCATGGAATATTACTTAGCGAAAGGCTATAGTAGGAACGACCGTGTCGGTATTAGTGGCTTAGAAGAGCAGTATGAGGATGTGCTTCGTGGTAGGAAGGAAAAAATCGAATATACGACAAATAAGAATGGGCAAGTTGTAGATATGGAAACAGTTGTCAAAGGTGAGCGTGGCAAGGATCTTGTGCTTACCATTGATATGGAATTTCAAGAGAGGCTAGATAAAATTGTTCGTGAGGAATTGAAAAAAACAATTAATAAGCTGCCATCACTAAACAGATATTTAGAAGATGCGATTGCCGTTGTCATGAATCCGAAAACAGGGGAACTATTAGGTGTTTCTGCACAGCATTATAACCGGAAAACAAATAAATACGAAAATGCGGATTATAAGGCGTTATATGATGCTCATCGACCAGGATCTTCGGTAAAGGGAGCAACAGTTTTAGCAGGATATGAAGAAGGAGTTATTTCTCCTGGAACGCGATTATATGATAGTCCAATTAAAATAAAAGGTACACCTACGATGAAGTCTTACAAAAATATGGGGTGGGTTGATGATTTATATGCATTAGAGAAATCCTCCAACGTATATATGTTTCATATTGCACTTCGTATGGCTGGCGAATATTCGACACCAAATAATACACCCGTCAATTTTAAGGGTGATCCGTTCTTAAAAATGCGTAATTATTTTAGTCAGTTTGGCTTAGGTGTGAAAACAGGAGTTGACTTCCCATATGAATCAAGTGGATTTAAAGGGAACGCACCATTGGCAGGGAATTTACTTCATTATTCTATCGGACAGTATGATACCTATACAGCATTGCAGCTTGCACAATATGTGTCAACGATAGCGAATGGTGGATATCGCGTGAAGCCCCATTTTGTGAAAGAAATTCGCGAGCCTAGCCCTTCTGAAAAAGATGTAGGACCGGTTTTTCGAACGATTCATCCAGAAGTACTCAATCGAATTCAAATGAAAGATGCATATATTGAACGCGTACAAAAAGGTTTTAGAAGAGTTTTTACTACAGGAACTGCTAGTGTGTTTGCGAACGAACCGTATAAAGCAGCAGGGAAAACGGGTACAGCAGAGAATGAAGTATATAAAGATGGGAAAAAGCTTGCGGATACAGAAAATCACATATTAGTAGGCTATGCTCCATATGATGATCCTGAAGTGGCCTTTGCGGTTATTATTCCAAATACTGGACTTAGCAGTAGCCAGCATCCAAGTAACAAAACGATTGGAAAAGGCATTTTAGACACGTATTTTGAATTAAAGGAAGAACGTGCAAAAGAAAATGTAACAGATGCGAAAGAAGAGACGGAATCAGAAGAATAAGCTGAATAATAAATGAAAGCAGGCAGCTTTTCCGATAGGAGAAAGCTGCCTGCTTATTTAAGTTTATCTATCTTGTAATTGCCTCTGCAATTTCAAAAAAGCTCATTCCGCTGTTTACTTTAAACTCGCCTTGTTGAACGCGAGTACTGTAATTTTCTTTTTCAAGATATTGATTAAATTTAGAAGCATCGTCAATTATTTTATTGCTTTCAAGCATGTCCCCAATTTTAGATGATGGCATGCCAGATTCAATCTTGACTGTATATGTTTTTACTTCTTCTTTTTTCGTTTCTTCTACAGGGTTCGACTGATCTTTGTCATCTTTAGCTGTATTTGTATCTGTGCTATCAGAATTATCTTCTTTTGTTGATTGTGAATCATTATCTTTTTTGGAGTTTTCACCAGAGTCTGGCTTAACAGCCTGTTTGCTTGTATCTCCATTTACGGATAATGTAATGTACTCTGATTCTGTTAAGACTCGATATCCTTTATCTTTCATTTCTGAGATCATTTCGTCTACTGACATATTTTGTGCAGCTTTTTCAGGGTTATCGAAAAAGTAAAATACAGCGAGAAGAATGAGACCCGCCGTAAAGAGCCCTATAGAAAACGAGCGTATAAAATATTTCACTTCTAGTCACCTTGCTTTTCTCTAATTTTTACTTGCTCACTTTGAAGGATTTAAACGCTTGTTTCCTTTGAATACGCTAGTTCGCTAGATATATCATCGCCTAGCAATTCTTCCTCCAATATTTTAATTTTTTTCTTCATTTGATATGTATCCTGCATCGTCGCAATCGATAATTGTTCGATTTGATTTTCTAATTCGTCAAATTTATCTTTCATAAAAAATGAATAGACAAATAAAACAATTGCTACGCCAATAATGGCAAATCCTGCAAGTATCATTTTTCTTACCCTCCATAATATTAGTCAATATTAGTTATACCATACAACACCAAAAGTGAAAACAGTAAATTTTAACAAGAGCATCTTGATTGATTGGTTAAGATTTGATATTATAAATAAGTCTGATATGAAGTAATTTGAATGTTCATGGCAAGATTTGATAGTTTGGAGGGAAAATTCATGCGCGTAAACATCACGTTAGCTTGCACGGAAACAGGAGATCGCAATTACATTTCAACAAAAAATAAGCGTACAAATCCTGAACGTCTTGAGCTTATGAAATATTGTCCACGTCTTAAAAAACATACGTTACATCGTGAAACAAAATAAAAACGAGAAGCTTTCCAGTTATCCTTTACTTTTTGGCAAGAAAAGGATTAAAATGGAAAGCTTTTTGTTTATAAGCTCTTTCATATTCCTTTCATCGACATTGTCATCATTTCAACACTAAAGTGTTATTCATTTTCCATTTATAAAATATAAGCTATAATTTAGGTAAGTATACGATTCATTGGAGGGAAATAGACTGGATAAAAAACAACTGCGTGAGCGAGGATTAGCCATTCTCCAATCATTTACCAATGAGAATAGAGCGGAAATTGAAAAGAAATTAGTGCACTATTTAACAAACACATCTTGGTGGACCAAGGCGAAGACTATTGGTGTCACGCTTTCTATGGGTGAAGAGTGGAATACTGATAGAATTATTGAGGCATGCAGAAGAGAAGGAAAGCGGGTTTGTATTCCTAGATGCTTGCCACAGTCAAGAAAATTAGAATTTTATACATATGAGGATGAAGCACAATTAGAAATTGTCTATCATCATTTACGTGAGCCTATTCCTAACAAAACAACATTTGTCGCAAAGAACGAGATTGACTTACTTATTGTGCCGGGTATTCTTTTCGATGTTGATGGATATCGACTTGGTTTTGGTGGGGGTTACTATGATCGTTATTTAGTAGATTTTCAACAGCCTACCATATCATTGCTTCATACAAAGCAGTTAAAACAAAAACTTCCGGTGGAGCGGTTTGATATTCCTGTTAAACATTTAATAACAGAACATGGTGTATTGATTTGACGGTGAGGGATTAAGATGAACAGATATGCGAGACAGATGTTATTTGAACCAATTCAACAAACTGGACAGGATAAACTTGCTAATAGTGCAGTTCTAGTTGTAGGTGCTGGAGCATTAGGAACTGTTATATGTAACCAATTAGCAAGGGCAGGTATTGGAAAAATTCGTTTAGTTGATCGCGATTATGTGGAATATAGTAATTTACAACGGCAAATTTTATTTGATGAGTCGGATGCGGCACAATCGATACCAAAAGCAATTGCTGCCAAAAACAAGCTACAATCCATTAATAGCGAGATAGAGATAGAAGCATTTGTTGCAAATGTTTCAAACGATAATATTGAACAATTCGTTTCTGGCGTTGATGTAGTCATGGACGGTACAGATAACTTTGCAACGCGTTATTTATTAAATGACATATGCTATAAAAAAAATATTCCTTATTCATATGGTGGTGTTGTTAGCTCAAGAGGAATGACAGCTTTCTTTATCCCTGAAGAGACCCCGTGTATGCGTTGTTTGTTTAAGGGTGAAGCTAATTCAAATCAAACGTGTGATACCGTCGGGGTAATTGCTCCTGCTGTGGACATCATTTCTTCCTTACAAGTAACAGAAGTATTCAAATACTTAACCGATAATACAAAGCATTTGCGACGTACATTAAAGACGATAGACATTTGGTATAACCATCAATACGATTTAAAATTTCCAAAGCCTGATTCAAATTGTCCGTCGTGTCAGAAGCGTGTGTTTCCTGCTCTCATGAAAGCAGGTGTCTCAGAAGAAACGGTGCTTTGTGGAAGGAATACGGTGCAAATTCATCAAGAAACGCATTTTGATCTTGATGAACTAGCAACTAAATTATCGCGTGTTGCTACTATTAAAAAGACACCGTTTTTACTTAAGGTTCTCTTTGATGAATCAATTACATTTGTTATTTTTTCTGATGGACGCGTGCTTGTTCAAGGGACAGAGGACACGCTAGTTGCTCGCTCCTTTTATGATCGCTATATCGGTTCTTAATGTATAATTTGGGCCATAGCGTAAATAACTAAAACACCACGAAACAAATAAAGGGGTGTTTTTGTGAGAGGATTCGTCTTTTTTACTGTAATAATAACAAGCTTTTCACTATTGTATAAATGGAGATATCGCCTGTTAAATACATTGCTTGCAATTGGACTGATACGTCGTATTGCGGTTTCATTTGCGCTTCA
The DNA here is from genome assembly GCF_036409425.1 of Virgibacillus sp. MG-45. NCBI lineage: Bacteria > Bacillati > Bacillota > Bacilli > Caryophanales > Bacillaceae > Virgibacillus > Virgibacillus sp. MG-45. The sequence continues at coordinate 71,778 of NZ_JAXOFU010000002.1, read as the reverse complement.
GCCTTCTGCATTAAAAAATAAGATAATTCCTGCCTTATTTCAAACGAATGGCAAGAAAGAAATACATTAAGGAAAATGTAATATAAACTTCATCTAAACTACTTTATTTTAGAAAAAAACTAGAATAAAGTGGTTTTTTATTGTTATTTTAAATTTCTGTTTATCTCGGTCATACTAAAGGAATGGGATATGTAACATAGTAAAATGGAAGGATATTCCTTGCTGTAAGATGTTCTTCTACAAAGCTATTCGGAAAAAGATTTGATATGATGTTGATAGGGAGGAAACGTTATGTATAACAACAATCAACATAGGATGTATCGATTCGTGTACCAATTAATCACAGAACATCAGTATGACTTACTCTTTATTGATGAAAAGAACGAGGAAGTATGGTTAGAAAAATATATTGATAAAACGTCCTATCTCGTACGAATTTTATCTCAGGATTTTAATTGGAAAAACCATCTAAAAAAAGATATTGCAAGCGTATTTCAGCGTGTTCAAGGCATGAAACGGTTAGTCCGTGGAAAGCGCATGGAAATATATAATATTTATTTCGCCTCCTATAGCCCTGTAGATGAATGGGAAATGCTCAAACGGCCGATGAAATTAAAGGATAAAACATCTATTATGATGCACGTTTTTTATTTCGATGATCAAAATCTTCATGAAGAGCAAGCGAGGCTTCAGCAATTAATGCCGGATATTTCTTTGTTGCAAGGTTCAGGATTAACAGAAGGAAATCTATCGGATTCTGTGCAAGATTATAAACAATACATTGTAAATGCGTTTAAAAATAAAGTAAAAGAGGAAAAACAAGTTTTTTCCTATGCTAAGCCGTTTTTGACTTATATTCTCCTAGCGTTAAATATCGCCATGTTCTTTCTTTTGGAATGGAAGGGTGGCAGTCAATCCATTGATACGTTAATTAGTCTTGGTGCAAAATATAATCCTGCTATATTAGACGGGGAATGGTGGCGGATAGTAAGCTCCATGTTTCTACATATCGGTTTTTTACATTTAGTGTTAAACATGATTGCAATCTATTATTTAGGAACGGTTGTAGAAAAAATTTATGGAAAGTGGCGTTTTTTTGTAATCTATATGTTAGCTGGAATCGGTGGGGGGATAGCAAGTTTTACTTTTTCTCCTAGTGTAGCAGCAGGAGCATCTGGCGCTTTATTCGGTTTATTTGGTGCATTAATGTTTTTTGGTCTCCAATATAAAAAGCTCTTTTTTCAAACAATGGGTACCAATGTATTAATGTTAGTTGTCATTAATATTGTATTTGGATTTATTGTTCCCCAAGTAGATAATAGTGCGCATCTGGGAGGGCTTGTTTCCGGATTTATTGCAGCGGGGATGGTCCATTTACCGCAGAAGAGGCATCAGCTAAGAACGCAGCTCGTTTCTATCCTTGCCTATTGTTTGTTAATTGGAGCATTGCTGTTCTACGGAATTCCAAACAATCTTCAATCGCCAGAGTATCAATTGACAGTAGTTAATGAACTCCAGCAAAAAGGAGATTATCGCGAAGTAGTGCAACGAGCTTCTAAAGCATTAGACAATCCTAAAGACTTTGAAGCTCCTTTGCTGTTTCAACGTTCTTATGCATATATTCAATTAGGGGAATATAAGCAGGCAATTGATGACCTAGAGAAGTGTATACATATTAATTCCAATATGCATGAGGCATATTTTAATTTAGCAATACTTTATAATGAGCAAAATGATAAAGAAAAGGCGATTAAATATGCTGAAAAAGCGAATGCACTTCAACCGGATAATGAACAATACAAGAAATTAATGGAGAGGATTAATAAAGAAAGCGAATCTTGATCTACTACGTTAAAATTCCGGTAATTGTTGAATTAGTTTTTCATATTTTCCGTTTAACTCAAATAATACGATGAGCTGTGTGTGCTGCTTATCGATCAAAATAAGAGGCACATAGCTTTGCGATGGACGATCTTCATTATTAGATGCTGGAATTACATAGTTTTTATAAAGACCTTCCCATAGCTGCCCAATTATTTGTTCTGTTTGTTTTTGCGTAAAGCCGGGAAAATTTTTCTTCTCATATTGCGCTAAGCTTGTTAGCGGAATAGAATCATATTGATTAATATTTAATTTAAAATGTGATAGTAGGTCTTGCCAATGGCGCAATAGCTTTTTCTTCGTTACTTTATCCAGATTCTCTTTTAGTTTTTCTTCTCTGTTGTCTTCTGGTGAACGAAAACTAGTTATATCTTTTTTATTTGATTCTGCAGTATATAACTGGTCTTCGGACATCATTTGAACACTTTTAATGATATCCTTTGGGTAGTGAATTTCTCCATAATGAAAGGAAATAGCTTCCCAAAGTGTATCATTTTGAATCGGAACTGTTTCCTCCATTTGAATGGTATCTGTATTTTCTTTCCATTTACTTCGAATACCTTTTAATGTACCGTTGGCATACAAAAGGGAGACATCTTGTCGTAAGTAAAATGGAGCATCTGTTTGAGAATGAATATCCCATCTAAGTAGTTTCTTATCCTTTGTTGAATTAGCGAGCGTTAACTTCGTTTTTCCTGTTATAAAAGAAGCATTTTTATCTAGTGGAAAATAAGTGATCACTTGTTTTGCTTGTTGATTAACATAAGTGACACTTACGACTAGAATGATCGTTAAAATGAAAAGTAAACCTAGTATTTTCCGCATATTCTTCATCCTTTTCCTAAGATGTCTAATTATACGCGGCTTGTCCTCGAAATATGATGCACATTCCTTTCTTATAGAAATTCCCTTCCTGTTCTCTATTTGGTATAATCAAAATTGGTGAGGTAGTTATGATACAAACAGTATTCGATGTACAACAAGTGTTAAAACGATTTGGTATATTTATTTATGTCGGTGATCGACTGGCAGATATTGAACTAATGGAATTAGAGTTATATGAGCTTTTTAAATCAGGATTTATTTCTTCGGTTGAATACCAGCAATGTACGCTTGTTTTAAAAAAAGAAGCAAGACAAATACAAGGTGAAAAGCGGGGAAGAACGTTATGAAGCAAATAACAGTAGGAATAGATATAGGTGGCACTTCTGTAAAAATAGGTTTTATTAACGAGACAGGAGAAATTCTACATAAATGGCAAATAGCTACGAATAAAGCCAACGGTGGAAAGTTTATCGTTGATGAAATATGGAGCTCTATTCAAGCGAAATTATCAGAGAAAAAGTGGGCAATGGTTGAAATACGTGGTATTGGTGTGGGAGCCCCAGGGTTTATTGATGCCAAAACAGGAATGGTGTATGAGGCGGTCAATATTGGTTGGAAAAACTTTGACCTTGGTGATCAACTAAAAAAGCAATCCCAATTACCTGTATATGTTGAAAATGACGCTAATATTGCTGTGTTAGGGGAGAATTGGGTTGGAGCAGGGAAGCATGCGAATAACCTGATCGCCATCACATTAGGAACAGGTGTTGGTGGAGGAATTATTGCGGAGGGAAAGATTCTTTCGGGAGAAAATGGTACAGCTGGTGAAATAGGGCATATCACCATTGATCCAGAAGGAAGCCCATGTAATTGTGGTAGGAAGGGCTGTTTAGAAACAATTGCTTCTGCAACTGGTATTGTACGTCAGGCAATAGAAGTTGCTGAAAATCAACCATCTGGAAAACTCGCAGCAATTTTACAAGGTAAAGGTTATATTAGTACAAAAGATGTGTTTGCCTGTGCAGCTGAAGGAGATAAAGAAAGCCAGGTAATCATTCAACATATAACTGATGCAATAGGTTTTGCAATTGCTAATCTAGCCATCCTCCTGAACCCTTCTAAAGTTTTAATTGGTGGAGGAGTATCTCAAGCAGGAGACACGTTATTAACATACATAAATGAAGCGTTCCAAAAATATGCTTTACCTAGAGTATTCGATGTTTGTGAGTTAGCGCTTGCCCAGCTTGGAAATGATGCAGGTATTATTGGAGCTGCTTATCTTGTTCATCAGCAGCAACTAACTAATTAAAAATCTTTCAAAATTATTTGAAACTTTTTCCATCATTGAAACGTCATATAGTATAGATAAAGGCGGGCGTTTCGTTCGTTGCCGTAACGGGTAAAGAAGTGACAGCATATAATTAGAGAGCATTACGATAGATGCTTAAGATACAGGAGGAACTTATATGCAGGGGAAAAGAATTCAACTACCACTATACATTATTGCTACTTTATTATTTGGTTTGAAAACGTATATTGTATATCGCTTTTTGTTTAGTATTGAATTAGATAATGTAATGCAGGAGATCATCTTATTTCTAAACCCTTTTATTTCGGCATTCATCATATTTGCATTGAGTGTTTGGTTTAAGAGGAAAGAAAGTCAAATGAAATACTTAAGGTATACAGCATTGCTTGGCACAATCATTATTTTTGTAAATCTTGTATTTTATCGGTCTTTTACAGATTTTATCACGGTTCCTCAACTGTTCCAAGGAAGTAATGCAGCTGATTTAGGAAAAAGTATTTGGACTTTAATCAAGTTCTATGATGTCTTTTTACTTACAGATGTTGCATTTGTCTGGTACTTCAGTAAAAAGCATCCCGATAGATTTGCAGTCCAATACCCAAGAAGTGGAAAGGTTTTTGCATTAGCAATGTCGCTCGTACTTCTTGCAGGTAACTTCTTCTTAGCAGAAATGGAACGTCCTCAATTATTTACTAGAGCATTTGACAGGGAATACTTAGTGAAAAATATTGGTTTATTTAATTATCATGTTTACGATATCATTGTGCATTCCAAAGTAAAGACACAACGTGTTTTTGCTGATGGAAATGAATTACCAGAAATAACGGATTACGTAGAAAAAAATGTAAAAAGTTCAGAGAAGTCTTCACTTCACGGTGTTGCTGAAGGCAAAAATGTTATTTTTATTTGGGCAGAATCATTACAAAGTTTTGTTGTTAATAATAAAGTAAATGGGGAGGAAATAACTCCATTTTTAAATAAACTTACACAGGATGAGGATACCTATTATTTTGAAAATTTTTATCATCAAACAGAGCAAGGAAAAACATCAGACTCAGAGTTTTTAGTTGCAAACTCACTGTACCCATTATCTAGAGGAGCTGTATTTTTTACACATGGTCAAAATGAATATCATGCGTTACCTGAACTAATGAAACAAAAAGGGTATAACTCAGCTGTATTTCATGCAAATAATCGCAGCTTTTGGAATCGCGATCAAATGTATGAAAGTTTAGGATATGATGAATTTTTTGATTATGAGTCATATGATGTTACTGATAGTAATTCAGTTGGATGGGGCTTAAAGGATAAGGATTTCTTTGACCAGTCTATCAAGTATTTACAATCACTAGAGCAGCCGTTCTATTCAAAATTCATTACCTTAACAAATCATTTTCCATTTGAATTAGATGAAGAAGATAAGTCAATTGCAGCATATGATTCGAATTCAAATACATTGAACAATTATTTTCCTACGGTAAGATATTTAGATGAATCGATCGAGCAATTTTTTCAACAGTTAAAGCAAGCAGGACTATATGACAATTCAATAATCGTTATTATGGGTGATCATTACGGAATTAGTGCGAGTCATAACCATGCCATGCGACAATATCTAGAAAAAGACGAAATCACACCATTTGATCATGTTCAATTACAACGTGTACCATTCTTTATCCATATACCTAATCATGGAAAAGGGAAGGTCATGTCTGAAGTAGCTGGTCAAATTGATGTTAAGCCTACGTTACTAAATATGTTGGGAATCAAAACTGAAAATGATATTTATTTCGGAAATGATGTATTTCAAAAAAATCGTAAAGGATATATCGCTTTACGTAATGGTGACTTTATTAGTGATGATTATATTTTTACATCAGGAAATTGTTATGATAGAAAAACAGGTGAGTTACTTGAAAAAGACGAGGAAAAAAGTAATCCCACAGCTTCACAATGTGAACCGATAGGAGAAAAAGTGGATAAAGAGCTGGAGTACTCAGATAAAATTATTTATGGTGATCTATTCCGCTTTATGGAATTTAAGTAGAGCTAACCGAAATAGAGAAGTATTTAAAAAAGCTGTAAAAGCAGCTTTTTTCTTTTGTTTTTAGAGGGAGTTAGGTAATATGGAGTAAATTATAAATCCCCGCTTCCGACAAAACTTTTATCACCAGGAAGCGGGGATTTAGGATATTCATATTACTAATGACACATTGTTACAGTGAATTTTTCAAAATATCGATAATTGTAGCGATCGAGAAAAATCCAAAGGTTACAGCAGAAAGCACTGAAAATGTTAGGGCGAAAAAGTTTTTAAATTTGATTTGACGAAAGATAGAAATAACAGATAATAGTGCAACAATTAATAAGATAGAAGCTAATACAAGATGCTGCATAATATAGAATCCTCCTTACGTTTTCATCGTGCATATGTTTGATAAAGGTAATACACTTATATTATTATGTATTTACATACTATAGATTATTTTATATGATTCCCATACTTTTGTCGAGAATAATCATTGAATTTAGTGATAATTGTTTTAGGAGTGATTTATATGGAAATTATAACACTACAGTTAGGTCCATTAGGCACCAATTGTTATCTTATTGTGAAAGGTGCTGAAGCATTAATTATTGACCCAGGTGGAAACGCAGATGAAGTGATTACACGATTGCAAAACTTGAACGCTTCTCCAAAAGCTATTTTATTAACTCACGCTCACTTTGATCATATTGGTGCTGTTGAAGTACTTCGAAATCATTTTCATATCGATGTGTATTTACATCGAAACGAAAATGATTGGCTTCAAGACCCAAATTTAAATCGTTCTACATTTTTTATTGGTGAGGAAATATCTGCTCGTGAGCCGGATAAATTATTAGAACCAGGAAAAATGGAAATTGGAAAATTTCGCTTTGAAGTGGCTGAAACTCCAGGACATTCACCAGGTAGTGTGAGCTTTATTTTTAAGGAGTTAGCATTTGTTATAAGCGGAGATGTACTATTTCAACATAGTATTGGTCGAACGGACTTACCAGGTGGGGACTTTCAGCAGCTTGAAGCAAGCATAAGAAACATATTATATTCTTTACCAGATCATTTTCAAGTTTTCGCAGGACATGGTCTGATGACAACAATTGGCGAAGAGAAGAAAAATAACCCATTCGTTCCATTTAAATAAGAAACCCCCTTCTTGTAAAAGAAGGGGGTTTCTAGGGGGGATGTGCTCTGCTCTTTTGTTGGTTAGGGATAAAAAGTTAAAGCTATAATAATAACAATAAAGGTAAATAGACACTGTGTCAATAGAATTAATTTAAAAAATCTCGATTTGTTCATCGTCTCATGAAATATTTCCAAAAGATAAAATCCTGCACTTTGGAATGCAGGATTTAAAGAAAAAATATTAAGATTGCAGGCTAAACTTCATATTGAATTATAGCCATCATTCGATAAAAAGAAAAAGCAAATTATCGAAAATGGAATGTTATCTTAGTGCCCAAACCCTGGGATCAAGATAAATTCAGAATACCAAGTAAATCCAATCATAAACAATGTACAATAAGCCCCGAACAAATACATATACATCCGTTCAGATAATTTTAAATAACTTACTGCAAGGAAAAAGGCTGTTTGAACAAGAAATAGTAAAGCGACTTCAGTCATATCACCAACATAGAACATGACAGTAAATATTCCTGTCCAAAAGCCTAGCACGCGAAACATACGATCCATGCCATCCCCCTCCTTCTCGGTAACATTCATAGTCATTATAAACGAGTATTTCCATAATGTAAATGAATCATTCTAAATTACTGAAAATTTTGCGACATAGGTGCAATTTTCACAGCCCTGTAAAATATTTTCAGTTTCAACTAATTCAATACCCGAAAATAATGATTCGAACATCCCTTGAATAAACTCATTATGCATTTTACAAACCATTGATTGGTTTTTCAATGCTACTTCCTTGAATGGGCAATTGTTGACATGGAATGTTATCGTATTTTTGTTAGGGAAGTAGGTGAAGTCAGGGTAGAGACCAAGCATCGTTCCTGCATCCTCAAGAATTTGTAGCTTTTGTTCTACTGTTAAGTCTGTCGTTGTTGGTGTTTGGTAGCGCTCCATGATTTTGGCACCATATTTTCTACCAGTATCATATAAAGCTTTTCTTCCGATATCTCCTAGTTCAGCAAATGTTTCTAACGAGATAGCGGAAAGCATCTTGTAATCACGATGTGGGAAATTTAGTTCAACCACTTCGTTTGATAGACGATATAATCTACTTGGTCTCCCGCCTTTTCCAGTCTTTTGAGAATAAGAAACAAGCAAATTAATATCTTCTAGCTTAGATAAATGTAATCTTGATACATTAGCGTGAATACCAAATTCTTCTGCTATTTCATTTACTGTTACTTCTTTGCGCTTTTTAATGACATATTGATAAATATTAAATCGTGTTGGATCACTTAATACATTTGTTACTTTTAATGTACGTTCCATTTCAATCCACCTCACTACGTTTATTACTTTCATTATAGTAGAAAAATAGCCAAAAAAGGCGTTTTCAAAGTGATTGTTAAGAATTGTACACAACTCGTGAAAATAATCACAATAGAGGATTAACGCTTATTTTTTTTAATTCGTTTCGTAATAAAATAGTGTGTGTTTTTATTTGTATTAATTTTGATTGTCAAATTAAATTGGTTAAGCTCAACCAGTTCATAATCAATATGAACATCACCATGTGGAAAGGAATAAAAAACTTTCCCATTGTCCTTTTCAGAAGAGGCGGCATCTACTTTGAACTTTTCCTGACCCATTTGCATTAAAGTTTCAATTTTAATTTGTTCGATGAGGCGATGAGAAATGAAGAGTTCATTGCGATAAATAGAAACACTAGTCATTAAGACAAGAAATGATATTGCTAGAATAGCCATCGTATACGGGAGAAAAAAACCATAGGAATTATTCATCAAATATAAAGATTTTCTCATAATGGCCTCCATCGATGGTATCGATCGTTATTTTAAAACTATTTTGAAGTGAAGTAAATAACACTTCTTGTATATCTCTTAAATAAACCTCATGACCTAATCCATTTACTCTTCGTCTTATTAGTTGGTTATATTGTTCGATTGTTGCAAGATCACCATTGTGCAATGTTAGCTCTAACGTATTGTTATTGATGTTAATAGCTGATGCAAACTTTATATCCTCTCTAATATAATGGAAAAATTGAGAGACAGATAGTAGGTCATAATTATCTTTATAATGGAAGGTTTGAATAATATATATAATGAGAGGGGCGGATATGAAAAAGATCCCAAGTGATAACAGAAGTGAAGGGAAGGTAAATCCGTGACTATCTTTACGGATACCCATATAAACAAATGCTTTCTTTATTAAATTTGGCATTCTTCCAATGCGCACATCCTTTCAATAAATCATTCTTCATCATAAACGAAAATTGAACACTTTTCCCATACAGTATCAAAGAATAGTTTTGTGGTAATGTATTATTTGGCTTGACCAAAAGTAATTGTAATTCATCATGCAATCTTGAACTAATTAGTATTCGGTCATTATGATTCACACGTTCCATACGGATTTGTGTATGAATAGGGATAAAGATTGTTGTTAAGATGATTATAATGCTAAAAGCAACAAGTGATTCCATTAAGAAAAATCCTTTATTGTTTTTCCACATAGCCTCTTCCTTTCCCAAGAGGAAATATAACTTTATAATTATTTTTATCCGTGTGAATGACAATCGTTCCCGGAGCCCCAATTGTACCGTTCTTCTTAAAATAGATGGTTCTATTCTGACCATTAAGCTTCCAGCCAGATGGATAGGATCTCGTTTCTACACGTTGTTCTATACTATTAATGACAGTGTACTGATCTTTTTGAAATACTAGCTTTGATTTCTGAGAAGCCCCACCAACAGCGATGTTTTGAATTAGAAGAATATCAGAGTTCATTACATGAAAAAAATGTTTTTCGTGTTGAGACTTATAAATTGATAAGGCGATAGGGGTAGTAATCGTAAGGGTTAAGCTGACTATTGCTAACAGAATAAGGAGTTCTATCAGTGTAAATCCGCTTATATTTCTGTTATGGGGTTGAAACTTTCCCGTTTTCATAAATAATACCTTCTCCGTTCGGACATTGTTTTTGTTCTGGAGTAATATAGCCTGCTACTACCAGCGTATCTAAGTCATTGGGGATACTTCCTTTATCTAGTTGATAAGCATCAACCTGTGCTTGCACGACAGAAACAAGTGCTTTACAGCCTTTTTTATAAACTTGATCACTTTTCCCACTAAGATTTGGAATAATTAATATCATTAATACTGAAATAATCATTAAAACAATCAGCATTTCGATTAATGTAAATCCACGATTATTACGAAACATAATTTTGACTCCTTTTATAGAGATTGTATTAATTCAAACATCGGCCACATTAAGGTCACATAAATGAAAATGATAAAAGCTCCAATTACAATGAAGAAAATGGGATGGATCATGGAAATGAGCTTCATCATTTGATGATGAAATCTTTCAATCAGAAGGTCTGCGTAAACAGTTAGATCCTTTTCTAACGTGATTACATCACTATTCTTCTGAAAGATAGCTGCAAATTGAGGTTGAAGCAAGGAAAGTTCAGTAATCATGCTAGATATGTGTACGCCTTGAAGTAGGCCACTATTAATAACAGTACAATAATGAGCTAGAACCGGATGCTTCGTTTGCTTAGATAAAATAGAAAGAACTTCTTTCATGGATATTCCGGTTTTTAATAGAGTACTAAGATGGGTGGCAAACAAAAAGGAATGATACATCGAAATCAATTTTCGATAAATTGGTATAGAGCGGTAGATGGCAACGAGGGTTTCGATAGAAATTTTTTTATTAAATCGTTGAAATAGGAAGGCTGTGAAAAGAGTAAGTAGAAGAAGAGTAAAAAATAGCTGAATAAATAGATCAATCATGATAATAGAAAAGTTTACTGACGTAGAAGCGGTGGAACCATTTTGAAATAAATCGCTAAATGTCGGAAGCACAATTTGTTTGATAACGATTAGTAAGCCAGTAAATAATAGAAATAAAAGGAGAGGGTAACGAGAAACGTGGTATAGTTTTTGCGTGTATTGTAACCGTTTTTCATAAAGCTGAAGTCCTTTTTTAATACTACTTGTTAGTTCGCCAGATTTATTAGCAAAAAATAAATAAGAAGTGATGGAAGGATGAAAGCCTGCCTTATCAAAAGCTTTGTCAACGGTTTCACCAGATTTTAAAGCTTTCATCATGATGGATGCGGCTTGATTTAAGTTTTTGTCCCACATCATGGTTTCTAAGGCAGAAATGAATGGATATCCATTCGCTAATGCTCTGGAAAGTACGCGAAGAAATCGCAGGTGGTGCTCACTTTTAAATGATTGCTTTTTATAAAAGCGTTTGATCAATATAGCCATATGCGAATGCCTTCTTTCGTAAATGATGGAATGACTGTATACGTTGTATGCCGGTTCCTTTTTTTTCTTTTATTGATTGATCAAGTGCGTGTCCATCCAAAAATTCCATAATAGCTGCCCTCCTTTTTTTACCTGTATTTAGTGTAATAGGGAGTAGCTGTAAAGAAGCAACTCCGATTAAAGATTGTTGTAAATCAATTTGTTTTATTCCCATGTCTAATAACCGGTGGATTGTACCAACAGTATCCTTAGCATGTAACGTACTGAGAACCAAATGTCCTGTTAATGAAGCATTAAAGGCGAATTTTGCTGTAAATGCATCTCTTATTTCTCCGATCATTATGATATCAGGGTCGTGCCTTAATGCAGCTTTTAATCCGGTTTGATACGTAATTCCCGCTTTTTCATTAATTTGAACTTGAAAGATATTATCGAGTTTTTTTTCGATAGGATCCTCTAAAGTAATGGTTTGGCATGTGCGTTCCTCCATAATACTTTGTAGCAAGGCATAGAGTGTTGTTGTTTTTCCAGATCCTGTTGGTCCTGTTAACAAAATGATGCCAGCAGGCTTGTCCATCCATGCCTTTAATTTATTTACCTGATTTGGAAAAAGAAATAGTTTATCTAATGGAAGTGCTTTTTCTTGCGGAAGGATACGAATAGCTAAACTTTCTTTGTGACCAAGCGGTAGGGTGGAAATACGCAATGCGTAGGATTTCTTGCTAAAATAAAATGAGATTGCTCCATTTTGTGGTTTTCTCGTTTCCCCAATATCAATTCCTGAGGTAAACTTAAAATAAGTGAGGATTGCATCATATTGTGAAGCTGTAATTTGTCGATGCAAAATTCTTTTACCGTGGACTCGAAAAAAAATGTTTGTTTCCTTGAGGAAAGGATAGAAGTGAATATCAGAAGCTCCAGTGGAAAAAGCAGATGAGAGAAGCTTTTCGGCGAGTACTCTTGCGGAGTTCAATAAAAAGTACACCTCCTTATAATATTTTTGAGGTATAGGTACATTTCGACACTTTTAATTAAAATCCTTCTTTTTTTGAAAAAATTATGAAAGGGAGCTGAAGTAATTGGATCGAATATATTTAATCGGGTTTATGGGAAGCGGAAAAACAACAATCGGAAAGCTATTTAGTAACGAAATGTTGCTCAGCTCGATAGATCTTGATCAATATATTGAAAAAGAGAGCGGTAAGAAGATTAAGGATATTTTTCAATGCGAAGGGGAGGAGGCTTTTCGAGAATTAGAGACAATAGCATTAAAAGAACGGGATGAGCAAGTGATTATTACTGGAGGAGGAATTGTCGAACGCTCAATTAATATAGCTTTCATGAAGCAAAATGGATGCATTGTTTATTTACACACATCCTTTGCTGAAATAACAAAACGGCTAAATAACGATACGTTACGCCCATTATGGGATATAAATGTTGATCAACGAAGACAATTATATGACAAGAGAATCCCTTTATATAAGAGCTGTGCCGATGTAATTATTGATACAGACGGAAAGTCAGAATTAGCAATTGTGTCCGAAATAAAAAAAGCATTGGAGTATAATGAGATTCCATAATGCTTATGCTAGTAATTAAAAAGGAGGCAACAATGTCTGGCGATGAATATGTGAAATATTTGGCAGGCCAATTTATAGCTTATCTTGAATCTACACCTGAAGAAAGAAAGCAGCAACGAGTGCAACAGAAAAACGAGAAAAAGAAAGGACTATCTAATCGATGGTTTGGTTTGCTGCCATTTCTTATTCAGCTAACATTCAAGAAAAGAAAGAAAACCAATAGCTAATCTCTTTAACCGCTATTGGTTTTCTGTTGCAGTTGCTGTTTCTTAATATAGATTAAACCTCCATTAATTACTTCGATTCTAACTTTTGGAGTGAACCGTTTACGAATTTCTTCTTCTTCTTGCTTCATTTGATTAGATTCTTCCTCTGGTTTGTCCGTGTAAAAGTGCTTAAGCATTTGCAATTCATCATCGAGTGCTTGATGAGAAGCGTTGGCCCATTCTTGTTCTTGATTTTCAATGTATTGCTTTAGTACGGATTCAATACGGAGATAGCCGCTTTTAAGACGAATTAATGGAGCAATCGTATAGCAAAAGTTCGATATGCTTGACTGGAAGGATAATGGTTCTAATTGCTTCATAAATTCCGTCAGCATGCTACCATTCACTAAATTCAACCCAATTGAAAACAATTCATCTCTTTTTTGCTTTCCAATATAGCTAACTTTAATATTCGTTACAAGCCAAGGATGTAGCTCAGTGTTTTGTCGCGTTTTAATGCGTTGAAAGAGCATCGTATATTTCTCTGTTGTTTTTAAATACCGTATAATTTGCTGTAGACGTGGACTACCAAAATGAATCCACTCGCCTTTTTCTTCGCGTTTTTCCGGATTTGTAATCAACGTAAGCTCCATCGGTTTACCTTTTTGTCCTGTACTCTTTACGTAATGCCAGTAAAAAGGACGGTTCATTAATGCTTTATCTAGTTCTTCGGTTAATTGGACAGTTAGGACACCACCCTCATTGTGTATAACTGGACATTGATGAGCTGTAAAGAATGAATGTAAAAACAAATGGAGGTTAGCTATTGCCATAATGCTGCTCCTTCTCTTTTTGATTTGCTAGCTGTGTTTGCTCAATAATTGACGATAGATTATCAAGCTTGATTTTTGCCTCTCCAGCGGATGTAGATTCGGTAAAGATGGATTTCACTTCTTGTTCAAAATCATCGATTTGTAATTCTGCTAAAATGGCATCAAGATGACCTATCACATTTTCGAACAAATGAATCTTTTCATAAAGCAGTTTCATAATATGTTCTTCAATCGTTCCTTCAATTGCAAAATTATAAATGTGTACATCATTTTCTTGTCCGTAGCGATGAATTCTACCAATACGTTGTTCGAGCCGCATTGGATTCCATGGTAAATCATAATTGATCATATAGTTACAAAATTGCAAGTTAATCCCTTCTCCACCTGCCTCAGTTGCAATTAACACTTGCGCATGATCCTTAAATAATTGCCGCATCCAGTCTTTTTTTCCACGTTTAAAACCACCGCGAAATGGTACAGATGAAATGCCGTGTTGTTGTAAATACCATTGTAGATAAAGCTGTGTTCCGCGATACTCGGTGAAAATAATTACTTTCTTATCTCCAATTTGTTGTAAGAGCTCCACTGTTTTCTGTGCCTTTGCATGGTGTGGAAGTGCCCCGATAATTTCCATGACACTACTCAAATTCGCACCATTATTCATCATTTTCTGTAAGGATAAAGCACAGGCTTCTCGTGACGAACAAAGCTCCCGAAGTAATGTCAATTTTGAAAACGTAGCATTGGAAGGAAACATGCTGTCAATTTCGTTATATGCATCTATTTCTTCCTGACTGAATTTAATCCAAATTGTCTCTATATTCCTTTTCGTATTGTTTAAGCTCGTATTTTGTCGCGTGTTTCGAACCATTACTTTCTGGATCAATTGCTTTAAAAATGCATCTTGATTTAATTTTTTTCGATCCTTTCCAAATTGTTCGATAAAGGAGGCGTGATTTCCTAAATGACCAGGCTTTAATATCGATACGAGATTGAATATTTCAAGTAAATTATTTTGGACTGGCGTAGCAGTTAATAATAGACAATATTTCTTTTTTAACGAACGGACAAATGCATAATTTTTAGTAGTATGGTTTTTAAGCTTATGTGCTTCATCGATAAGAACAAAATCATAATCTATGTCTAATATCGCTTCTCTGTGAGGTGAGCGTTTTGCTGTATCTAGGGAAGAAATCATAATATCATGTTGTTCCCAGGCGTAATTTTTTCGATGGGCTACAACAGGAATGTAAAATTTTTCATGCAATTCTTGCACCCATTGATTGACAAGCGAGGCCGGAACCAAAAGAAGTATTTTTTTAGCTAATCCTCGAATCATGTATTCTTTTAAAATTAATCCAGCTTCAATTGTTTTTCCTAAGCCAACCTCGTCTGCTAAAATAGCCCGACCGTTCATTTCTTCAATTGCTTGTGTTGCACTTTCGATTTGGTGGGGAAGAAAATCCACATGGGGCAAATATTTCAATGATAGGAGCCCATCAAAATTATTACTCATTGTTGTTGCTTCTGCTTCATAAGCCATGGAAAAAAGCTCCCATTTTGATAGCTTATTTCCAGAATTTATATGGCCTTCTAATTGGTCGATAAATGTTGAATCACATTGAATTAATACGTTGCTCATATATAGATGACCTTCCTTTGCTTCAGCAAGTTGTAGATTGAAAAAGAAGTGCGAAAAATAGTTTATATTATGCTATAATGAAGCTGTTACAAAACAGATATTTCGCACGTTGGTACATAGTATAACCAAAGAAGGATAATTTCATAAAATGCGAATGAACACAAGGGGAGAGCTTACAAGAAAAGTTATTCATACAGCTTTTCAAGGTAACGCCGAAGGAGCAAGCGAATTGCGAATCTCTCAGGCAAAAGAACTCTTGTAGGACGCAACTCTGGAGAGAGCCTATTAGTTAGGCCACCTACGAAGCAAGCATTTTCTGTTATTGAAAATGTGCAACTTTCTGGTGGAAGGACAGAGATTTCGGTACGTTACGTGTGAAATCTCTGTTTTTTTATGGTGAAATGTTAAAAAAGTCTGAAAAACAAGCAACGGTTTTCCAGACAATAAGATGTACAAAGGAGTGGATGGATGTGAGTGAGCTAAGACGCACCCCGATTTTTTCTGAGTATGAAAAACTTGGGGCGAAGACAATCGACTTTGGAGGGTGGGACCTCCCAGTTCAGTACAAAGGGATTAAGCTGGAACATGAGACTACAAGAGAAAGAGCAGGCTTATTTGATGTTTCGCACATGGGAGAAATTCTTGTAACAGGATCAAAAAGTCTTGATTTTCTTCAAAAGGTAATGACGAATGATGTATCAAAGCTAACTCCGCTAAAAGCGCAGTATACATTTATGTGCTATGAAGATGGTGGGACTGTCGATGATCTACTAATTTATATGCTAGAAGAGGATACGTATTTACTAGTTGTTAATGCAGCGAATACCGAAAAAGATTTTGAATGGCTCCAGCAACATAATTCATATGTTAAGGAAGAATTAAAAATTGAAAATGTCTCTGATGATTATGTACAACTAGCGATTCAAGGTCCAAAAGCAGAAGAGATATTACAAACGATAACAAAAACGGATTTATCACAAATTAAATTCTTTCGCTTTCAACAAGATGTCAAATTCTCTTCTATTGATGCTGGGGTTCTTGTTTCAAGAACGGGTTATACAGGCGAGGATGGCTTTGAACTGTATGTTGATCAAGAGGAAGGTCGAAAGCTTTGGAACCTTGTACTTGAGGCAGGAAAAGATAAAGGATTAGAACCTGTTGGTCTAGGTGCAAGGGATACGCTTCGCTTTGAAGCAAACCTTCCACTTTATGGACAAGAATTATCCCAATCTATCACCCCTATTGAAGTGGGCTTTACGTTTGCAGTTAAAGTAAATAAAGAACAAGATTTTATTGGTAAGCGGGTTTTAAAGGAGCAAGTAGAGAATGGAACAACGAGAAAGCTCGTAGGGATTGAAATGATAGATAAGGGGATACCACGTACAGGCTATGAAGTATTTGTTCAAGAAGAACAGATTGGCTTTGTTACATCAGGCACACAGGCCCCAACTTTAAATAAAAATATTGGTTTGGCATTAATTCAGACTGAGCATGCGAAAGTTGGAACAGAGCTGATGATTCAAGTTCGCAAGCGAAAACTAAAGGCTGTTGTTATTGAAACGCCGTTCCTTAAACGAAAATAAAGGGGGAAAATGAAAATGGAATTTCGCTATTTACCAATGACAGATACAGATAAACAAGAAATGCTAGATTTCATAGGTGTTGATTCTACAGAGGAATTGTTCTCTGATATTCCAGCAACCATTCGATTAAACAAAGAGCTGGACTTAAAACCGCCAGCAAATGAAGCGCAGCTAAAACAAGAATTGACGGAACTTGCCAATAAGAATGCACATGTAAAAAAATATCCATCTTTTCTAGGTGCAGGAGTATATGATCATTTTATCCCTTCTGTTGTTGATCATGTAATATCACGATCAGAGTTTTATACAGCATATACACCATACCAACCAGAAATTTCTCAAGGTGAATTACAGGCGATTTTCGAATTTCAGACAATGATCTCTGAACTGACGGCTTTACCAATTGCGAACTCATCCATGTACGATGGAGGAACTGCATTAGCAGAAGCAGTTACTTTAAGTGCGGGAGTGACAAGAAAAAAGAAAATTCTTGTTTCAAAAACTGTGCATCCTGAATCAAGAGAGGTCATTGCAACGTATGCGAAAGGCCAGCATTTAGAAATCGAAGAAATTGACGATAAAGATGGAATGATTGATCTAGATCAACTTAGTGAAAAGCTGGATGATAGCATTGCAAGTGTTGTCGTACAATATCCGAACTTCTTTGGACAAATAGAACCACTTGATCAAATTAAAGAGCAAATTTCAGCGCATAAAAAAACAATGATGATTGTTTCAAGTAACCCACTGGCGTTAGGCTACTTAACTCCACCAGGTGAATTTGGTGCCGATATTGTTGTAGGGGATACGCAGGTTTTTGGAATTCCAGCTCAATTTGGCGGTCCGCACTGTGGTTATTTTGCAACTACCGAAAAGCTTATGCGAAAAGTTCCTGGGCGGTTAGTAGGACAAACAACAGATGAAGATGGAAAAAGAGGGTTTGTATTAACGCTGCAAGCACGTGAACAACATATTCGAAGAGATAAGGCTACCTCAAACATATGCTCGAATCAAGCGTTAAATGCGCTCGCAAGCTCTGTTGCAATGAGCTCAATTGGAAAACAAGGAATCCGTGAAATGGCGATGCTTAATATGAAAAAAGCACGCTATGCTAAGAAGCAATTCGAAGCTATCGGAGTGGCTGTGTTAAATGCGGGGACATTTTTCAATGAAATTGTAGTAAAGCTTCCTATACCGGTGAAAGTGGTTAATGAAAAACTATTTCAAAAAGGAATCATAGGTGGCTATGATTTATCTAAGGTCTATTCAGACAAAGAAGGGCAAATGCTATTAGCAGTTACAGAACTACGTACCAAAGAAGAGATAGATACACTTGTTACAGAAATGGGGGCGATTATCAATGGTTAATCAAGATTTTCCTTTAATTTTTGAACGTAGTAAAGTAGGTAGAACAAGCTATAGTCTCCCAGCTCTTGATGTGCCAGATATGGATTTAGAGACCGAAGTAGAGGCTAAATTCATTCGAAAAGAATTGGCAGCGTTACCGGAAGTAAGTGAGTTAGAAATAATGCGACATTACACAGGTTTATCAAATCGAAATTTTGGAGTAGACTCTGGATTTTACCCTTTAGGCTCTTGTACGATGAAATATAATCCAAAGATAAACGAAGATGTAGCACGTCTCGAGGGATTTAGTCAGCTCCATCCTTATCAAGATACACGCCATATTCAAGGTGCGCTTGAAATGATGTATGATTTGCAGTCTGCATTAAAGGAAATTACAGGGATGCATGAAATATCATTACAGCCAGCAGCTGGAGCACATGGTGAATGGACAGGACTTATGATGATCAGAGCCTTTCATGAGGCGAATGGAGATTATCAGCGCACAAAAGTAATTGTTCCAGATTCTGCACATGGAACAAATCCAGCCTCCGCTACGGTTGCAGGATTTGAATCGGTAACCGTGAAATCAAATGAGCAAGGACTCGTTGATTTAGAAGACTTAAAGCGTGTGGTTGGCGATGACACAGCAGCTTTAATGTTAACAAATCCAAATACGCTTGGATTGTTTGAAACAGATATAATGGAAATTAAACAAATCGTACATGATGCTGGTGGCAGACTTTATTATGATGGAGCAAATTTAAATGCCATTATGGGCTACACGAGACCTGGAGATATGGGCTTTGATGTTGTTCATTTAAACCTTCATAAAACATTTACGGGTCCACATGGTGGAGGCGGACCAGGTTCTGGCCCTGTTGGTGTATCCAAAGAACTAGAACCATATTTACCAAAGCCAGTGCTTGTAAAAAAAGATGATCAATATGAATTTGACTATCATCGCCCACAGTCAATTGGTCGAGTAAAGCCATATTACGGCAACTTTGGAATTTATCTACGTGCTTATACGTACATTCGGACGATGGGAGCAGAAGGACTTAAAAAGGTAAGTGAATACGCAGTACTTAATGCGAATTACATGATGCGTAAGCTTGAAAAGGAATATGTGCTTCCTTATCCGCAGCATTGTAAGCATGAATTTGTTCTCTCTGGAAAAAAACAAAAGAAACTTGGGGTACGAACACTTGATATTGGAAAAAGATTATTGGATCATGGCTATCATCCGCCAACAGTCTATTTTCCATTAAATGTAGAAGAAGCATTAATGATTGAACCTACTGAGACAGAAGCAAAGGAAACACTGGACGGATTTATTGATGCGATGCTTTCCATAGCGGTCGAAGCGAAGGAGAACCCAGAAGTTGTTCAGGAAGCACCACATACAACTGTTGTAAAGCGAATGGATGAAACTACAGCAGCAAGAAAGCCAATCCTTCGCTACACAAAATAACAGCTTTCATAGTAATTAAAAAGCATGAGGAAGTAAGAATTTCTACTTCCTCATGCTTTTTTTATAAAAAGGTCTATCCCATTAACACGTTAAGGCTAAATGTAGCATCTTGAATTTATTTAATTTTACCTGTCCATTTTTTAAATCCGCCTTTTAATTGGTTAACATCTTCATAGCCTTTTTTATGGAGTAGCTGTGCAGCTCTTGCTGAACGAGAACCACTTTGGCAATACAAGTATACCGGTTTATCCTTTCTCAATTCAATTAAGCGTTGTTTTAATTGTGTGAGCGGAATATTTCTTGCTCCAAGGATGTGACCACGTTCAAATTCTTGTGGCTCACGAACATCGATTAATTGCGCCTTCCGATAGCCTTCTCGGAATTGTTCTTCTGTTAATGTTTTTAAATAGGTTCGTTGTCTAAAATATCGAAATATCCCGATAGCGAACAACAGAACGAGTGTAATGATTAAAAATTCCATCGTTTTTCCCCCGTCTTTCACAAATGTCATTATCTATTATATGTTGTTCTAATCTTTTTTTCAAAGTATTTTCCGTTTGAGTCAATTAATAAAAGCCATAAGAACCAATATTGTCGATCTTTGTCAAAAAAAGTAATGATATGCAACATAGAAAATCGTTTAGTTTTAGGAAAAAATACGTAATTATCTTTTAAAATCTTTAAAATGCGCTTAAATTTATTTGATTTCATTATTGACAAACGTATAATAATTTGCTTCAGGTACAATATATAGTATTTTTCTATTATAATTCCTACTATATATTGTTTTTATATCCTTTGGTGTGGTATTGTATTAATGACTATAAAAATAACTATAAAACTTATAACATACTTTGTAAAGGAGCGATAAAATGTCGACAATTGCTGAAATTAAAAAAGAGGTAAATGTAGCGAATTTGAATCGCGATATTGAGCTATTTCCACAAGTATTTCCAATTACGAAGGAAATGAAATTATCGCATAAAGGAGTTTCGCGCCTAGTAATGCTTGATCGCTATGCATTTAAAGACACGGAGAAAAAGACATTGAAAGTCGGCGATTTTGTCGTTTTAACGGTCAAGCCTGATCCGAATTTCCCAGCACGTGGGCTTGGTTTTATCAATTCCATCGATTGGGATAAAAAAGAAGCCCTTATAGAAGTGATGGCTGATTATTTAACAGTCTTGGAAGGAGAAGAGGCGGAGACAGGTATTGTTAAACGTGATTTAGATGTAATTGACAAACCGT
The DNA here is from genome assembly GCF_036409425.1 of Virgibacillus sp. MG-45. Classification (NCBI taxonomy): domain Bacteria; kingdom Bacillati; phylum Bacillota; class Bacilli; order Caryophanales; family Bacillaceae; genus Virgibacillus; species Virgibacillus sp. MG-45. The sequence goes on along the minus strand of NZ_JAXOFU010000002.1, from coordinate 50,368 downwards.
TAGAAATTTTTTATGAGCAAATCGCAAAACGTAATGCATCTGGGCTTTCTAGTGTGGAGCAATCGGCGGAAGAAAAAAAGAAATGGTTTGACAAATTTAATAATGAGCTATCAAGCCTGAATTTTATACCCGCTGGCCGCGTGCTATATGGAGCTGGAGCAGATACTGAAGTTACATACTTTAACTGTTATGTGATGCCATACATTAAAGATTCACGCGAAGGTATTAGTGATCATCGCAAACAGGTAATGGAGATAATGAGTCGTGGTGGAGGTGTTGGAACAAATGGATCAACGCTTAGACCTAGAAATACGTTGGCAAGAGGAGTAAATGGGAAATCATCAGGTTCTGTTTCATGGTTAGATGATATTGCTAAGCTTACTCATCTCGTAGAGCAAGGTGGAAGCCGACGGGGAGCACAGATGATCATGCTTGTAGACTCACATCCAGATATTATTGAATTTATTATTTCGAAAATGCAAAACCCAAGAATTCTTCGCTACTTAATTGAAAATACGGAAGATGAGCAAATTAAACGTTTAGCGCAGGAAAAATTAAAATTCACCCCGTTAACTGAAACGGAAGTTGATTTATATCAAGGCATCATCAATTATCGATCTATTCCTGGACTTGGTGGTTTTACGCAAGCTGCGATAAGAGAAGCTGAGATAAAACTAAATACTGGTGGAACATATAGTGTTCATAATTCGGATTTCTTAACAGGGGCTAATATTTCGGTTTGCTTAACAAAAGAATTTATGGAAGCAGTAGAAAATGATACAACGTATGATTTACGTTTCCCTGATGTGGAAAATTATACTGCTGAGGAAATGAAAGCATATAATGAAAATTGGCATAATGTTGGCGATGTGCGGAAATGGGAAGAAATGGGCTATGGTGTTCGTGTATATCGTTCTATACGAGCGAAAGAATTGTGGAACTTAATTAATATTTGTGCCACATACAGTGCTGAGCCTGGTATTTTCTTTATCGATAATGCGAATGATATGACGAATGCAAAAGCATATGGACATCAGGTAGTAGCAACGAACCCTTGCGGAGAGCAGCCTCTTGCACCATATTCTGTTTGTAATCTTGCTGCAGTTAATTTAGCTGAGATGGCAAATAAAGAAACGAAAACAGTTAACTTTGATAAATTAACAGAGACAGTTACAACAGGTGTTCGAATGCAGGATAATGTCATTGATGCTACACCGTACTTCTTGGCTGAAAATAAAAAACAAGCACTTGGTGAGCGTAGAATCGGCTTAGGTGTCATGGGACTTCACGATTTACTCATATATTGTGAGACAGAATATGGCTCTGAAGAAGGAAATGCACTTATTGATAAAGTATTTGAAACAATTGCAACAACTGCATATCGTGCTTCCATTGAATTAGCAAAAGAAAAAGGAAGTTTTCCTTTTCTAGTAGGAGAAACGGATGAAGAAACAGCTTCTTTAAGACAAGCATTTATTAATACAGGCTATATGAGAAAAATGCCAGAAGAAATAAGACAGGATATTTTAAAGTATGGCATCCGTAATTCTCACTTACTTACTGTCGCTCCAACAGGAAGTACAGGTACAATGGTTGGTGTCAGTACAGGATTAGAGCCTTATTTTTCTTTTTCTTACTATCGAAGTGGCAGACTAGGTAAATTTATTGAGGTAAAAGCAGATATAGTTCAAGAATATCTAAGCCGTCATCCGGAGCAAGACCCTGAGAATCTTCCGCAATGGTTTGTAACCGCAATGGATTTATCTCCAGAAGCGCATGCAGACACGCAATGTGTGATTCAAAAGTGGGTGGATAGCTCGATTTCAAAAACAGTAAATGCACCGAAGGGTTATACAGTGGAACAGGTCGAAGAGGTCTATCGCCGCCTGTATAATGGAGGAGCTAAAGGCGGTACTGTGTATGTTGATGGAAGTAGAGATACGCAGGTATTGACACTTAAAGCAGAAGATAATACTGTTGGCGAACAAACGGAGTTATTTACAGATGAAAAGAAAAAAGTAGTGTTAATGGATACAATCCAAGAGCTAGAATATACAAATGTAACATTCGGAAACGAAGTAGGAAATACATGCCCTGTTTGCAGAAAAGGACATGTAGAGGATATTGGTGGCTGCAATACATGTACAAATTGTGGCGCACAGTTAAAATGCGGACTATAGTACCTCTTTAAGAATATGACTAAACAATAATGATCTATTATTAATCTAACAGTTGATAATAGATTAGAAAATTAAATTAAAAAATAACCTCTTTGGTTTTTTTACCTACGAGGTTATTTTTTTGTTTTTAGAAAAGAGAAAGGGAAGTGTATATTGTCTAAAAGCAAACGTTTACCACGTATAGAACAAAGAGAGGGTTTAAAAATACAATAAAGTTGGGACGATAAATTGAAGGAATTGTATAATAATATTGCCTATTTGAATTAATTATTGGTAAGAAATTTGGACATTTAATAGAATGAATGTGAAATTGATTGTAAAATAAATTAAAGTGCGAAAATAGAAGTGGTTTTATATTTTCGAGAACAAAAGCAATTTTTAAGAGAGATTTATATAAATTATTAATGAGTGGGGCTAAGATTATGTACAAAATATTTATTGTAGAAGATGATATGGTCATTGCAAGAACGGTAAAGAATCACCTTCAGTCGTGGGGATTTGAAGTTGAATATGTTACTGATTTTCAGAATATCATGACACATTTTGTTTCATTCGATCCGCAATTAGTTTTATTAGATATCTCCCTCCCCTTTGTAAACGGGTTTACCTTGTGTCAAGAGATTCGTAAAGTATCCATGGTACCAATTATCTTTATTTCTTCTGCTTCTGATAATATGAATATTGTTATGTCTATTAACATGGGTGGGGATGATTTTATATCCAAACCATTTGACTTAATAATACTTACTTCTAAAGTACAAGCATTGCTCCGGCGCACCTATGATTTTACCGGTCAATCCAATTTGATGGAACATCGGGGGGCAATCCTGAACACAAAGGATGCGACGCTTACCTTTAATGGTCAAAAAATCGATCTAACCAAAAACGAACATAAAATTTTACATGTCCTTCTTGAAAATAAGGGTAAGGCTGTTTTAAGGGATGTTCTAATGACACGGCTATGGGAAACTGACAGTTTTGTTGATGATAATACTCTAACAGTGAATATCAATCGTCTTCGGAAGAAATTAGAATCTATTGGGCTAAATGATTATATTAAAACAATGAAAGGGCTTGGCTATTTGGTGAACTAATATGAAAAACTACAAAGAAAATCTATTTCTATACTATTTACATGAAAATTGGAAATCGATAGTTCTTATTTGTCTTTTTGTCTTATGCTTTATCACTGTTTTTTTACTAAGCCATCAGCCTCTTGGTCCTATTCTCTACTCAATCCTTTTATGTTCATACATTGTCTGCATCTTTTTTGTTGTTGATTTTTTAAAATTTATAAAGCAATACAAAAAGATAAAAAACGCAGAAAAAACCATTATGTTAGAAATCGATCAATTACCTGTACCCAAAAATGCAATTGAACAGAAATATCAAGAACTGCTGCAAATTTTATATAAAAATAAGAACGAATTGACTGTTCAAGCTGATAATAAACAGAAAGATTTAGTTGATTATTTTACACAGTGGACCCATCAGATTAAAACACCAATTGCAGCGATGCGACTCCTTCTTCAATCAGAACAAAAGAAGCAAACGGCGGAATTAGAATTGGAATTGATTAAAATTGAACAATATGTTGAATTTGTTCTGCAATATCTTCGTTTAGAAAATATGTCAAATGATCTTGTTTTTAAGAAATATGAATTAGATGAGATCATCAAACAAGCGGTCCGAAAAAATGCGAAAATGTTTATTCGGAAAAAAATCAGCCTGAACTATTCGGATGTTAACTGTACCGTATTAACGGATGAAAAATGGCTGCTCTTTGTCATAGAGCAAATTTTATCCAATGCGTTGAAGTACACAAAAACAGGTTCCATTTCAATTTATAGAAAGAATAAGCGCCTTATTATAGAAGATACTGGCATAGGCATTCAAGCAGTAGATTTACCACGTGTGTTTGAAAAAGGTTTTACAGGGTTCAATGGCAGAGCCTTTAAACAATCTACGGGGATTGGTTTGTATCTTTGCAAACAAATATTGACCAAGCTATCCCATGACATAACCATTGAATCAGAGGTAGGAATTGGAACAAAGCTTATCATTGATCTGGAAACGAAGGAAATCGGGGTGGAATAATACTAGCACCTATTTAATCTTACAATATTGTAAGATTAAGCCCTTTTTTGTAAGTGAAAGCTATGTCTGTGTGAATGAAGCCTTGCTATACTGAACATGTAGTAAATGAAGAGACGGAGGAATTTTTCATGACATTTCTAGATGTGAAAAATCTAAAAAAGGTTTACACTACTCGGTTCGGTGGCAATCATATTCAGGCACTTGCCGATGTTAGCTTTTCAGTTGAAGAAGGGGAGTATGTTGCAATTATGGGCGAATCCGGTTCTGGAAAGACGACTTTATTAAATGTTTTAGCTGCACTTGATAAACCGACTAGCGGGGAAGTTTTACTGAATGATAAAGATATTGTATCCATTAGTGAAAAAGATATTTCTACATTTCGCCGCAAAAATCTCGGGTTTGTTTTTCAGGACTTTAACTTACTTGATACATTTTCATTGCAAGACAATATCTTCTTACCACTCGTATTATCCGGCACATCATACCGTGAAATGAGTAACCGTTTAAAGCCGCTTGCCGAAAAATTAAGGATCAACGATGTTTTAGCCAAATTCCCATATGAAGTTTCAGGTGGTCAAAAACAACGGGCAGCGGTTGCGAGAGCTCTCATTACGAATCCTAAGCTGGTTCTAGCCGATGAGCCGACCGGTGCGTTAGATTCACGTGCCGCTGATGATTTACTGCAAATTTTCTCGCAGATTAATCAAGAAGGCCAAACGGTTCTAATGGTTACCCATAGTACAAAGGCCGCCAGTCATGCGAGTCGCATTCTATTTATTAAAGATGGTGCAGTGTTCCATCAAATCTATAAAGGATCCTTATCTAATGAAGCGATGTACCAAAAAATCTCGGATACATTAAACATCATTGCAACGGGTGGTGGTAGAAATGAGTAGATTTTTCTACACTAAACTTGCCCTAACAAATATAAATAAACATCGGAAAACGTATATCCCTTATATCCTTACATGTATTAGTACTATTGCTATGTTCTACATGATGCATTTTATGTCGGGGAATCCGGGACTGAAAGGAATGTCAGGTGGGGAATCCCTGATTTCCATTTTAAATTTAGGCAACATCGTCATTGGGTTTTTTTCAGTAATTTTCTTGTTTTATACTAATAGCTTTTTAATTAAACGACGAAAAAAAGAGATTGGACTTTTTAATATTCTTGGAATGGGGAAAAAGCATATTTCCAAAATGATTGTTTGGGAATCCTTTTTCGTCGCAGTCTCCAGTCTTGTTATTGGATTAACAAGCGGTATGATAATAGGCAAGTTAATGTTTTTGTTCTTATCGAATATTTTACATTTTGATGTGCCACTTACGTATTTTGTTTCGACAAAATCAATAGGAATTACATTGATCCTTTTTCTTAGCATTTTTGTCCTTACCCTTTTAAACAATTTAAGGCATATTCATCTAGCAAAACCGATAGAATTATTACGAGGTGGCCAGGTTGGTGAAAAAGAACCCAAAACGAAATGGGTTCTTGTTATAATCGGGGTGGCAACACTCGCATCCGGATACTATATCGCACTAGTAACTGAATCTCCATTAGCTGCGCTCAATAAATTTTTCTTAGCCGTTCTACTCGTCATAATCGGCACATACGCTTTGTTTACAGCCGGCACGATTGCCTTATTGAAATTAATGCGAAAAAACAAAGGTTTTTATTATCAAACGAAACATTTTATCAGTGTATCAGGTATGATTTATCGGATGAAACAAAACGCAGTAGGTCTAGCCAACATTTGTATTCTATCCACAATGGTGTTGGTCATGCTATCAAGCACTGTATCCCTGTATATTGGAATGGAAGATGTGATAAATAATCGCTATCCGAAGGAAATTGATATCTCAGCAAATAATATTTCTGAAGAGCAGGCACAAGTAATTGAAAATATAATACATGAAGAAGCAGAAAAATATCAAATTGAAATAGTAGATCCACTTCATTATCGTTCTGCAGATTTTCCAGCAATTAGGGAAGGAAACACTTTTACAACAGATCGTACAACAATAAATTCATTAACAAATATTTCAATGCTTGAACTAATCTCGCTTGATGAGTTTAATCAGTTGGAAGAACAGTCCGCGAAACTGGAGGATAATGAAGTTTTAATTTACACGTTTAAGGGACAGCCTGTTGTAAATACAATCACAATATCAGGACAGGAGTTTCAAATTAAAAATCAGTTAAAAAAACTGTCACTCACCGGAGATAGTTCTGGCATGTTAACAGATGGATACTTTGTTGTTGTAAAAGATGAAGAAACAATTAAATCTCTATATCCTGTTGAGGAATTAGAGGAAGTAGAATGGAAGGATTTATCGTATTTTTCAGGCTTTGATGCTAAGGGAAGCACTGAAAATGAAATTGCTCTTACAAAGGCATTGTCCCAAAAGCTTAAGGATGCATCCATCGACGGTTATGCAGAGGGGCAAGAGGAATCAAGAGAATCTTTTTATTCCATATATGGGGGATTATTTTTCCTTGGCCTATTTCTTGGCGCATTATTCATCATGGCAACCGTTTTAATTATGTATTATAAACAAATATCTGAAGGCTATGATGACAAAGAACGATTTGCAATTATGCAGAAAGTAGGCTTGAGTAAAGAGGAAATTAAAAAAGCGATTAAGAGTCAAGTGCTCATTGTGTTTTTCTTACCACTTGTCGCAGCAGTTATTCACATCGCTTTCGCATTCAAAGTTATCACGAAATTATTGGCATTGCTAAACTTAACAAATGTTGGTCTATTTGTTATATGTACATTTACAACCATTTCCATCTTTGCTTTATTTTATGCTGTGGTTTACACAATAACGGCAAGAGAATATTATAAGATTGTCAGTTAAGAACATGGCCTGATTTCATGCTTATACTTGAAAGCAGGCGATTTTGTTAATATATGATTAATCTTTTTATTCGGAAATGTGCATTGCTTCGCAAAGAGTGGTTCCGTTTTGTTAAATTTATTATTAAAATGGATTCTAATATTTAACGTTTTACAGAAGAAGCGATTAAAATCGCTTCTTCTTCTTTTTGTCACTCTACTTGTTTATGGACAAGTTTTCCTGTATTCTTTAGACATAAACAATTTTGCATTAGCTAAAAAATGATGCTTAAAGTGAGGGAAATTCATGCCTACTCCAAGTATGGAAGACTATATTGAGTTAATATATAATTTAATCGAAACTAAAGGCTATGCTCGTGTTTCAGACATTGCGGAAGCATTAGAAGTACATCCTTCATCTGTAACAAAGATGGTTCAAAAGCTAGATAAGGACGCATATTTAAATTACGAGAAATACCGCGGGTTTGTATTAACGGAAAAAGGAAAAAAAATAGGCGAGCGGCTTTTGTTTCGACATGAATTACTAGAACGTTTTTTAGATATTATTGGTGTTGAACAAGAAAACATATATGGAGATGTGGAAGGAATTGAACATCATTTAAGCTGGAATTCTATTGATCGAATTGCTGATTTAGTTACATATTTTGAGCAAGATCAAAAAAGAAAAGAAGCTTTAAAACAAATTCAACAAACAGAAGAAAAAGTAGAATAAAGTATAGGCGATTGACCGTTCTAATTCCTCATTCCTTTGCTTAATTATATAGAAAAGGGCTGAGGAGAGAAGTTATGAAAATTGATGCGGTTTTTTCTGGCGGTGGAGTAAAGGCTTACGCATTTCTTGGTGCATTGAAAAGCCTTGAATCGAATCAATTCCAAATAGAAAGGGTTGCCGGTACATCTGCTGGGGCAATTTTAGCGTCCTTTGTTGCAGCTGGATACACTTCATCTGATATGCTGCAACTATTACAACAGACGGATTTAAAGGCGTTGTTAGATCCACCGAAACCAACTACCTTCTTACCAGGAACCAAGTGGTTTTTTCTTTATTTTCAAATGGGATTATATAAAGGAGATAAGCTCGAAAAATGGCTATATAATCATCTTGCTAATCAAGGGATTTACACATTTAGTGATCTGCCAAATGGGTGTTTAAAGGTGGTTGCAAGTGATTTGTCATTAGGAAAGCTGATTGTCATCCCTGATGATCTTTATCGTGTTTATGGAATTAATCCAGCTCATTTCCCAGTTTCAAAAGCAGTCAGGATGAGTGCGGGATTTCCATATTTTTTTATGCCAAAGAAATTACCTGGAAAAGCAAAGCAAAAAAGTATTATGGTAGATGGTGGCTTATTAAGTAATTTTCCATTATGGTTATTTACAAATTCGAATAATCGAGAGCAACGTCCTGTTTTAGGAGTGAAACTTTCGGATACTCCAGCAAATACAACACCGCATGACATTAAAAACGCTTTAGATATGCTCCATGCATTATTTGCTACGATGAAGCAAGCACATGATGCAAGATATATCTCTACGACTGACAAAAAAAATATCATTTTTATTCCTGTGAAAAATATCGAGACAACAAACTTTCAGATTAATGCAAACGAAATAGATATGCTTCTCACATTGGGAATGGAACGAACGGATCAATTTTTAAAGCACTGGCCGAAATAATCTTATTCTGAAATTATGATAGACTAGATAAAAAACGAGTATCCATTTAATTGGATGCTCGCTTTTTTCTTTTCGTTTTATTCCCGTCAATGACTCGTAGATGGGAAGTTTGACGTGTGTTTTTTTTCTTTGCTTGCGGTTTAATCGGCTGCTGTTGTATTGTTTTTGCTTTGGATGAGGGCTTCTTTTGTTTATATTTTTGCTTGGATTGCTTTACCGCCTGTTTATACTTTTTAGCATCACTTGAAGATACACGATTTTTTAAAAACAAGAAGTATATGAGACCAAAGATTAATAACCCAATAAAAATCGATTTTAGGAGACTAAATAAAAAGCCAGTTGTATTGGAAAAAAGCTGTGACATAAGTCCAATAGCAGCAAAACCAATAAGTACATATACGATAACAGATAATTTTCTACCACTCATTTTCAATTCCACCTTTCATGGATATGCTTAAATACTTGTTCCTATTGTCTTAGGAGAATGTTAGAATACTACCTTCTTTTTATTTATTATTTCCTAATATAACATGAATTATTCATTATTTTATAGAAATTAAACTACTATTAAGCACATTCTTCTTGTCAATCATCTTACTAAAATTAGAACGCAAATTCCACAACATTTCAACTGCGTTTTAAGAAGTTGTGTCGATATGAATGATAATTATTGGCCATACTATAGCTGGAGGTGATTTAGTTGAGAAAATCTGAACGAAAGAATAATGAAAGAGAACAGCAGGCTTCAACAAGTCCTTCTCTTATAGGAATAGCTGTGACCACCGGGTTAAGTGGCGGAATACTATGGAGCGCAATTGGAGTCGTTATGTACCATTTTAATTTTGCGGAAGTCGCTCCTAAGATGTTTGTATTACGGTCTTGGACAAAAGAACCTTGGACAGATACATGGCTTGGGGACTTAATTTCAATTTTAATAGTTGGGGGTATATCCATTCTTCCGGCGTTACTATATTATGCTTTATTTAAAAAGCGACAATCTATGTGGGTAGGTACTATTTATGGTTTAGCTCTCTGGTTCCTTTTATTTTATGTGCTTCATCCCATGTTCGCGAATATTCCAAACGTTACTGACCTTAACAAAAATACGATTGTATCGACAATATGCTTGTTTTTATTGTATGGTACGTTTATTGGCTATTCCATTTCATATGATTTTCATGATATGGTTGTGAAAGAGACGAAAAAAAATAACAATTAAAATTAGATTTTTTTATTCAAATGAAGTGCTTTATGATAAACTTATAACGTCCAATAATATTTGGTAAAGGGATGAAGGGGATGAACCGGCTATTATTATTGAATGGTCCAAATCTTAATCTGTTAGGGAAGCGTGAAAAAGAGATTTATGGACAATTTACATTGAAAGACATTGAAAAAAGTGTGGGGAAAGTAGCAGCTTCCTATGGATATGAAGTCGATAGCTTTCAATCGAATCATGAGGGTGAATTGATCGACCAGCTTCATGCAGCAGATGGAAAGTATTTTGGTATTATATTTAATCCAGCAGCTTATACACATACAAGTGTTGCATTAAGAGATGCAATTATTGCAATTCAAACGCCGGTCATTGAAGTACATATATCTAATATTCATCAGCGAGAAGCATTTCGGCACAAGTCATTAACCGCACCTGCATGTAAAGGACAAATTACCGGTTTTGGTCTCCAAAGCTATGTGCTTGCGGCCATGGCATTTCTTGATAAGGATACAATGTGAGACTTTATCCATTAAAGGTAGAGAAATATAATAGAAAGGGTTGAAAAGAATGGAGAAATTACGAAAAATTAGAGCTGTATTAGAAGAAAAAAATCTGGATGCATTGATTGTTGCCAGTCCAATCAATAGAAGATATATTACAGGTTTTACTGGAACAGCAGGAACGGTAATTATCACGAACAAAGATGCGCTTTTTATTACAGATTTTCGTTATACAAAGCAGGCAGCAGAACAAGCAATCGGATTTGATATTATCGAGCATAAACAGCTTATGGAACTTGAGATCCGTGATCAATTAAGTAAGCTGAAGGCAAAACGCGTAGGCTTTGAAAAAAACCATGTAACATATGCAGTGTTTGATCAATATCAATCATTATTCAATGGAGAGCTCGTACCGACTTCAGATATTGTAGAAACGATTAGACTTGTTAAAACAAACGATGAGCTTGCCATTATGAAGAAAGCAGCAGAAATTGCTGATGCAGCTTTTACGCATATTCAAGGGTTTATCAAGCCAGGCGTTCGTGAAATTGATGTTTCAAACGAATTAGAATTTTTTATGAGAAAACAAGGTGCAACATCTTCAAGCTTTGATATTATTGTTGCTTCAGGCTTTCGATCCGCGTTACCTCATGGAGTCGCTTCGACGAAGGAAATTCAATCAGGTGAACTAGTAACACTTGACTATGGGGCATTATACAATGGATATTGCTCAGATATTACTAGAACCGTTGCTGTTGGCGAAATTAGCAACGAATTGAAAACAATCTATGATACAGTACTAGAAGCACAGTTAAGAGGTGTTGATGGGATAAAGGCTGGTATGAGTGGAAAAGAAGCGGATGCACTCACGAGAGATTACATTACTGAAAAAGGCTTTGGAGCGTATTTTGGACATTCGACTGGGCACGGACTTGGAATGGAGGTTCATGAAGGACCGGGGCTTTCGCATCGAGGTGAAATTACTTTAGAGCCAGGAATGGTTGTTACAGTCGAACCAGGAATTTATATTCCGGATGTTGGTGGATGTCGAATAGAAGATGACATTGTCGTAACAGCATCAGGAAATGAGAGATTAACATTAGCAAATAAAGAACTTATTACATTATAAGAAATATTTACATTCATCCAAGGAGGAACATAGATGATATCAGTTAATGATTTTCGTACAGGTTTAACAATTGAAGTGGATAACGATGTTTGGCAAGTAATCGATTTTCAGCATGTGAAGCCAGGTAAAGGGGCAGCTTTTGTTCGATCGAAGTTGCGTAGCTTGCGAAATGGAAACATTCAAGAGAAAACTTTCCGTGGTGGAGAAAAAGTGGAAAAAGCGCATGTAGAGCATAAAAAAATGCAGTACTTATATGCTTCAGGTGATTCGCATGCATTTATGGACACAAGTACCTATGAGCAAATTGAATTACAAGCGAACCAAATTGAGCACGAGTTAAAATTTATTAAAGAAAATACCGAAGTTTCTATAATAACCTATCAAGGAGAAGTACTTGGTATAGACCTTCCAAATAATGTGGAGTTAGAAGTAGTTGAAACAGAGCCAGGAATTAAAGGAGATACGGCAAGCGGGGGATCCAAACCTGCTACTGTTGAAACAGGGCTTGTTGTTCAAGTTCCGTTCTTTGTAAATAAAGGAGACGTATTAGTCATCAATACATCTGATGGAAAATATGTTTCTCGTGCATAATATCATTTATCAGTAAAAAACAGTTCAACATTAAGTTGAGCTGTTTTTTTAGTTTAAATCGTGCATATCATTGTTCTATTATTTTTTACAATTAATCTATTTAAGATTTGTATTCGCTAAGCGTCTTAATTGTATTTCAATGCTTGTTGCCTTCGTGAAGTTAGTCATATTTTTGCGTGTTTATCAATACACTTATTATAAAGCAGCGTAAAGCGAGGAATTTATATGGAAGAAATCCTTCGATTATTTCCGGAGCCGCTAATGCAAGAAATTAGGACAAGGCTGGATAGAAGATGGGACAAACTTCAGGAAATTCGATGCCGATTACAACAACCAATTGAAGTTATTTTTGATCACCATACAGAATGGATCGAAGCTTGTATTTTAAAACCTAAATCGATGATGTATATGATTAATCGTCTTAGTGAATTCTCACTGTATCGTTTAGAGGATGAATTAAGAGAAGGTTATCTTACAATTGAAGGTGGTCACCGAATCGGCTTAGCAGGAAAAGTAAATACACGTGGAGGAACTGTGAAAGCAATTCAGCATATTGCTTTTTTAAACATTCGAATTGCAAAAGAACAAATTGGGATAGCACAGTCGATTATGCCATATGTTTATGGACAAGCATATTGGAATACATTAATTGTTGGTGAGCCGCAAACAGGAAAAACAACACTAATTCGTGATATGGCTCGGATGATTTCAATAGGCTGGGATAATATTGTGGGAAAGAAAGTAGCAATTATTGATGAACGTTCGGAAATTGCCGCTTCTATAAACGGAGTCCCGCAACATAATGTAGGAAAGAGGACGGATGTTCTCGATGCTTGTCCAAAAGCAGAAGGAATGATGATGATGATTCGTTCGATGTCTCCAGAAGTTTTGATTGTTGATGAAATTGGCAGTGATCTTGATGTAAAAGCGTTAATGGAAGCGATCAATGCAGGTGTAGTCATTATCTGTACTATCCATGGGAGATCACTAACAGAATTAAAAAAGCGACCTTCATTACAACCTTTATTTCAACAAAGAGTGTTTCAACGTATTCTCTTGCTGGACAGGCAGACAGGGCCTGGTCAAGTAAAGAGAATATGGAATGAAGAGGAAGAAAATATATTACAGAAGTCGAGGTGCCGGCCAAATGAAATGGATAGGAGCACTTCTTTTAATAAGTACAACTACATGGGCAGGGCTTGAATGGAGCAAAAAACTAGATAAAAGACCAAAGCATATTCGTCAATTAATAAACGCCTTACAAATATTAGAAGCTGAAATTTTGTATAGTCAGTTGCCACTTAAAGATGCGTTTAAATTGATGGCACGTCAGTTGCCTGCACCTGTTTGTTCCTTTTTTAACCGATTAGCAATGCAATTAAGCAAAATCGATGCCGAGTTAGAGGTTGCGTGGGAAGACAGTGTTAAAGAACTAATGCTTATTTCCTCGTTAGGTGAGAATGATAAAGAGATTTTGCTTCAATTCGGCCGCACGTTAGGGCAACATGACTTTACACAACAGCAAAAGCAAATCCATCTCACGATTACTCATCTTGAACGTGAGCTAGAGGATGCACGAGACAATCAATTTAAATATAGCAAAATGGTGAAAACGCTCGGCTTCCTAGCTGGTTTATTTATCATAATTCTTCTCTTTTAAGAAAGTGTAAGCGCCCGTTTAGTAACTTATAAACGGAAGTATTTCAAAATGAGATAAATAATCGTAGTGAAAGAATAAGAAGGTTGCAAAAACATTGCAGGGTGTAGGTGCAAATTTATGATAAGAGTTTTCTAACATCGATCCTTTTATACTTTCATCTCCTAAAAGAATAGATTCAAAGTAATTAGTTGGAAGGAGTACGGATATGATAACGGATGCATCGATATTATTTCAAATTGCTGGTATTGGAATCATCGTGGCGCTAATCCATACAATATTAAAACAAATGGGAAAAGAGGAGATCGCTCAATTTGCTACATTAGTAGGATTTATTATTGTCCTTGTAATGGTAATAAACGGTCTTTCTGATTTATTTCAACAGATAAAGTCAGTATTTTTATTTCAAGGGTAATTGTTCATGGATATTGTACAAATCGTTATTTTCGGGATTGTTGCCAGCATCCTATATATCGTTTTAAAGGATTTAAACAGTACGTTTGCTTTCTTTATTCTCCTTCTAACAGGAATTATTATTTTTCTTGCCATTATGAAGCAAATTGGAGTGATCATTAAGCTGATAGAAAGTCTAGGTAGTAAAGCACATATCGATGGATTATATATTCAAACAATCTTAAAAATTATTGGTATCGCTTATATTACTGAATTAGGTGCAAATATAACAAAGGATGCTGGATTAAATGCAGTAGCTTCCAAAATTGAATTAGCTGGAAAAGTCTTTATTCTCGTGCTTGCTATTCCTATTATTACCGCTGTAATCGAAGCGATTCTAAATTTTATAACCGTCGTTTAACGGGGTGAGAAGGGAGCGTAATAAGAAGCGAATGAAATATGTTACTTGTTTGTTTCTAGTCACAATGTTCATGCTTCAAAGTGGACAAGTTTTCGTGCATGCAGAAGATGCTCCTGAAGCCGATCAGCCGTTAGAAGAAAAAATGGTTAATGAAGTTTCATTAGATGGAATAGGAAAGTATTGGAATTTAATTGTGGATGAGTATGGCGGGTATTTACCAGAGCTTGAAAAAACAAGTGTTTATGAATTAGTTAAGAATAATGATTCCTTTTCGATAAAAGGAGCGATTTCAGGACTAATCGAATATTTGTTTCATGAATTAATTATGAATGGAAAACTATTAGGAATACTGATGCTACTTACATTGTTTTCTGTGTTCCTGCAAACATTACATACAGCCTTTGACAAAGGAACGGTAAGCAAAATAGCCTATTTTATCGTCTATATCGTATTACTCTTTATCGCCTTAAACAGTTTTTATTTAGTTGTAAATTATACAAAATATGCCATCGATACGATGAGCGGTTTCATGATTGCTTTATTGCCGCTTTTGTTAGGATTGATGGCCTCAATCGGAAATTTAGTCACCGTTTCTTTTTTACATCCAATTATTATTATGCTCATTAATGTAAGTGGTGTTCTTGTATCTAATGTTATCTTACCCTTTTTATTTTTATCAGCGCTTTTACTGATCGTTAGTACATTGAATGAAAGCTATAAAGTCACACATTTGGCTAACTTATTTAAGAACGTTAGCTTAGGGATTTTAGGTGGCTTCTTAACTATATTTTTAGGAGTTATGTCTGTGCAAGGTGCAGCTAGCGCAATACAAGATGGCGTCGGAATGAAAACGGCTAAATTTATTACTGGTAATTTTATTCCGGTTGTAGGAAGGACATTCACAGACGCAGCTGACACTGTATTGAGCGCTTCGTTAATATTAAAAAATGCAATTGGGATAGTTGGGGTTGGAATTGTCATCTTTATAGCACTTTTTCCTGCATTAAAGATTTTAGCAGTGGCAATTATTTATAAACTCGCTGCGGCAACATTACAACCAATAGGAGATGGGCCGGTAATTTCGAGTTTAAATACGATTGCAAACTATATTATCTATATGCTTGCTTGTTTGGTAGCAGTTTCATTTATGTTTTTTTTAGCAATCGTAGTTATTGTAGTCGCGAGCAATATAACCTTGCTTCTTCGATAGGATGATAGAAATGGAATATATTATTCAATGGGTAACAAAAATAGTGATTTTTATCCTGCTGGCAACAATTATAGATTTACTGATACCAGCTTCAGCTATGAAAAAGTATATCAAATTTGTCGTGGGATTAATTTTAATCTTGATTTTTTTACAGCCACTTTTTCAACTGTTTCAAATTGATATTAAACAAGCGATAAATACGTCACTATTGCAACGAAATGGATCAATTGAAAATGAGCAAAATATTGAAAAATTGATTGATTTCAAAAAAAGTGAAATACAATCCTCTCAAAATGCATATATTGAAGAACAAATGGCTGTCCAATTAATGGAACTTGCTCAACCTCAATTGCGAACGGAACATGCCGTAGAAATCACGAGTATGGATATTGATTTTGTACCGAACAGTACGAATATCCCCGAGAATCTTGAAAAAGTCATTATCTATATTCAGGAAGCGAATAATGAGGAGGGAACCGTAAATGTTGTGGAGGATGTTGTAATTAATATGGACAGGCAAGAAGATAATATTGCGGATGAACCGGATGCAGAAGCGATTAAAAAAACATTACAGGAGGTATGGCAGATTGATGATACTGTACTAACGATTGAATGGGAGGGAGAGTGACATTGATTAATAAAATTCAAAAGTATTTTTCATCTTTATGGAAACGCACGACTACTACAAGCTCCAAAAAAACTGGCTATATTATCATAATTGGATTAGTTGGATTGCTTTTATTAATTGTTGGAAACCTATTTTCCTCGACTAATGAAGAAGATAAGACAACAAATGAAATGGAATTGCTAGAGTCACCAGATAAACAAGCAGTTGAAACAAACGGAAAACAAGCTTCTGCAACTTCTAACCTCGCTGAATTAGAAAAAAGCTACAAAAAGGATCTAGAGGCAATGCTTGAGAATATTCAAGGTGTTTCAGATGTCGAAGTGATGGTGAATCTCGATTCAACAAATGTAAAAGTTTATGAAAGAAATCTAATATCTGGACAGCAAACTACGGATGAAAATGATAAAAATGGGGGAACCCGTCAAATAGAAGAACATACGAAGGAAACCCAAGTGGTACTTGTAAGACAAGGTGATAAAGAAACACCGTTGTTAATTCAAACAAAAAAGCCAGCGGTGCGAGGGGTGTTTGTCGTTGCAAAAGGAGTTGATCATGCCACCGTAAAAAAATGGGTAGTAGAGGCAGTGTCTCGTGTCTTGGATGTACCGACCCATCAAGTATCAGTGATGCAAAGAAAATAAGGAGGAGAAAAAATGCTTAAAAAACAAACAATCTGGTTATTAACGATGCTTAGTTTAATGATTGTGTTAAGTGTGTATTACATGACATCGGACGGTAGTGAAGATATTGCTTTTATTAATGAGGGAAGCAATGATTCACAAGAAACAGCTGGAACAGATGGATTAAATGAAGAAGAGGCAGATGTAAATAATATAGAGAACATTGGTGGAGACGAACTATTTGCTACCATTCGAATGAATTTAGAAGACCAAAGAAGTATGGAAAAGACAAGGTTAGAAAAAATTGTTGCTTCAAGTGAAGCATCTACTGAGGAGAAAAATGAAGCCTGGGAAAGCATTAGTGCAATCGAAGAACTGACAACTAAAGAATCGATTCTTGAAGAATCAATTTTGGCTTCGGCAAAATATGAGGATGTCCTTGTCCGAAAAGATGGAAATGCCGTTCATGTTCATGTAAAAACAGAAAATCTTCCTGAAGAAGAAGCCATAAATATTATGCAAATGGTAAAGGATGAATTTGGAGAAATTACAGTAGATGTTAATTTCGGACCAACTGCAAGCTAATTAAAAAGAGGCAACCGGGTACGATTGTATCCGGTTTTTTTGTTGCAAAAACGTGTTCTAATTAAGTAATATTCGCATTCGGTTTTCCCCATTGCTATAATGTTTGTAGGGGATAAAAGATTTAGAATGAAAGGCTAAAACTGGAGAAAGTATGTATTAGGTATTGATGTTAGAGCACTTTTTATCGTAAAATGTTAAGAGGAGTTATTAAGACCTAATAATAAATTATGTTGGACATGAAGGGGTGCAAATAATATATGTTAAAAGTTCAAGAAATTCGCGAATTAATAAAATTGATAGATCAATCCTCGATTGATGAGTTTACGTATGAATCAAATGGAACTACCGTTACGATGAAAAAAGCTAGTGCAGAAAAGAAGTTGTCTTCGAGTACACAGGTTAACGCCAGTGAAGAGCAAGCTGCTAAAAAAGTGGTGGAAGAACAAGTAAATGTAAGTCAAATAACTGAACCGACTTCTCCTGCAAAGGAAAGTAAAGAATCACCAGCTGCTACGAACTATGATTATGAAATTAAATCACCAATGGTTGGTACATTTTACAGTTCTCCAAACCCAGAGAGTGATGCCTATGTAACGGTTGGTTCTACTGTTAAAAATGACTCTGTTGTTTGTATTGTAGAAGCAATGAAACTGTTTAATGAAATTGAGGCAGAAGTAAATGGAGAAATTGTTGAAGTGCTTGTAGAAAATGGAGAATTGGTTGAATATGGTCAACCACTATTTCGTGTTAAAAAGAAGTGAAGGGACGATAGCAAGTGATTAAAAAACTGTTAATTGCAAACAGAGGAGAAATTGCTGTCCGAATTATTCGAGCATGTAAAGAGATGGATATTCATACAGTAGCTATACATTCTGAGGCGGATGAAGAAGCATTACATGTACAACTGGCGGATGAGGCATACTGCATCGGTCCTAAGTCAAGTAAAGATAGCTACCTCAATTTTACTAATATTATGAGTGTAGCGACGATGACAAAGGTGGATGCAATCCATCCAGGCTACGGCTTTTTAGCAGAGAATGCCGACTTTGCAGAAATGTGTAGAGCATGTAATATTATATTTGTTGGACCAACTCCCCAAGCGATTCAAAAAATGGGTATTAAGGATGTAGCGAGAGAAACAATGAAGGCTGCAAATGTACCGATTGTTCCAGGATCAGAAGGAATTTTAGAATCTGAGAGTGAAGCAATTGAACTTGCAAAAGAAATTGGGTATCCTGTAATTATAAAGGCTACTGCTGGCGGCGGTGGAAAAGGTATCCGTGTTGCTGAAGATGAAGAAGCTTTAATAAAGGGAATGCGATTAACTCAAAAAGAAGCAGAAACAGCTTTTGGTAACCCTGGTGTATATCTAGAAAAATTTATTGAGGATTTCAGGCATGTTGAAATTCAAGTGCTTGCAGATCAGCATGGTAACGTAATTCATTTAGGAGAAAGAGACTGCTCTATTCAGAGAAGGTTACAAAAACTGATTGAGGAAACACCATCTCCTGCAATAACACCGGAAACAAGGGAAAAAATGGGTAATGCAGCAGTTAAAGCAGCAAAAGCAGTTGACTATATAGGTGCAGGTACAATTGAGTTTATCTATGACCGTCAGCGTGGAGATTACTACTTTATGGAAATGAATACAAGAATTCAAGTAGAGCACCCTGTAACAGAAATGGTCACTGGTGTTGATTTAATAAAAGAACAAATCCGTATAGCGAATGGAGAAAAGCTTTCTATCTCTCAGTCTGATGTAGAGTTTAATGGATGGTCTATTGAGTGCAGAATTAATGCAGAAAATCCATTTAAAAACTTTATGCCGTCGCCTGGAAAAATAGAAATGTATCTTCCTCCTGGTGGATTTGGCGTTCGTGTCGACTCTGCGGCTTATCCAGGATATATGATTCCGCCGTATTATGATTCCATGATTGCAAAGCTAATTACATACGGTCCTACACGCGAAGAAGCTATTAATCGCATGAAGCGTGCATTGGATGAGTTTGTGATTGAAGGTATCCATACGACCGTTCCGTTTCATCGCTTAATTATGGATCATGACGTATTTATTAGTGGGGATTTTAATACGAAATTTTTAGAGGAAAATCCAATATTGGAATCAAATGAAGAGGAGTGATGACATGAGTGAACAGCCTTTAGTTAATGTGAGTGACAACACTGGTTTAGGAAGTGTTGAGATTGCTCCAGAGGTTATTGAAGTAATAGCAGGTATCGCTGCTTCTGAAGTAGAGGGACTATCGTCGATGAGAGGTAATTTTGCTACAGGAGTTGTGGAGCGTTTTGGGAAAAAGTCTCACAGTAAAGGTGTAAAGGTTGAACTAACGGATAATGGAATTTTAATTGATTTATTTGTTGTATTAAACTTTGGCGTATCGATTCCTGAAGTCGCGCAAAAGCTACAAACAAATATCCGAAATTCCATTAAAAACATGACAGCACTTGAAATTGCAGAAATAAATGTGCATGTAGTAGGCATTCAAATGGAAAAAGAAGATCCACAATTACCAAACGAATAATGAGAGAAAGATCAAAAGACAACTGTGCTTTTGATCTTTCTTTTTCTATAATAGGTTGCACTGGAATGTAGCATTGCCTTTATAAACATGTTATTATTTGTAATAGATATTTAAAAAAATTTATTAAATGAAGAGAGCTTAAAGGAGATTAATCTGAATGAATCGGCGTACAGCAAGAGAAAAAGCATTTCAAGTACTATTTCAATTAGCAATGAATGAAACAAATACAATGGGCTTGATTTCAGAGTCTTTACAGAAAGAAGAACAAGATAACTTCTTAACAATGTTGACTGAGGGAGTGGCAAGTAACCTAAAGGAAATCGATCAACTCATTTCTGAGCATCTAGAGAAATGGAGCTTCCAACGAATAGCAGCAGTAGAACGAACTATTCTTCGAATTGCAGCTTATGAAATTCAATTCATGGAGGATATCCCCTTCAATGTTTCAATTAATGAGGCAGTAGAACTAGCTAACAAATATGGGGATGATCGCTCTGGAAAATTCGTAAACGGTGTTTTATCGAAGTTCAAGAAATAAGAAAAGGGCGGTGAACGGATTGACTGCAGAAATAATTAATGGAAAAGAACTCTCAACAAAATTAAAAGCAAGTATGAAAATAGAAACAGAAACATTAAAAAGGAAAGGAATTGTTCCACATTTAACGGTTGTACTTGTTGGTGATAATCCTGCATCACGCTCGTATGTTAGCGGGAAGGAAAAAGCATCGCAAGAAATAGGAATGAGTTCCGAAGTAATTGAATTACCTACAACAATTTCAGAAACCGAACTTCTAGCATTAATTCAGCAACTAAATGATAAACCTTCTGTGCACGGCATTTTAGTTCAACTTCCATTACCTCCTCATATAAAGGAACAGCATATTATCGAAGCGATTCACCCATCTAAAGATGTAGATGGCTTCCATCCTTTAAGCATAGGTCGAATGATAACAGGTCAGGATACATTTATTTCATGTACACCATATGGGATTATGGAAATGCTTCGTTCTAAGAATATTTCTATCGAAGGAAAACATGCTGTTGTAATTGGAAGAAGTAACATCGTTGGAAAACCTATAGGACAATTACTCTTGAATGAAAATGCGACCGTTACCTATTGTCATTCTAAGACAGTTGACTTAAAAGCCTATACAACGCAAGCAGACATTTTAATTGTTGCAACTGGAGTACCCCAAATGATCAATGCTGATCATATTAAAAAAGGTGCAGTTGTCATTGATGTAGGGATAAATCGCAATGAAGAAGGTAAATTAGTCGGCGATGTTGATTTTGAGAGTGTAAAGGAAAAGGCAGCATTTATTACACCAGTTCCTCGAGGTGTTGGACCGATGACGATTACGATGCTTTTAAAAAACACATTAAAAGCAGCAAAAGGATTGGCTGGAAATTGACGAAACCATATTTAACCGTTACCGCATTAACAAAGTACATTAAACGAAAACTTGATATTGATCCCCATTTACGGAGTGTTCTAGTAAAAGGTGAAATATCGAATTTTAAACATCATACACGTGGTCATATGTATTTGACAATAAAAGACGATCATAGCCGGATTCAAGCAGTTATGTTTGCAGGTAATAATCGAATGTTGAATTTTGTTCCTGAAAATGGCATGCAAGTGTTTATTACAGGAAATATTAGTGTCTTTGAAGCGACCGGTCAATATCAGCTTTACATACAGGAAATGGAGCCAGACGGACTTGGCTCCCTTTATTTAGCATTTGAGCAGTTAAAGGAAAAGCTACGAAATAAAGGTTATTTTTCACAAGAATTAAAAAAACCAATCCCTTCTTTTCCGAAGCATATTGGTGTCATCACTTCTCCTACAGGTGCAGCAATTAGAGATATTCTAACGACAATAAAAAGACGTTATCCTATCGTAGAAATTACCGTTATTCCCGTACTTGTTCAAGGAACAGCAGCCGCGACATCTATAAGTGATGCCATTAAAAAAGCAAATGATTCTTCGAAGTATGACATATTGATTGTCGGAAGAGGTGGCGGTTCCATTGAGGAGCTATGGAGTTTTAATGATGAACAAGTTGCTGAAGCGATTTATTGTTCTACAACCCCGATTATTTCTGCAGTTGGACATGAGACTGATACGACAATTAGTGATTTTGTAGCTGATTTAAGAGCTCCAACACCGACAGGAGCTGCAGAATTAGCGGTACCATCAAGACAAGAGCTTGAAGATAAGATAAGGCGGTTGCAAGGTGCATTAAAGCAAGCAATGGAAGCAACTTTTAAACAAAGAGAGATCGACTATTCCCATTTAAAGCAAGCATATGCATTTAAATATCCTGCTTTACTGATCCAACAAAAGGAGCAAGAGTTAGATCGAATGACGGAAAAGCTTGCAAAAGCATTTACTGTTTTTAGAGAACAAAAGACGGATAAGCATGACAATGTTTATGGAAGGTTATTGGCAAACCATCCAAAACGACAAACGATCCAAGCTGTAAAAGATCTACAAGGATTATCCAAACGATTAAACGGCAGCTTTCAATTAATTTATGACAGGCATACATCCCGGTTAAATACAACACTGGAAAAGCTTCTGCTTGTTAACCCATTAGCGATAATGAAAAGAGGGTTTGCTATTCCATATACAACTAATGGTGAGATCCTGAGAACGAAGGAGCAAATCCATATTGACGATCATATTGTTGTTCGAATAACGGATGGGAAATTAGAATGTCAGGTAATAAATGTGGAGGACGAAAACTATGAAGAAGAATGAAGAGCTATCCTTTGAAGAAGCGATGGAGCAACTTGAAGAGATTGTAGATAAGCTAGAACAAGGGGACGTACCATTAGAAAAGGCAATCACTTATTACCAAGAGGGTATGGAGCTTTCAAAGGTATGTAATGAAAAACTTTCAAAAGTTCAACAGAAAATGGTGAACATCATCAATGAACATGGGGAAATAGAACAGTTTGATTTACAGGGGGAAGAATAATTTTGAAAGCAGATGTGAAGGTTTATATTGAAAAGACACAACACTTACTAGAAGAGCATTTGTTCCGTCTAGTGCGTGATTTAAAGGCACCTGATCGATTAAAGGAATCGATAATTTATTCGATTGAAGCTGGAGGAAAACGACTGCGCCCTATTTTAATGATTGCTAGCTATCAGGCATTATCAAATGCAAATGTTGAAAAGGTCTTTACTGGGGCAAATGCGCTTGAAATGATTCATACGTATTCATTAGTTCATGACGACTTACCCGCCATGGATGATGATGCATACAGAAGAGGAAAGCCTACCAATCATAAAATGTTTGATGAAGCAACAGCAATTCTTGCCGGGGATGGTTTGTTAACATACAGCTTCGAAGTGATAACAAATGATCCACTACTTTCTTCGGATGAAAAAGTACAACTTATTCAGTGGCTATCGAGAGCAAGCGGACCAACGGGAATGGTTGCCGGACAAATACTGGATATGGAAGCTGAAAATCAACAAGTGGCTCTAGAGAGGTTAGAGGAAATACACGCCAAGAAAACAGGGGAGCTCCTTTCTTTTTCCGTACAAGGAGGAGCATACCTTGGTGGAGCAACGAACGAACAATTGAAGTACTTAAAGACGTATGCATATTATCTTGGATTGATTTTTCAAGTACAGGATGATATTTTAGATGTTACTGGTGACGAAACAAAGCTTGGTAAAAAAGTTGGAAGTGATGAAGGTAATTTAAAAAGTACCTATCCAAAGTTGCTTGGATTAGAAGGTGCAATCAAGCAAAAAGAACTATACCAACAAAAAGCTCGCGAAGCATTGCAAAAAGCGAATGTTGATACGAGTATCTTAATGGCTTTAATTGATCTTTTTGGTGAACGTGATCATTAGCATCCATAGTATTTTTTCTGTAATTATGATATAATATTGTGAGAAAAGGAATGGTGCAGTATTCTAGTCAGCCCTCCGTTTCTGAAGGCGGGGCTAAAAATCCGCTAAAGGGCACATCGATGAAGTTCCTTGTGTTGGCTTGAGGCGCCCAGCCTTGGGTCAATGCTGGGAGTTAAGGTTTTTGGGCGATCCGCAAAGGCATGTGGGCGTTGACCCGATTACCGTGGAGGCCCATCTCTGTAGTGATAGCTAAGCCTAGTTGTTGTTATGGAATGGGGTATGAACCTGCATGAAGGTAAGGGACACCTAATGTGCAGCGTAGCCTGCCTTGAGTGGTGCTTGAGGGGATTAGAGTCTAAAATTATCATGCTGGTGGCCACTGGATGATGATTTTCATCTCTATGAAATCAGCACTGCAAAAGAGGCTAGGAAACGGTTAAAGGCTGTGGAGGAAATCTCCTAGACTGTTCCTCGGACGTTTAAATGGGATTATAGTGTGGACTAAGTGGTAATCCAGTCTAGCTTTTGGTGACAATGCTAAGGTGGATTTAAAGGGGAACCGCCTTTATGGCAACATAAGGTATCCACTTGGGAAAACCTACTGGACCTAAGCCACAGTTTTTACCATTTAGATGACCATTCCTACTTACATAATAGTGTGTACTAAATAATTTATTTAAATCAAGAATATAGAGGTAAAATATGAACTCGCAAATAAAACGTTCGCTAAAATTTAGCTTAACTATTGCCGTTATCACTTTTGTGCTAGCGGCTATTTTTTCAGTTATTTCATCTTCCATTTTAAGTAGTGTAATGTGGATGGTTGGTTTACTAGTTGTATTCACCATCGTTTTGATTGGTGTTGTGTTTGATATGCTTGGAATTGCTTCAACTGCTGCCGATGAAGCTCCTTTTCATGCAATGGCAGCAGAAAAGGTACCTGGCTCTAAACAGGCAGTCTATATTATTCGCAATGCGGACCGATTTGCCAGCTTTTGTAATGATGTAATTGGAGATATATCAGGAATTGTTAGTGGAACAGCATCTGCAATAGTTGTATTACAAATCGCCACCATCCTCGGACAAGGGGAAGGTTCGCCTTTACAGATTGTGATTTCTGTATTTCTAACCAGTCTTGTGGCGGCTTTAACTGTTGGAGGGAAAGCAATAGGTAAATTTTTCGCAATTCATTCTTCCACACAAATTATTTTCTTTACTGGTAAAGTAATTGATATGGTCGAGTCTAAATTACACATTAAAATATTGCCAACAAATAACCGTGTAAATCAGAAATAAAAGAGGCTAAGAAAATGGGAAAAAAAAGATTGGATATTTTATTGGTTGAAAGAAATTTAGCAGATACGAGAGAAAAAGCAAAGCGACTTATTATGGCAGGTCTTGTGTTTTCTGAACAGGTTAGATTAGACAAGCCAGGTGTAAAAGTTGATGAGACAATTCCTTTATTAGTAAAAGGAAAAGCAATTCCTTATGTAGGACGTGGGGGATTAAAATTAGAAAAGGCACTTAAGACTTTTCATATTGATACGCAAGATCGAATTCTCGTTGATGTTGGATCTTCAACAGGTGGTTTTACGGATTGTGCACTGCAAAACGGCGCGAAGCTATCTTATGCTATTGATGTCGGTTATAATCAGCTTGATTGGAAGCTCCGCAACGATGAGCGAGTAATTGTAATGGAACGTACAAATTTTCGTTACGTTACACCAGATATGTTGCAACATGGTCTCCCTAATCTAGCCACAATAGATGTATCTTTTATTTCTTTAAAGCTAATTCTACCAGTTCTTAAGCATATTTTACTGCAAAATAGTGATGTCGTGGCTTTAATAAAGCCTCAGTTTGAAGCAGGCCGTGAACAAGTAGGAAAAAAAGGAATTGTACGCGATAAAAAAGTTCACTTTAATGTACTGCAGCGATTAACTGATTTTGCTATTTCTGAAGGATATGAGCTATTTGATATAACCTTCTCTCCTGTCACAGGGGGAGATGGAAATATTGAGTTTCTTGTACATTTAGGCTGGAACTATGTGGGAAAAGAAGGGAAATTGTTATCAGATGTCGAATTAGAACAAGTAGTAGAAGAAGCACATGCGGAATTAAAAACAGGCAATAAATAAAATCATTTTGGATTAAAGTGAGGACCAATATGAGTAAATTACAACGCCATATTAAAATACGAGAACTAATAACAGAGAATGAGATTGAAACACAAGATGAACTTGTAGATGAGCTAAAACAGCTAGGATTTAATGTAACACAAGCTACAGTATCTAGAGATATTAAAGAACTACATCTTGTAAAAGTCCCTTCTAATAATGGAACGTACAAATATAGCTTACCTGCTGATCGGAAGTTTAATCCACAGGAAAAATTAAAGCGGTTAATTATGGATGCATTTGTAAAGATCGATTCTACGAGCCATTTTATCATCTTAAAAACATTGCCTGGAAATGCGCAAGCAGTTGGTGCATTAATCGATAATTTAGATTGGAATGAAATTATGGGAACGATTTGTGGCGATGATACGTGTCTTATGATTTGTCGAACAGAAGCTGATGCCTTGGATATAAAAGAACGGTTTATTCGTATGCTTTAGAATGGAGTGTTTCGGACATGCTAACGGAATTATCTATACGTGATTTTGCTATTATTGATCATGTTGCGATCACTTTTTCAGATGGCCTGACGGTGCTTACAGGTGAAACAGGTGCTGGAAAATCGATTATTATTGATGCGATTCAGCTGCTTGCTGGAGGACGAGGGTCAGTAGAATTTGTACGACATGGGTCAAAACGAGCGGAAATAGAAGGTTTATTTATATTAGATAAGACGGATCATGCAGTTCAAACGGTAGGAAAACAATTTGGAATTGATATTGTAGATGAACAAGTTGTACTAGAAAGGGTTATTACTTCTAGTGGTAAAAGTATATGTCGGGTAAACGGGAAACTCGTTACACTTTCGATTTTGAAAGAGATTGGAAAAACACTGATTGACGTGCACAGTCAGCATGAAACTCAATCATTAATGGATTCCGAAAGTCATCTTCATCTACTCGATATGTATGACTTTGCTAAGACCGCTAAAGTTAAACAAGATTATAGTCAATTGTACGAAGAACTTTTAATTTTAAAAAAGCGATACAAAGAACTTTCAAACAACGAGCAAGAAATGGCGCATCGCTTAGATTTGCTTGAATTTCAATTAAAAGAGTTGGAAGGTGCAGATTTAAGTCCAAATGAAGATGACGAACTTGAAGCTGAACGAAAGCAGCTCGGTAATTATGAACGGATTTATACTGTTGTACAAGACGCTTATAATGCATTATATGGTGAGCAAAAAGGAATTGAATGGTTATATCAAGCTAAGCAGGCATTAGATAACGGAGCTGACCATGACGAATTTATTGCTGAAAAATCCGATGAGTTAGGGAATCATTATTATTTAGTGGAAGAGCTTTCTTTTCAGCTAAGAAATTATATTGATGGTCTTGAATATGATCCAGCACGGTTAAATGAAATAGAAGCGCGGTTAGATGAAATTAGTAGGTTAAAGAAGAAATATGGAAATACAGTAAATGAAATGCTTGAATACCAAGCAATGATTGAGGAAGAGATGGAGCAATTAAAGAATAAAGATTCCCATTTACTACAACTTTCCAAGGAAATTAAAGAATTGGAACATGATGTATATTTAGAGGCAAAAGAGCTTCACGATGTAAGAAAACAAGCTGCAGAAAATTTAGTTCAAGATGTTCAAAAAGAGCTGAAAAGTTTGTATTTAGAAAAAGCATCTTTTAGGGTGGCGTTCTCGCCAGATATAGGAGATGGCCCAGTATCAGAAATTCCCAAATTACATAAAAATGGCTTTGATCATGTTCATTTTTTAATTTCTACAAATACTGGTGAACCATTAAAGGAATTATCAAAAACAGCTTCTGGTGGCGAGCTTTCTCGTATCATGCTCGTTCTTAAGAAAATATTTGCCCAGCATCAAGGCGTAACAAGTGTCATTTTTGATGAAGTGGATACGGGTGTTAGTGGCAGAGTAGCTCAAGCTATTGCTGAAAAAATATACGAAGTATCTGGTAATTCACAAGTATTGTGTATTACGCATCTTCCACAGGTTGCAGCAATGGCAGATACACACAAATTGATTCAAAAAGAAGAAAAAAATAAACGAACCGCCACATTTGTTCATGAATTATCGCGCCAAGAACAAATTAATGAATTGAGTAGAATGATTACGGGAACGAAGCTAACAGAGACTGCAATGGAACATGCAAGAGAAATGTTAGAATTAGCCCACAGTTATAAAAAACAGGTATATCAGGTTAACGGATAAAAGGGACCTTGCAATTTGTTTGCAAAGGTCTTTTTTCTATTTCCGATCTTTATTCGAGCATGTTTTATCTTGATTAGGAAATGTTACACAGCATTTCTTATCTTTAACCAGTTTAAAATCTTAGCTTAAAGGTCAAATTAGAAATACAGATATAAAAGTGTGGGTTAGGAATCAGGAGAGTGAAGCTATTGAAAAAATACAGATCAACTATACGAATCTTTATCGGAGTATTTCTCCTTGCAACCTTATTATTTGTACCTTTTCTAGCCCCTATACAGAATTACCTGGCCATTCCCAATCATATGGTGACCTTCCAAAATGAGTCCCAACAGATTCCTCTTTTAAGCAAAGAGGTTGATGTAAAATCAAATAATAATGTAATTCAAGCCATTGACTCAAGTCAATTCCATGCAAAAGAAACTGGTGAAAGCCAGCTTACGTATCAAGTAGCAGGCGTTCCAATTAAAAAAGTAAATGTATCTGTGCTTAATGACCTAAAAGTAATACCAGGAGGTCAATCTATTGGTGTCCAGCTTCAAACAAAAGGCGTTCTTGTTGTCGGACATCACCTTGTACAAGGAAAGGAAGGTTCCACATCACCAGGGGAAGAAGCAAATATTCAAGTAGGTGATGTTATTATGCAAATTAACGGTGATCAAATAAAAGAGATGCAGGAAGTAAAACCATTTGTAGAGAAAGCTGGGAAAAATAATCAGGCGTTAGATGTTACGATAAGAAGAGGTAAAAAAACAATAAATACAAAACTAGAACCAATTATGGACAAAAAAGAAAACCAATATCGCATTGGACTCTATATTCGTGACTCTGCTGCTGGTATTGGAACAATGACTTTTTATGAACCAAAATCAAAAAAATACGGTGCACTTGGCCATGTTATATCAGACATGGATACAAAGAAACCAATTTTGATTAATAATGGTACGATTGTTCGTTCATCTGTAACCTCAATTCAAAAAGGAAACAGCGGAACACCAGGTGAAAAGCAGGCTGAGTTTTCAATTAAAGAAAATAAAATAGGAAATATAACTAAAAATAGTCCATTTGGGATTTTTGGAGTGCTAAACAAAGGTGTAACTGATGGGAAATATAAAAAACCAATGCCAATTGCACTGTCAGATCAAGTGGAGAAGGGACCAGCTAAAATTTTAACGGTTCTTGATGGCGAAAAAGTGGAGGAATTTGATGTTGAAATTGTTAGCAGTATTCCACAAAAGTCACCGGCAACAAAAGGAATGGTCGTTAAAATTACTGACCCTAAGTTATTAGATAAAACAGGTGGCATTGTCCAAGGAATGAGTGGAAGTCCAATCATTCAAAACAACAAAATTATCGGAGCGGTTACGCATGTCTTTGTTAATGATCCAACCTCTGGATACGGAGTCCATATTGAATGGATGTTACAGGAAGCGGGCATTGACATTTACAACAAAGAACAATTAGCAAGTTAAAGCGGAGACTTCCCCATATTGGGGTGGTCTCTTTCTTTTCTTATTGGTATAATTTACATAAATATTTTTCGACAATATCTTGTGAAAATTATCGAATGTAGGCGAAAATATAAGAAAACGTTAGAAAATGAAAGAATATATAAAAAATTTTAAAGTTTTTCAAATAAAAAAAGGAATTTTTTAACTAATGTCGAATCTATATAATGGGCAAAAATTGAAGATCATAAAGGGAGGAAGTTTGAAGTGGAGAAAATTTCAGTTTGTTTAGTGGATGATAACAAGGAACTCGTTCAATTAATGGAAGATTTTTTTGAAGACCAAGAAGATATTGAAATAATTGGTACGGCTTATAATGGCAAAGAATGTCTTGAATTGCTTGATGAAATCGAACCAGATGTTTTGATTCTTGATATCATTATGCCTCATATTGACGGTTTAGCTGTTTTAAATACGATAAAACAAAATGAAAGCACTTCAAGTCCAAATGTCATCATGTTAACTGCTTTCGGTCAAGAAGAGGTAATGAAGAAGGCGGTTGATCTTGGTGCAGCTTATTTTGTATTAAAGCCGTTTGATCTAGATAATTTAGCAGACCAGATTCGACAGGTTCAAGGAAATAGTGCTGCATTTTCAAATAAACAAAGTATTAGCAAAGGAAATCGAAAAGAACGTAAGAAAAAGGATCTAGAAGCAAGTATAACGAATATTATCCATGAAATTGGCGTTCCTGCTCATATAAAGGGGTATATGTATTTACGCGAAGCAATCACCATGGTTTATAACGATGTTGAATTACTCGGGTCTATTACAAAGGTATTATATCCGGATATTGCCAAAAAGTTTAATACAACAGCCTCACGGGTCGAAAGAGCAATACGCCATGCAATAGAAGTGGCTTGGAATAGAGGGAATATAGACTCCATATCTGCATTATTTGGATATACAGTGAGTATCTCTAAAACAAAACCTACAAATAGTGAGTTCATTGCTATGGTTGCAGACAGATTACGTCTGGAACATAAGGCAAGCTAGAGTTTAAATAAGTAAAGGGATGGAAAATCCCCTTTGTTCATGATGTATTCCATGATGAACAAAGGGGATTTTAGTACTTGTAAAATATACGATCACTAATCAAAAAACACTTTATAAAGAGACTGAATTGCTTTCTCCAAATCATTTGCATCGATGCCGAACATCATGGATACATCAGAAGATCCTTGATTGATCATTACGATATTAACATTCGCATCTTTGAAAGCTTTTGTAGCTTTTTGGGCAATTCCAATGGTTCGCATCATTCCTTCACCAACAATCATAATCATTGCCAAATTTCGTTGGATCGTGACTGTTTCAGGTTGCAATTGCTCTTTTATTTTTTCTATAATAAATTGTTCTTTACTTGGTGTGAGCTGATTTTCTCTTAAAATAACCGAAAGATCATCAATTCCCGATGGAACATGCTCAAATGAAATGTCCTCATCCTCTAAAATATGTAATAATTTTCTTCCAAATCCTACTTCTCGATTCATTAAATATTTACTAACAAAAAGACTAGAAAAACCATCATCACTTGCGATTCCCACGACTCCTATATTTTTTGCTTCTTTTTCAGCGACTATCCTTGTGCCAGCAGCTTTTGGATTATTCGTATTTTTAATGGCAACAGGAATACCTGCACGGAAAGCAGGAATAAGCGCTTCATCATGAAAGACGGAAAATCCAGCATAAGAGAGCTCACGCATTTCTTTATAGGTAAGGACTTGAATTTCCTTTGGATTTTGCACGATTGTTGGATTGACAGCGTAAACAGAGTCTACGTCTGTAAAGTTTTCATAAAGTGATGCTTTGACACCTGCAGCTAGTATTGCTCCTGTAATATCAGATCCGCCTCTAGAAAACGTTGCTAATGTTCCATCTAATGTATACCCAAAAAAACCTGGTATAACGATAATTTGTGATTTTTCTCTTAAAGCAAATATTCTTTCCATGCTCTCGGGAAGGAGTTGTGCATTACCCGCTTCATTACTTACAATAATTCCTGCATCTTTTGGATTCATATACATAGCGTTTAAACCATTTAGACTCAAGTATTGGCTCAAGATACGAGCAGACCAATCTTCCCCAAGTGCTTTTATAGCATCAAGCTTGCGCTCAGAAGGTAAATCACTCTGAATCACACGTTCAATAGATTGTATTATTTCCTCAACCAATCCATTTTGCAGGCCGAGACCTTCAATTATTTCTTGGAATTGCTCTTGTACCATTTGAGTAAATTGGTTATATGGCTTGTAATTTCTTGAAGCTTCTCCAATCATAATTAGTAAATCAGTCATTTTGAGAGATGAATCGGAATGTTTTCCAGGTGCCGATACAACAATAATTTTACGATCACCATCTTCTTGAATAATTCTACCGACTTTTTTAAATTGATTTGCATTTGCTAATGAGCTTCCTCCGAATTTTGCAACTTTCATCAAACCACTCCAATATATTGAATAGAAAATTCTTAAAAGT
The DNA here is from genome assembly GCF_036409425.1 of Virgibacillus sp. MG-45. NCBI lineage: Bacteria > Bacillati > Bacillota > Bacilli > Caryophanales > Bacillaceae > Virgibacillus > Virgibacillus sp. MG-45. The sequence goes on along the minus strand of NZ_JAXOFU010000002.1, from coordinate 17,835 downwards.
TTTATTAAAAATAATAACACATAATTCATACAAAAGGGAAATAACAAACAAAAAAATAGGTGTCGAATATGCGCTCACCTATTTTTTATGCATGCATTACATGCTTGATCTGTATTTTGTTTTTTACGATCTCGGTGGATGATAAACCCACCAATAAATGCTAGTCCAAAAAGAAATAATAGTAATCCAACCGTAAATTGGACGCCAATATGAATAAATAGCGGTGTGAACTCATTAAACAAAGCATCACGCATCAATTTTATTCCAATGGCGGAAAATATACCTGGAATAACTAGTAATAAAACGGCAATAATTCTTCCCATACATGTTCTCCTTCGTAATATTTTTCTAATTCTAGTATAACAGATGAATATAAATTAGAAATGAAAAAGAAATTGAAATAATGTGCATTATCCCGTAAGATAAAAACATGCATAATGTTGCAAGGTGGGATCCTATGAAACGAGTTCTTATTGTTGGCGCAGGAAACGGCGGTACATCATTATTAAAAATTTTGCATGCTGTAAATCGAATGGAAATCCGAGGTGTCATCGATCGTAATAGAAATGCAAAAGGATTAAAAATCGCTCAGCAGTTAAATGTACCGATTGGATATGATTGGGAAAAATGGCTCCATGATCATGAAGAAGTTGATATTATTGTGGAAGCAACAGGCGATGAAAAAGTACTTGAAGCACTTCTAAAGGCTAGGGGAAGTAAAACGATTGTAATACCAGGAAGTGTCGCTTACATCATTTCTGAGCTATTTGATGAAAAGGAAGCTTTACTTAGCAAGTTAAAGCTACAGACATATAATCAAGAGCTGATTCTTAATAATATCAAAGACGGTATGATTGTTGTTGATAAAGATGGTGTAGTGAAGTTCGTTAATAAAAGCGCAGAAAAGATTGTAGGAGTTAATAAATCTGATTTTATTGGCAACCCTGTTAGAGAAATAATAAGTGACTCAAGATTACCTATTATATTAAGAAACAGAAGAAAAGAAGTTAATCAGAAGCTATTTCTCGAAAACGGAAAGAAAGTAATTACTACTCGAATTCCAATTATTAATGCAAACGGTGAATTAGTCGGTGCATTCGCAGTTTTTAAAGATATTACAGAAGTAGTGAATTTAGCAGAAGAGAATACTGATTTAAAAGAAATAAAAACAATGCTCGAAGCAATTATCTATTCTTCTGAGGAAGCAATTAGTGTAGTAGACGAATCCGGAATAGGCATGATGATAAATCCAGCCTATACAAGAATCACAGGACTAACAGAAAAGGAAATTGTTGGACAACCTGCCGCAACTGATATCTCTGAAGGTGAAAGTATGCATATGAAGGTGTTGCAAACACGAAGACCAGTTCGAGGAGTTCGAATGAAAGTTGGTCCGAGTAAAAAGGATGTTATTGTAAATGTAGCACCGATTATTGTAGATGGAAAAATAAAAGGAAGTGTTGGAATACTTCACGATGTTTCTGAAATTAAAACACTTACGAGTGAATTAAAGCGAGCAAGACAAATTATTCGGAATTTAGAAGCGAAATATACATTTGATGATATTATTGCCAGTTCTTCAGAAATGAAGCTTGCTTTAGAACAGGCTAAGGTTGGTGCACGAACGCCTGCAACTGTATTGCTAAGGGGAGAATCAGGAACAGGCAAGGAATTGTTCGCACATGCAATTCATAATGAAAGCGATCGGAAACACAAAAAGTTTATCCGAGTCAATTGTGCGGCAATTGCAGAGTCGATATTGGAAAGTGAATTATTTGGTTATGAGGAAGGTGCGTTTTCTGGAGCAAAACAGGGAGGCAAAAAAGGGTTATTTGAAGAAGCGAACTTTGGAAGTATTTTTCTAGATGAGATTGGAGAGTTATCTTTAGGAATGCAAGCTAAATTGCTTCGCGTCCTTCAAGAAAATGAAATCATTCGTGTTGGCGGAACAAATCCGATCACGATTGATGTTCGAGTTATTGCTGCTACAAATGTTAATTTAGAAAAAGCAATCATGAACAAAAGCTTTCGGGAGGATTTATATTATCGTTTAAATCGATTGCCTATCTTTATACCTTCTTTATCTGAAAGACTTGATGATATTCCAGATTTAATCCAACATATAATTCATAAGATAAATCAGGACTATGGTAGAAATGTTTCTTCTATTGCGGATGATGCGTTGCAAGCACTCTATACATATGATTGGCCAGGAAATGTACGAGAGCTTGAAAATGTAATCGGACGAGCGATGATTTATATGGATATGAACGAGGAAATGATTCAAAAACATCATCTTTCTGATTTACATCCAAAAATAAAAGCAAAACAAGGACAGGCTTTCAATAAGTTTAACAAGGATGAAACACTTCAACATGCGATGGAGAACTTCGAGAAGGCATATATAGTTGCTACATATGAACAAAATAATTTTAATAAAACAAGAACTGCAAAGCAATTAAACATTTCCATACGGAATTTATATTATAAGATGGAGAAATATCAAATTGAACAAAATGACCTGCAATAAATTGCATACTTGCAACTTATTGCATAGTTAAGATTAAATAAAATAAAGCGCTTTCAAAATAAAAAAGTTGGCACGATATTTGCAAGTATATATATGAGGGGTTGAAGTTATTAAAATGGAAGAAATCGCATCGATAAGAAATCAAATAACGAATCATTCAAATGTAGTAGCAATTGCAAATGCGGCAAATTTAGAGGTGCTAAAAACGGTAAAGCTTGCAATCGAGGATAATCTTTGTGGATTTCAATTATATGGAGAAGAAAAAGCAATTCGTGCAATGGCCAATGAAATTCACTTAGATGTCGCTTCGCCCAATATTTCGATTATACAAGCGCCAATAAATGATGTTTGCGATGCCGCTGTCGAAGCTGTACACAATCAGGAAGCACATGTCCTAATGAAAGGAGATGTTTCTACGAAGAATCTCTTACAAGCCGTGCTTCACAAGGATAAAGGCTTACGCACTGGAAATGTGTTATCACATGTTGCGTTATTTGAAATTCCAGGTAGAAAACGAGTGATTTTTTTGACGGATGCCGCAATGAACATTGCACCTCGCTTACAAGAAAAAGCACAAATCATTCAAAATGCTGTTTTTGTTGCAAATTCGATTGGCGTAAAATGTCCAAAGGTTGCGGCGATTGCACCAGTTGAGGTAGTAAACGAAGCGATTCCTTCCACCGTAGACGCTGCATTGTTAACTCAAATGCAAAAAAGAGGACAGCTTAAAAATTGCATTGTTGATGGTCCATTACAATTTGACATTGCGGTTTCTACGCGAGCAAAGGAAGAAAAACAGGTGGAATCCGATGTTGCTGGGGAAACAGATATTTTACTCGTTCCATCACTTGAAACAGGAAATGCATTATATAAAGCATTCACATGTTTTGCCAATGCAAAGGTCGCAGCGATGGTGGGGGGAGCAAGTGCTCCAATTGTATTAACATCGAGAGCAGATTCGGCTCCGAATAAGCTTCTATCTCTTTATTTAGCATTAGCTGCATTAAAAACATTTTAAAGGAGGAAATAACATGGAAATTTTTACTTATATGGAAAAATACGATTACGAACAACTTGTTATATGTCAGGACAAAAATTCTGGATTAAAGGCGATTATTGCTATTCATGATACAACATTAGGCCCTGCATTAGGGGGGACGAGAATGTGGACTTATGCATCGGAAGAGGAAGCAATAGAAGATGCCCTACGTTTAGCAAAAGGGATGACTTACAAAAATGCAGCAGCAGGTTTAGATTTAGGTGGAGGAAAAACCGTTATTATAGGAGATCCTAAGAAGGATAAAAATCCAGAGATGTTTCGTGCCTTTGGACGATATATACAAGGGTTAAATGGAAGATATATTACGGCCGAGGATGTTGGTACAACAGAGCAGGATATGGATATCATTCATCTTGAAACTGACTATGTAACAGGAACCTCGAGTGCGAATTCTTCAGGGAATCCATCTCCAGTAACTGGTTTCGGTGTTTATAAAGGAATGAAAGCTGCTGTGAAAGAAGCGTTTGGTGATGACTCCCTTGAAGGAAAAGTGGTAGCTGTACAAGGGGTAGGTAATGTTGCGTTCACTCTTTGTGAATATTTACATAAAGAAGGTGCAAGCTTAGTCGTTACAGACATAAATAAGAATGCAGTACAGCGAGCAGTCGATAGCTTTGGTGCAAAAGCTGTTGATCCTGAAGATATTTATGATGTAGACTGCGATGTGTACGCACCTTGTGCGCTTGGTGCAACGATAAATGACGACACAATTGCAAGAATAAAAGCAAAGGTTATTGCTGGCTCTGCAAACAATCAACTAAAAGAATCCAAGCACGGTGACATGCTCCATGAAAAAGGGATTGTTTATGCTCCTGATTATGTGATTAATTCAGGCGGTGTCATCAATGTTGCTGATGAGCTTCTTGGCTATAATGAAGAACGCGCATTAAAAAAGGTGGAAACGATTTATGATTCCTTGTTAAAGGTATTTGAAATATCGAAAAGAGATAACATTCCTTCCTATGTTGCAGCAGATCGTATGGCAGAAGAACGGATTGCATCGGTAAGGAATTCAAGAAGTCAATTTTTGCAAAATGGATTGCATATACTTAGCAGAAGATAATGCCACGGGGGGCAAATTTGTGCAGCAATTTTTTCGTATACTTGTAATAAATCCAGGTTCAACGTCTACTAAAATTGGTGTATTCGATGATGATACTTGCATTTTCGAAAAGACGATTCGACATCATGCTTCAGAGCTTTCTATTTATAAGCATGTTATTGATCAATATGCATTTAGAAAGAAAGTAATTCTTGAACAATTAGATTATGAAGGAATAAATATTTCAAAATTAAACGCAGTTTGTTCTAGAGGTGGGCTTGTTCAACCGATTGAAGGTGGCACATATATCGTTAACGATCAAATGCTTTATGATCTCAAAACAGGGTTTAATGGAGATCACGCATCAAATCTTGGCGGTATTATTGCGCATGAAATTGCTTATAGCCTAAATATAAATGCTTACATTGTAGATCCTGTAGTAGTAGATGAATTAGATGAGATAGCGCGGTTTTCTGGTGTGGTTGAATTGCCTAGAAAAAGTATATTTCATGCGTTAAATCAAAAAGCAGTTGCAAGAAGAGCAGCGAAAGATTTACAAAAAGCCTATGACCGTGCGCAATTCATCGTCACGCATATGGGTGGTGGCATAACGATTGGAGCTCATCGAAATGGAAAGGTAATTGATGTAAATAACGGACTCCATGGTGAAGGTCCTTTCTCACCAGAACGTGCAGGAACAGTTCCGGCTGGAGATCTTGTATCTCTTTGTTTTTCTGGACAATATTATCAGCATGAAATAATGGAAAAATTAGTTGGAAAAGGCGGTTTGATGGCTTATCTGCAAACAAATGATGCGGTTGAAGTAGAACAAAGAATTGCAAATGGCGATGAATATGCTTTAAAAATTTACGATGCCATGGCATATCAAATTGCAAAAGAGATAGGAGCAATGAGTGCTGTGCTAGAGGGGAAAGTAGATGCCATCATTTTAACTGGTGGACTTGCATATGGGAAATCATTTGTAGATTTGATTTCCAAGCGTGTAGACTGGATCTCTGATGTTATTGTTTATCCAGGTGAAAATGAATTACAGGCACTTGCAGAAGGAAGCTTACGTGTGCTACGTCATGAAGAAGCTCCAAAGCATTATCCGAATTTAATTGAAGGGGTGAGGGTGAATGACCGTTGAATATGATCTTGTTGTACTTGGTGGCGGAACCGGTGGCTATGTAGCAGCTATTCGCGCTTCGCAGCTAGGGATGAAAGTGGCCATTGTTGAGAAAGAAAAGCTTGGTGGTACATGTCTTCACCGAGGCTGTATTCCATCAAAGGCGTTGTTAAGAAGTGCAGAGGTCTATAAACAAACAAAAGAGGCAAGTAAATTCGGTGTTGAAACGAATGATATTTCATTAAATTTCACACGTGTTCAAGATCGAAAAAGCAATATTGTCGAAACGTTACATCAAGGTGTGCAATCTTTAATGAAAAAAGGAAAAATTGATGTGTATCACGGCTTTGGGCGTATTTTAGGGCCAAGCATATTTTCCCCCATGCCTGGTACGATTTCTATTGAATATGAAAACGGGGATGAGAATACAATGCTTGTTCCTAAACAAGTGCTAATTGCCACAGGATCAAAACCACGTTCATTACCCGGACTTGAATTTGATAGTGAATTTGTTTTAAGCTCTGATGAGGCATTACAGCTTGAGGAACTTCCTGCTTCAATCATAATTGTTGGTGGCGGTGTAATTGGAATTGAATGGGCATCGATGCTCGCAGATTTTGGGGTAGATGTGACAGTTATCGAATCTTCAAAACACATCTTACCTACGGAGGATTTGGCTATCTCTAAAGAAGTTGAACGATTGTTAAAGAAAAAAGGGATTACCTTTTTAAAGCAAGCAACAATATTACCTGAAACTGTGAAAAAGGATGGAGCGGTTTCCATTGATGTCGAGTGGAAGAAAGAAGTAAAGAAGCTCCAAGCCGAAAAAATACTGCTTTCAATTGGAAGAACAGCAAACACAGAGAATATCGGAATTGAGAATACCGACATTATTGTAGAGAATGGGGTCATCCAAACGAATACATGCTATCAAACGAAAGAAGCGCATATATATGCAATTGGAGATGTTATTGGTGGATTACAGCTAGCGCATGTCGCTTCTCATGAAGGAATTGTTGCAGTCGAGCATATGGCAGGTCAACATCCTGCTGAAATAGATTATTCAGCAATCCCATCTTGTATTTATTCTAATCCAGAGGTTGCTAGAGTTGGTTTAACAGAAGAACAAGCAAATGAGGCTGGATTTAATGTGAAAATAGGAAAATTTCCATTTAAAGCGATTGGCAAAGCATTAGTTTACGGAGAAAGTGATGGCTTCGTTAAAATCATCGCAAATCAAGCGAATGATGATATTTTAGGAATTCACATGATTGGCCCTCATGTTACAGAGTTAATTTCGGAAGCAGGACTTGCAAAAGTATTGGATGCGACACCGTGGGAAATCGCTCATACTATTCATCCACATCCAACGCTTGCAGAGGTAATGGGAGAGGCGGCATTAGCTGTAGAAGGACAGCAAATTCACGGCTAGTAATTAAAATAAGGAGGGATATTAGATGGCAAAAATGCGTCATGAACAAATTGGTTTATCCAATGATACTGTACTTGAAATGTTTAAGACAATGCTTTTAGCGCGTAAGATTGATGAAAGAATGTGGTTATTAAACCGTGCTGGAAAAATTCCTTTCGTTATTTCTTGTCAAGGACAAGAAGCTGCACAAGTAGGGGCAGCATTCGCGCTTGATCGTGAACATGATTATGTAGCACCATATTATCGAGATTTAGGAGTGGTTTTAGCCTTTGGTATGACAGCAAAGGATATTATGCTTTCAGGCTTTGCAAAGGCAGAGGATCCTAATTCAGGTGGACGTCAAATGCCAGGGCACTTTGGACAAAAAAAGAACCGAATATTAACTGGTTCTTCACCAGTAACTACTCAAGTTCCACATGCAGTAGGTGTAGCGTTAGCTGCTAAGATGGAGAAAAAGAATTTTGCTTCCTTTGTGACATTAGGAGAAGGATCATCCAATCAAGGAGATTTCCATGAAGGATTAAACTTTGCTGGTGTACATAAACTACCAGTAATTACAATGGTAGAAAATAATAAATATGCGATTTCGGTACCACTCGAAAAACAGTTAGCATGTGAAAGTGTCGCTGATCGTGGAGCAAGCTATGGTATGCCTGGTATAACAGTGGATGGAAATGATCCGCTTGCTGTGTTTGAAGCAGTAAGTGAAGCTAGAGAGAGAGCGGTCGCTGGAAAAGGTCCAACATTAATTGAGGCAGTAACTTACCGGCTTACCGCACATTCTAGTGATGATGATGATCGACTCTATCGAGATCGAGACGAAGTAGATGAAGCAAAGAAGAAAGATTCCATTTTTACGTTTGCTGCATACTTAAAAGAAAATAACATCCTAACAGATGAGATTGAAGCGAACATAAACAAAGATATTGATCAACTCGTTAATGAAGCAACAGATTATGCAGAAAATGCTGCCTATGCAGAACCAGAATCAGCATTAAAATACGTATACGAGGAATAGGGGGGGATTCTAAATGGCTATTATGTCGTATATTCAAGCAGTGACAGCTGCTTTAAAAGAAGAAATGGAACGTGATGAAAAAGTATTTGTTCTTGGTGAAGACGTAGGAAAAAAAGGTGGCGTCTTTCGAGCGACGGATGGTTTGTATGATCGTTTTGGAGAATATCGTGTTTTAGATACGCCTCTTGCGGAATCAGCAATTGCAGGGGTGGGCATTGGTGCGGCGATGTACGGAATGCGCCCTGTAGCTGAAATGCAATTTGCCGATTTTATTATGCCGGCTGTGAATCAAATCATATCTGAAGCAGCGAAAATCAGATATCGTTCTAACAATGATTGGAATTGTCCGATAACGATTCGCGCACCATATGGTGGCGGTGTACACGGTGCGTTATATCATTCGCAATCTGTTGAGGCAGTGTTTGCGAATCAACCAGGATTAAAAATAGTAATGCCTTCTACACCATATGATGTAAAAGGGTTGTTAAAGGCCGCCATTCGGGATAATGATCCTGTACTCTTTTTTGAGCATAAACGTGCATATCGATTATTAAAAGGTGAGGTACCAGAGGAAGATTATGTATTACCGATTGGTAAAGCAGATATAAAGCGAGAAGGTACGGATGTCACCATCATTACGTACGGTTTATGTGTACATTTTGCACTTCAAGCAGCTGAAAAGCTTGCTGATGAAGGTATTGATGCACATATTCTAGATTTACGAACTGTATACCCACTTGATAAAGAAGCAATTATAGAGGCAGCGCGTAAAACTGGGAAGGTACTACTAGTAACAGAGGATAACAAAGAGGGGAGTATCATAGGTGAGGTTGCAGCAATTATTGCTGAGCATTGTCTGTTTGACTTGGATGCTCCGATTCAAAGACTTGCTGGACCAGATGTTCCTGCCATGCCTTATGCGCCTACAATGGAGAAATACTTCATGATTAATCCGGACAAAGTTGAAAAAGCAATAAGAGAATTAGCAGCGTTTTAATGAATAATGTTGAAGGATTAAGGAGGGATTTCAGTGGCAAAAGAGAAAATAACAATGCCTCAGCTTGGTGAGAGTGTCACGGAAGGTACGATTAGTACGTGGCTAGTTAAAGAAGGGGACACAGTTAATAAATATGATCCGATTGCAGAAGTAATGACAGATAAAGTAAACGCAGAGGTTCCTTCTTCTTTCGCAGGTACAATAACAGAGTTAATTGCGAACGAAGGAGATACGATTGAAGTTGGAGAGTTAATTTGTGTGATTGAAACAGATGATAAAGAAGCAAATGCTAGTAATGTGGAAAACACGGAGAAAGCGATCAACAACGCATCAGAAGAAACTACGGATGATACTTCTATGAAAAAAAGATACTCACCAGCCGTGTTGAGAATGGCACAGGAACATAATATTGATCTTGAACAAGTAACCGGGACTGGTCGAGGCGGCCGCATCACCCGGAAGGATATTCAACATCTTATCGAACAAGGTATACAGCCAGGTGTAGAACAGAAAGAAGAACAGGCAAAAGCATTTGAACAAAGATCGGTTACCAAACATACTTCTCAAACAACAAAGGCTCCCTTTCCAGGTAGTGTTGCTGGAGACTTGGAAATTCCAGTTACTGGGGTACGAAAGGTTATTGCCCAAAACATGGTTCGCGCCAAAACAGAAATTCCGCATGCGTGGATGATGGTTGAGGTAGATGTAACGGATCTTGTTGCTTATCGAAATCGAGTAAAATCAACATTTAAACAAAATGAAGGATTTAATTTAACGTTTTTTGCGTTTTTTGTAAAAGCAATTTCACAAGCTATTAAGGAGTTTCCACAATTAAATAGCATGTGGGCAGGCGATAAGATTATCCAGAAGAAAGACATTCATATTTCCATTGCTGTTGCTAAAGATCAGGAGTTATTTGTTCCAGTCATACGAAATGCTGATGAAAAAAGCATCAAAGGTATTGCTCGAGATATTCATGAATTAGCGATGAAAGCCCGAAACGGAAAGCTTACTTCTGAAGATATGCAAGGTGGTACTTTTACAGTAAATAATACCGGTTCATTTGGATCAGTTCAGTCGATGGGAGTCATTAATTATCCGCAGGCTGCAATATTACAAGTGGAATCGATTGTGAAACGTCCGGTAATCATTAATGATATGTTTGCAGCGCGTGATATGGTGAACCTCTGTTTATCGTTAGACCATCGTATATTAGATGGGCTAATTTGCGGACAGTTTTTAGCAAGGGTAAAAGAAATACTAGAAAACATGAACGATAAAACAGTGCAAATGTACTAACAGTCAATTTTTTAAATTGAATTTTCAAAGCAATATTGATAAGCTAATTTATAAGTTAATGGGTTAACTTATAAATACTTTTAATAAGGAGATGCATGTTTGCATGGATTTTAATTTATTTATGAATGACGTAGTAGATGCAGCACGTCAAGATATACGAGAAGCTGGTTATGAGGAATTAAAGACTGTAGAGGAAGTAGATGCAGCGCTTAATCGTAAAGGAACAACATTAGTAATGATAAATTCTGTGTGCGGCTGTGCGGGTGGTGTTGCGAGACCAGCTGCAGCAAATGCAATTCATTATGACAAGCGTCCAGACCATCTTGTAACTGTATTTGCAGGTCAAGATAAGGATGCAACAGAAAGGGCTCGAGAATATTTTGAAGGATTTCCTCCTTCTTCTCCGTCATTTGCATTTTTAAAAGATGGAAAAATTGTTACAATGTTAGAGCGTCATGACATCGAAGGCTTTAATGCAATGGATGTAATGACAAAGCTACAACAAATTTTTGATAATCATTGTGAGGAAGTATAACATTACCTGTAGAAATGAAAAAAGGCTGTCTCATTAATTGCGGGTCAGCCTTATTTTCATCGTTTATAAAAGGAAGTTCTAATTGAGGAGATATGAAGGTGAAAATTGGCTACCGAACAATAAAGACTGCGATTGGCACACCAGTTGCAATAGCCATTGCGCAATTTTTAGGATTAACTAATTTCGTTTCCGCGGGAATATTGACGATGCTTTGCATTCAACCATCTAGAAAAAGATCGGTATTAAGTGCATGGGATCGATTTGCCGCGTGTGTATTAGCAAGTATACTTTCGTTTGGTTTTTTTGAAATACTCGGATACAATACAATAGTTCTTGGTATTATGTTAGCTTTCTTTATTCCATTAACTGTATTGTTGAAAATAACGCAAGGGATTACGACCAGCTCTGTTATCATTATTAACCTATATAGTGCAGGTCATATTGATTACGTGTTTTTGTTTAATCAATTCATGCTAATCCTAGTTGGAATCGGTATTGGTTTGATTGTCAATCTCTATATGCCGAGTATGGATAAACAATTAAGAGAAAAGCAAAAGAAACTTGAAACGAATTTTCGCATCATCCTTTATGAAATTGCTGCTTATATTCGAGATAAGAACCAGACATGGGATGGGAAGGAAATAACAGAAACAGAACATATTCTTGAAGAAACAATTGAACTAGTTGAACGCGATAGGGAAAATCATATGCTTCGTTCAGAGCATACATATTATGATTATTTTAATATGCGCGCAAAGCAATTTGATATTTTAAAAAGAATGCTTCCATTAGTTACGAAGCTTCCTTTCAAAGATCCGATGTCAGAGGAAATTGCTAATTTCTTTGAAAGACTTTCCGAAGCAGTTCACCCGGGGAATACTGCCATTCTATTTCTTAAGGAATTAAATGATTTATATACAGTTTTTCATGATGAAGATATGCCTACATCAAAGGAAGAATTTGAGACTCGCGCTAATCTATATCGTCTTCTTCGGGAAATGGAAGACTATTTAATCATTAAGAAAAAGTTCAAAAAAAGTGATGTAGTCATAAAATATAAAATTAAAAAGACTGGTTCTACATAACTAACCAGTCTCCTTGGTTGCATCTTATTAAATCATTTCTTTTTAAAGAAAGGCGATTAGCCCAGTTGTTAAAGTGGATAGTAGCATTGCAATTATCATAATATACACAATTAATGTTATTCTGCGCTCTCGCTTTGACTTCTTTTTCGTAGATGTCTTTTGTGGCTGATTTGCTGCCATGAAGTTCTCCTCCTTCATCCATAATGCTATTTGTATTTTAACGTTAAAATCCAGATTGGACAAGGAAAATATATCGTTTTTATTTAACTGTTTTACTAATTTCTGTTGTTTATAATATGTGTCTCATTTGAACAAGGGGGTTTTGGATACAATGAATACAGAAAATAAGTATGAACAAGCTTGGAAAGATGATTGTAACGAATTAAGTAAGCGTTTTCCTGAACGGGAAGATCAATTTACGACTTCATCCAATATCGAAGTTGATCGATTATATTATTCGAAAAACGAGTATGATGAAGAGAAGCTTAGCTTTCCAGGACAATTTCCTTACACACGAGGAATTCAACCTACTATGTATCGAAGTCGTTTTTGGACAATGCGTCAATACGCTGGATTCGGTTCTGCAAAAGAAACAAATAAACGATTTCGTTATTTGTTAGAGCAAGGACAAACTGGTTTATCGGTTGCCTTTGATTTACCAACCCAAATTGGCTATGATTCTGATGATGTGATGGCAGAAGGAGAAGTCGGGAAAGTAGGAGTTGCGATTGATTCCTTAAAAGACATGGAACAGCTTTTTGATAACATTCCATTAGATAAGGTAAGTACATCGATGACAATTAATGCACCTGCTTCGATTTTACTTTGTATGTACATCGCTGTAGGTGAAAAGCAAGGAGTACCTCTAGAACAATTAACGGGTACGATTCAAAATGATATTTTAAAAGAATATATCGCAAGAGGTACTTATATTTTCCCACCAAAGCCTTCCATGAGATTGATAACGAATATATTTGAATATTGTCAAGCTCATGTTCCAAAATTTAATACGATCAGTATATCTGGCTATCATATTCGCGAAGCTGGATCGACCGCAGTGCAAGAAGCCGCATTTACGATTGCCAATGGGATGGCATATGTGGATGCAGCACTTGAATCTGGATTAGATATTGATCAGTTTGCACCTCGGCTTGCGTTTTTCTTTAATGCGCATAACAACTTCTTTGAAGAAATCGCCAAATTTCGAGCGGCTCGTCGCGTTTGGGCAAAGATTATGAAAAACCATTATGGAGCTAAAAATCCAAAAAGCTGGAAGCTTCGTTTTCATACACAAACTGGTGGATCTACATTAACTGCGCAACAGCCAGATAATAATATTGTCCGTGTTACATTACAAGCATTAGCAGCAGTAATGGGAGGAACACAAAGTTTACATACGAATTCCCGAGATGAAGCGTTATCACTACCAACTGAAGATTCTGCTAGAATTGCACTACGAACCCAGCAAATTATTGCACATGAGAGCGGAGCTGCGGATACAGTTGATCCTCTAGGTGGTTCTTATTTTGTTGAGGAATTAACAGATAGGATCGAAGCAGAAATTAATGCTTATTTAGAAAAAATTGAAGCAATCGGTGGAGCTGTTCAAGCTGTTGAAGAGGGGTACATGCAGCGTGAAATTCACCAAAACGCATACGAAACACAAAAAAGGATTGAACGAAAAGATGAAATTATTGTTGGATTAAATAAGTTCGTCTTAGAAGAAGAAGTAAACCCGGATTTACTAAAGGTCGATGAAGCCTTAGAAAAAGCACAAATAAATGCCTTGAAAAATATTCGTTCAACCCGAGACCAAGCTGCTGTCGATAATTCATTACAGGCCATTAAAAAACATGCTCAAAATCAAAGTAGTAACTTAATTCCATATATTTTAGATGCAGTGAAAGCATATGCAACTGTTGGGGAAATTTGCAATGTTTTACGCGATGAATTTGGTGAATATTCAGGAATATAGGGGGGAGAAAGCATGAAAAAGATTCGAGTCTTAATCGCAAAACCTGGACTAGATGGACATGATAGAGGGGCATTAGTGATAGCACAAGCATTACGAGACCATGGAATGGAAGTTATTTATACAGGATTACGTCAATCTCCTCAGCAAATCGCTCAAGCTGCAATTCAGGAAGATGTAGATGTCATTGGTTTATCTTCATTATCTGGCGCACATCGCACGCTATTTCCAAAAGTTGTGCAAGAATTGGAACAAAGAAATGCAGGAGATATCCCGGTAATCGGTGGCGGTGTTATTCCAAGTGAAGATATTCCATACTTACTTGAACAAGGAATCAAGAAAATCTTCACTAGTGGTTCGACAACAGATGCTTTAGCAAGCTTTATTAAGGAACTTATGCAGGTAAATGGTCACGTCGTTTCAAAACCAAAGAAAATAGCCCATATAGGAATCGCAGTGCAAAATATAGAGCAAGCGCTTTCCTTTTACACAGATATGCTGCATTTAGATCTAGAGCATGTGGAGCATGTTGAAAGTGAAGGGGTAAAGGTAGCTTTTCTTCGTATTGGTGAAACGCGTATAGAGCTACTAGAACCTCTACACGAGGATTCTAGTATAAAACGTTTTCTTGAAAAACAAGGAGAAGGAATACATCATATTGCCATTGATGTTGACAATATTGAAGCACGAATGACACAAATGAAAACAAATGGTGTTAAATTTAGTAACGATGCTCCTACACAAGGTGCACACGATACAAAAGTCGCATTTATCCATCCAAAATCTGCTCATGGCGTTTTAATTGAATTATGTGAGCAAATGAAAGGATCTGAATAAGGATGGATATTTTTGATAAAATTAACGAATTATATGATAAGCGGAGGTCCGTTGAGCTTGGTGGTGGAGATGAACGTATCGATAAGCAGCATGCGAAAGGAAAACTAACAGCTCGTGAGCGAATTGAGTATCTTTTGGATAATGGATCATTCGTTGAATTAAATCCTTTTATCGAACATCGAGTCAGTGATTTTGGAATGGATAGTGCAACTGCAAAAGGCGAAGGTGTAGTAACAGGCTACGGAAAGATAAATGGAAAACCTGTGTATTTATTTGCTCAGGATTTCACCGTATATGGTGGAGCGCTAGGTGAAATGCACGGAAGAAAAATTGCCAATGTCATGGATCTAGCTGCAGAGAACGGAGTACCATTTATTGGATTGAACGATTCAGGTGGAGCTCGGATTCAAGAAGGTGTCTCCTCTCTCGACGGCTATGGTCAAGTATTTTATCGAAATTCCATCTATTCAGGTGTTATCCCACAAATTTCGGTAATTATGGGTCCAAGTGCAGGTGGAGCTGTTTATTCTCCGGCAATCACAGATTTTGTAATTATGGTAGAAAAAACGTCGCAAATGTTTATTACTGGTCCTAAAGTAATTGAAACGGTAACTGGTGAGAAAATTTCCTCAGAAGCACTTGGTGGTGCGGCAATACATAATTCAACAAGTGGCAATGCACATATGCAAGCAGCAACAGAGGAAGAGGCATTAGATTATGTTAAACAGCTTTTAAGCTATTTACCTGCTAACAGCAAAGAAAAGCCACCAGAATTGCCGTTAGAGGAAGATTTAAACGATTACCGTTCTGAGCTAACTGATGTTGTTCCCTTTAATTCAGTTCGTCCTTATGATGTTAAAAAAGTAATCGAACAAGTTGTAGATGAAAATAGCTTTTTTGAGATTCATGCACAGTTTGCAAAAAATATAGTCGTTGGCTTTGCACGAATAAAAGGAAGAACAGTTGGCTTAGTTTGTAATCAGCCAAAATATATGGCCGGTGGTCTTGATATTGATTCAAGTGATAAAGCTGCTCGATTTATTCGCTTTTGTGATTGCTTCCAAATTCCGATAATTACATTCGAAGATGTGACAGGCTTTTTTCCTGGTGTGAAACAAGAACATGGTGGCATTATCCGCCATGGTGCGAAAATCTTGTATGCGTATTCAGAAGCAACGGTTCCTAAAATAACTGTAATTACAAGGAAGGCATATGGTGGTGCATATGTCGCACTAAATAGTAAATCAATTGGTGCTGATCTTGTCTATGCATGGCCAAATGCAGAAATAGCTGTAATGGGACCTGAAGGGGCTGCGAATATTATTTTTGCAAAGGACATCGCTGAAAGTGACAATCCAGAGGTAACAAGGCAGGAGAAAATCGAAACCTATCGCGAAAAATTTGCAAATCCATATATTGCGGCTGGCTTAGGGATGGTGGATGACGTTATAGATCCACGAGAAACACGAATAAAGCTTGTGCAAGCCTTGGAAATGCTACAAAATAAAACGGTTCAACGTCCTGCAAAAAAACACGGAAACATCCCGTTATAAATCCTCATGTGTCTTATGTGACGGCGAGGTAATAAAAGTGATATGATAATGAAATACGTAAGTTTTATAATTGAAGGAGATATCAATCATGGTCAAGATTAACGAAGAAAGATTAGTACAAGAATTTTTTGAATTGGTTCAAATTGATTCGGAAACAAAGCATGAAGCAGAAATAGCTAGTGTGCTAAAAAAGAAATTTTCAGACCTTGGAGTAGAAGTGTTCGAGGATGATGCGAAGAAACTAACGGGACATGGAGCAGGAAATTTAATTTGTACATTAAAAGGGAATAAATTAAATGCGGATCCAATTTATTTCACATCACATATGGACACAGTTGTTCCAGGAAAAGGAATTAAACCGTCTATTAAAGATGGATACATTGTTTCAGATGGAACGACGATTCTCGGTGCGGACGATAAAGCAGGTCTCGCTGCGATTTTTGAAGCTATTCGAATGATACAAGAAAACGATGTACCACATGGCGATATTCAATTTATCATTACAGTCGGGGAAGAATCTGGTCTAGTTGGAGCAAAGGTTCTAGATAAAAAGCACATCCATGCAAAATTCGGCTATGCGATTGATAGTAATGGAGAAGTTGGAGATATTATTGTTGCTGCTCCCACACAAGCAAAGATTTTGGCGGTAATTAAGGGAAAAACAGCACACGCTGGTGTAGCTCCGGAAAAGGGGATTTCCGCTATAACACTAGCCGCTAAAGCCATTTCTAAAATGCCGCTCGGTAGAATTGATGAGGAAACCACTGCAAATATCGGTCGTTTTGAAGGTGGCAAACAAACGAATATTGTTTGTGATTATGTAGAAATTTTAGCAGAAGCAAGATCACTTGTAGCTGAGAAAATGGAAGCGCAAGTAGCAAAGATGAAGCAAGCATTTGAAGAAACAGCAAATGAATACGGTGGCGAAGCACAAGTAGAAGTGAAGGTCATGTATCCAGGCTTTAAACAGCAAGCAGGAGATGAAGTAGTTGAAGTAGCTCGGGATGCCGCAAAGAAGATCGGCAGAACAAGTAGCTTGTTAAAAAGTGGTGGTGGTAGTGATGCAAATATTATTGCTGGCTTTGGAATACCTACCGTTAATTTAGCTGTTGGGTATGAGGAGATTCATACAACGAATGAACGAATTGCAGTGCATGAATTGGTGAAGATCAGCGAGCTCATTGCTGCGATAATAGAGGAAGTTGCAAATCGCTCTTAATAGAAGATGATTTCAAGAGAATGAAGAGTGAAGCAGGGCAAATATTCGGTGAATATTGCACCTGCTTTTTTATTACTGGTTTTAAAACCACAGGCTCTGCCTGTGTGAGAATTCAACTTGTAGAGTT